>NZ_JBIATA010000069.1:0-1017 GCF_042891295.1 Streptomyces sp. NPDC001902 | reverse complement strand
CTAGGTTCTGTTTCTTGGATCATGTGCGGAGCCAGATCATCAGGGCTGCGACGGTGACGGTTCCGAGGTAGGTGTAGGCGCGTTTGTCGTAGCGGGTGGCCACGGCCCGGAAGTTTTTGAGGCGGTTGATCGCCCGCTCGACGACGTTGCGTTTCTTGTACCGCTGTTTGTCGAAGCCGGTCGGCCGACCGCCGGCCGAGCCGCGCCTGCGGCGGTTGGCCCGCTGGTCCTTCGGCTCGGGGATGCTGTGCCGAATCTTGCGCCGCCGCAGGTAGCGGCGATTGTTGCGGGAGCTGTAGGCCTTGTCCGCGCTGACGCTGTCCGGCCGGTTGCGGGGCCGGCCGGGCCCTATGCACGGCACCGAGATCTTCTCCAGTACGGCCTGGAACTGCGGGCTATCGCCGTGTTGACCGGGCGTCAGGACGATGGACAGCGGACGGCACCGGCCGTCGGCCGACAGGTGGATCTTCGTGGTGAAGCCGCCGCGCGAACGGCCTAAGCACTCGCCTGCCTGACCACCTCCGCCAGGCGGACGGACAGGCTCGCCAGCGCCGGATCGCCCAGGTTTGCCCCGCTGTGGGGCCCCTTTTCAGGAGCAATCACGGGTGGAGCGGCCTTGCGGGCGCCGGCAGCATGCTGATGGGCCCGGGCCGTCGTGGAGTCCACCGACACATCCCAGTCGATCCTGCCCTCGGCGTTCTCGGCCGCCTGCACGCGCGCCAGCAGCATGTCCCACGTACCGTCCGCCGACCAGCGACGATGCCGCTTGTAGACCGTCTCCCACGGCCCGAAGCGCTCCGGCAGGTCTCGCCACGGCACCCCCGTCCTGGCCCGGAACAGCACCCCGTTGATGACCTTCCGGTGCTCGCTCCACCGACCGCCACGCGCACCACCACGAGGCAGGAGCGGCTCCAGCCGCCCCCACTCCGCATTCGTCAGGTCTCCACGGCCAACCATGCTGAACAGCGTCAATCCACACGCATGATCACGTCAGGAGATCCGAGAAACAGCACCTAG
>NZ_JBIATA010000068.1:0-1118 GCF_042891295.1 Streptomyces sp. NPDC001902 | reverse complement strand
GGTGATGGTCAGGCTGGTTCCGGCAAGGCAGCCGTTGATGAGGCCGGGCCGGAGCTGGATGTGTCGCAGGCCGCGCCGGAGGGTCTGCGTGAGGTGGTCGGGATCGGTGAACGCGGCATTGGCCATCGGTCCGCGCCGTAGGAGCGACCAGATGCCTTCCACCGGGTTGAGGTCAGGCGCGTAACTGGGCAGCTGGAAGATGGTGAGCCAGTCGTGGTCGGCCGCGTACTGCTTCATGCCGGCGGCCAGGTGAGTGTTCAAGTTGTCCCACACGAGCACGACCGGGCCACCGAGTTGGAGGTGGGCCCGGACGGCCAAGTCGCGGTAATCGGTCCACGCGAAACTCTTGCGTGCCCCTTTGAAGGGCAGGTGGAACCGGGGACGGTAGATCAGCCGCGGTCTCTCGCCCGGCTTGTAGCAGCACAGCGCGGCGACCGAGATCCGCCGTCGGGAGCGTCCCCGGACCCTCACCACGGGCGTGTGCCCTCGCCGGCCCCAGGTGCGTGCGCGAGGCGGCGTCATCGCGAACCCGGCTTCGTCCTCAAAGACGATCCAGGCCCCGAGCGCCGCCGCGGTGCTTCCACCAACGGCCACACCTCCTTCTTCCACAGCTCCACGGCGCCCTCATCACGCTCCAGCGCCCGCCGAGCTGGGCTCTGCCACGACCAGCCATGCCGTTGCAGCAGCCGCCACACCCCGGCCACCGACAAGGAGATCCGAAACCTGCGGTCGACCACCGTCTGGACCCGCGCCAGGGTCCACCGCTGGTCTTCCCAGCCATGCGCGGCCGGCCCCCTGCCCAGCTCCTCCTCCAGGACCGCGAACTGCTGGGCAGACAGCTTCGGTACTTGACCCGGACCAGCCGACCGCAGTCCCTCGATGCCGCCCTCACGCCAGGCCCGACGCCACCGCTCCACCGACCGCTCGCTGACCCGTAACTCCTTCGCGATCGCCGCCGTCTTCTCACCACGTGCGAACTGCGCCGCGGCCTCCAGCCGCACCTGTTCACGAAACGCCCGCCGCTCAGCGGTCAGGCCCCCACCCTGCGCATACCGCATAGCAACGGCATACCGCAGGGATCACCACCCGTCACCACCCGACGCCCACACGAAAACCTC
>NZ_JBIATA010000067.1:0-1392 GCF_042891295.1 Streptomyces sp. NPDC001902 | reverse complement strand
CGCGCCCCGCCATGGACGGCACTCCTTTCCAGGCCGCACTCCAGGTGAAGCCCGACACCCTGATGCAAGAAGTGAGGCGAAAGGTTGCACGGCCCATCGTGCCTGCGGCGGTCAGTTCTCCCGTCGTGGTGCGGCAGGATCGTCACCGTGCATGAGCGTCACCGGTGAGGGGCCTGTCACCAGCAGGGCAAAAGCACCAGCTGCCCCCGGTACCCTCGCTCCCCGGAGAGGTCGGACAGCGGCTGCTCCAGGCACGGCCTACTCCGGTGCGCGATAGGCGGCGGCCAGGTAGTCACCGACGTTGTCCGAGGCGACCAAGACGATCCGCCCGTCCTTCAGCCGTATCCCGAAGCACTTGTCCACCTTGCCCTTCGCGATGAAGTTCAGCTCCGGCACGGAGTAGCGGCCGACGATCTTCCCCGTCGCGGGATCCTGAACGGTGAAGGAGTTGTACTTGTGCCCCTTCTTCCGCCATTCCTGGATCGGTTGCCGCGTCACGCCCGGTTCTCTCGCCACGAACTTCTGACCGTCACCGCCTCCCATGGGGTTCAGATCCGTGCCGGTACGCGCGTCGTACGTGGACCCGTCGACGAGGCCCCGGTCCTGTGAGTCCAGTGCCCTTGACGCACTTGGCGGGTAGTCCAGCTGCCGGAAGTACATGCTGTGGCCGTCCGACAACCGGATGGCCTCGAGCGACATGTTCGAGACGCGGACGATCCGGTCGTCCATCACCCAGACGGCATGCACGTAGTCGTAGTCCCCCACGTACCCCGTCGGCACGTCCCAGAGCTTCCTCAGGATCGGCCCGTGCCCGCCGTTGGCGTTGTCGGGGTTGCCCTCGCTCGCACAACCGGAGAGCGCCGGCCCCCCGAGGAGACCCAACGCGACGACCCCCACGGCACAACTGGATCTGCGGAGCCTCCGGGGGCCGGACCGGCGGATGGATCGGACGGCGCGCACGAAATCAGCCCCCATGAGACGGACGACAGATCCGCACAGCCTAAAGGTTGTCCCCGTACGGGGTGGGAGTCACCCGGTGAGGGCGAGGTCGTGCAGGCGGGCGATGCCGAGCACGGCCCCGTGCCGGCCCGTCGTTCTCGGAGAAGGACCATGTCCAGGCGTTCCACCTGCACTCGGAGTTCGGTGGCGGCCCGCGGCGAAAGGAGGAGCAGGGCCTCGTGCAGCTCGTCCCGGGCCCAGCCCTCGCCACAACAGCGGCACGTGAACTCGGCTTCCCAACGCCGCCACCGGCGCTTGGTGCCGTGAACCGGCCCGTTCGACACCCGGTCCGAACGCTCCTAGATGATCGATTCCAAGGGTTTGGGCCCGTAGACGAGGCGAGGGTGTCCAGTCTCAGTGTGTGACGACCGAGATAGACACCCTCGCTACCGC
>NZ_JBIATA010000066.1:0-1397 GCF_042891295.1 Streptomyces sp. NPDC001902 | reverse complement strand
GTGAGGAATCGAGTCCAGCGACTGGCGCTGCCGCTCTCCGCGACCTTGACGGCGGTCGTGGTCGCCGGCTGCGGTTCGGGAGGGTCGGACGGCGAGGCCTCCGGAGAGCCCCTCACGATGGGGATCACGGACAAGGTGACGGCCGTTGATCCGGCCGCCGGTTACGACGTCGGCTCCTGGATCGTGTTCAACAACGTCTTCCAGTCGCTGCTCAGCTTCCCCAGGGGCGCCACCAAGCCCGAGCCCGAGGCCGCGGAGAGCTGCAAGTTCACCGACGCGCAGAGCAGGACGTTCGACTGCACGCTGCGGCAGGGTCTGAAGTTCAGCAACGGTGAGGCGCTGACGTCGCAGGACGTGAAGTACTCCTTCGAGCGCACCATCAAGATCAATGACGAGAACGGTCCGGCGGTGCTGCTGGACGCGATCAAGACGATCGACACGCCCTCGCCGGAGCGGGTGGTGTTCCACCTGAAGTACTCCGACGCGACGTTCCCGATGAAGATCGCCTCGGGTGCGGGTTCGATCGTGGACCACACGCAGTACCCGGCGGACAAGCTGCGCACGGACGGCAAGGCGACCGGTTCCGGCCCGTACAAGCTGGACTCCTACGAGGCCGGCGAGCAGGCGGTGTTCTCGGTCAACGGGGACTACCAGGGCACGGCGCAGATCCGTAACTCCGGTATGACGATGAAGTTCTTCGGTGACGAGCCGGCGCTGAAGAAGGCGGTGGAGGACGGGTCGGTGGACCTGGCCTACCGTGGTCTGGACTCGGCCGACATCGCCTCGCTGCAGAGCAGTTCGATAGCCGGCGACACCGGGATCCAGGTCGTGGAGGGCACCGGTGCCGAGGTCCAGCACCTGGTGTTCAACCTCAAGGACCCGGTGGTGGGCGACAAGGCCGTGCGGCGTGCGGTGGCCTATCTGATCGACCGCAAGGCGTTCATCCGGGACGTCTACCAGCGCACCGCGACCCCGTTGTACTCGATCGTGCCGGCCGGTATCACCGGTCACAACACCGCGTTCTTCGACCGCTACGGCGAGGGCGGCGACCGGGCCGGGGCGCAGGCCGTGCTGGCGCAGGCGGGGATCACGAGCAAGGTGTCCTTCACGCTGTGGGCGACGCCGGTGCGGTTCGGGCCGGGCACCGTGGCGGAGCTGAAGGCGATCGCCAAGCAGCTCAACGACAGCGGGCTGTTCGACGTGGACGTCAAGAGCGCCGACGCCGACCAGTACGCCAAGGACATCGAGGCCGGCAAGTACGCCGTGTACGTGCGCGGCTGGGTGCCGGACTACCCGGACCCGGACAACTTCACCGCCCCGTTCTTCGGTGACGGCAACGTGCTGTCCAACAACTACGTCAACAAGAAGATCACCGGCGAGCTGATCCCGCGCACCGC
>NZ_JBIATA010000065.1:0-1527 GCF_042891295.1 Streptomyces sp. NPDC001902 | reverse complement strand
ACTGGTCCGAAAATGAAGCTTGAGACCAGGTCAGCGTGATGAACTCGGGTGTTTAAGCGGCCTCGATGGGGTCGAAGCGGACGGTGAGGCCGAGGGCGTTGGCCTGCCGGGTGATCCTGCGGAGGGCGCGTTCGGGGTCGTGCTTGGCGTAGTAGTCACCGCCGAGGTCGTGGAATGCAGTGTCCTGGGTGAGCATGTGCCATACCGCGGTGAGAATCGAGTGCTCGACGGCGACGAGGGCTTTCTTCTTGCCCAGGCGGGGCATCAGCCGCATGTAGCGCGCACCGAGGTAGGTGCGGTCCCGGGTGCGGGAGGCGGCCATGGCCGCGGTGCCCAAAGCGGCGCCGAGCCACCGGTTGCCGTGGCGTCTGCGGCCGGATTTGTGCTTGCCGGCGGATTCGTGGTGCCCGGGGCAGACCCCGGCCCAGGAGGTCAGGTGCCCGGCGGTACGGAAGCGGGACATGTCGGCGCCGGTCTCGGCGATCAGGACCTCCGCGGTGGTCCGGCCGACGCCGGGGATGGTCTGCAGCAGCTCAAGCTGCCGGGAGAAAGGGCGCATCTCCTCCTCGATCCGCACCGACAGCTGGTCGATGGCTGTGGTGAGCTGGTCGATGCGCTCCAGGTGCAGCCGGCACAAGAAGGCGTGGTGCTCGCCGAAGTTGCCGGCCAGCGCCTCCGCCAGTGCGGGGATCTTGGGGCGCATGCGGGCCTTGGCCAGCCCTGCCAGGACGTGCACATCGCGTTCCCCGGCGATGAGCGCGTCCAGCATGGCGCGCCCGGAGACCCCGAGGATGTCGGTGGCCACCGAGGAGAGCTTGATCCCGGCGTCCTCGAGTTCCTTCTCCAGCCGCTGGGCCTCCCGGCTGCGCTCGCCGGCAAGAGTGGAGCGGTAGCGGGTCAGGTCGCGCAGGTGCCGGACCGGCTCCGGCGGCACGAACGAGGCCTTCAGCAGGCCGCACTCGCCCAGCTGGCACAGCCAGGCCGCGTCCGCGACGTCGGTCTTGCGGCCGGGCAGGCCCTTGGCGTGCGCGGCGTTCACCAGGATCACGTTCACGCAGTCCTCGAGCAGGTAGAACGCGCCGCGCCAGTAGTCGCCGGTCGCCTCCATCACCACCAGGGTCACTTGCTCCGCGGTCAGCCAGTCCCGCAACTCCAGCAGGGCGTTGGTCGTGGTGGCGAAGGTACGGATCTCCTGGCGGCGGCTGCGGCGCCCGCTCGGGCTCGGGGTTCGCACACACGCCTTGAGGTCCTTCTTGCCGATGTCCAGCGCGGCGCACCGCTCGTGCAGCACGTCCATGAAACCCTCCCCGACCACGACCGACTCGACCCGACGCGCGCCGTCCGGAGGGGCCACAGGGCTGAAGAGTCTGGTCCGCGTGCTGCTGCAACAATTGACGGTCCCTGTCAGCGACCCCCACGCCATCCTGACTCTCGAGCTCACGGCATCACAGTGAAACCGGCGTCCCGGACGGAGCAGCCCCATTTTCCCGGCCTCACGGCGGCCGCGCAGCGGCCTGGGTTCCTGAC
>NZ_JBIATA010000064.1:0-1748 GCF_042891295.1 Streptomyces sp. NPDC001902 | reverse complement strand
GGGTGAGGATGACGCGGGCGTCAGCCCTGGTCAGACCGCCTTGCTTGCCCTGGAAGGCCAGCAGAGCAGCAGGGTAGTACTCGCGCAGGAGCGAGTGGACTTGGTTGGCGACCTGTTGCCGAGTCCAGACGGCGTCCTGCTGGGCTCGGGCCAGGACGGTAATGACCTGTGCGAGTTCGGAGTCGGCCGGCAGGGGTCGGTGGGCGTGCATGTCGGTGCGCAGGATGTTGGGCCTTGACCCCGGATCTTGGACACACGAGACACTGGATCCTGAGGATCTGAGAACGGACATCTCGTGGTCATGAAGAACTATCCGCCGCAGTTCAAGGCGGACGCGGTCGCGCTGTACCAGTCGCGGCCCGAGGCGACGATTCGGCAGGTCGCTGCCGATCTGGGGATCAATCCCGAGACCCTCCGGAACTGGGTCAGGGCAGCCGGAGCGAGCCGGCCGCGAGGACGCCGCACGGAGGCACCGGCCGAGCCGCCCACACCGCTGGAGGCGGAGAACGCGGCCCTGCGCAAGAAGGTCCGCGAGCTGGAAGAAGAGCGGGAGATCCTGCGGAAGGCGGCCAAGTATTTCGCCGGGGAGACGCGCTGGTGAACCGCTTCCAGTTCGTCGCCGACCACCAGCGCCGCTACGGCGTCAAGCGGCTGTGCACCATCCTCGGCATCGCCCGCTCCAGCTACTACTACTGGCGCGCGACCGCTGCGGACCGGGCTGCCCGGCGGGCGTCCGACACCCGCCTTGCCGCACGGATACGGGTCGTGCACCGCGAATCGGACGGCACCTACGGCGTCCCCCGGATCACCGCCGAGCTCCGCGAGGCAGGCGAGCGTGTCAACCACAAGCGGATCGCGCGGGTGATGCGGAGCATCGATCTCGCGGGCGTGCGGCTGCGGCGCCGGCACCGCACCACGATCGCGGACCCGGCCGCGGCGAAGGCCCCGGACCTGATCGGCCGCGACTTCACCGCCACCGCGGTGAACACGAAGTACGTCGGCGACATCACCTATTTGCCGCTGACCGGCGGCAAGTTCCTCTATCTGGCCACGGTCATCGACCTCGCCTCCCGGCGCCTGGCCGGCTGGGCGATCGCCGACCACAAGCGCGCCGACCTTGTCATCGACGCCCTGCACGGGGCCGAACGGACCCACGGCAGCCTCGCCGGCGCTACCTTCCACAGCGACCACGGGGCCCAATACTGCAGCCGGGCCTTCGCCGATGCCTGCCACGCGGCCGGCGTCACCCAGTCCATGAGCGCGGTCGGCTCCAGCGCGGACAACGCACTCGCCGAGTCGTTCAACGCGACCTGCAAACGCGAGACCCTCCAAGGCCGCCGAGCCTGGGACACCGCACGCGAGGCCCACCTCGACCTCTTCCGCTGGCTACACCGCTACAACACCGTCCGACGCCACTCCAGCCTCGGACATCGCAGCCCCATCGCCTGCGAACGAGCATCCCGAACAACATCAACTACGCTGGTCAAAGCCGCATAACCCGTGTCCAGAATCCGGGGTCAAGGCCCGCATGCTCAAAGAAGCCAACAGCCTGGGTCTGACCATCCGCTTCGAGCCCATCACCGCTTGACTATCCAGCCGTCCGCTTCGAGTCGATCCCCAACACCTGACCTGGGCGGTCCACTCTATTTTCGTGTCAGGAACCCAGGCCGCTGCGCGGCCGCCGTGAGGCCGGGAAAATGGGGCTGCTCCGTCCGGGACGCCGGTTTCACTGTGATGCCGTGAGCTCG
>NZ_JBIATA010000063.1:0-1925 GCF_042891295.1 Streptomyces sp. NPDC001902 | reverse complement strand
TAGTACTCCAGCTGTAGATCTTGATCACGGCTGCTGGGCGGTCTGACGCTGGTAGTGGCTGCTGCGGGCACCGGCCTGGTGTTGTCGGCGCCAGTGTGACCAGCGGAGTCGGTGTGCCAGGCTGCCGACACGTGGGGCGATGAATGCGGCGAAGAGGCGTTGGATCTCGCCGCAGGTCAACGGGATGAGCCCTGGTGGTGGGGTTGTGGTGGTCCGTTCGATGGCGGCTGTGACCACGAGGAAGGCGTGGGCGAGCATGGCCAGGGTGGTCCAGCGGTGCCAGGAGGTCCAGCGGCGGACCTGGTGCTCGTCCAGCCCGGCCAGTCCCTTTGCGGCTTGGAAGGTCTCCTCTACGGTCCAGCGGCGTCCGGCGACTTTGACCAGGGCGGTAAGTGGGACCGGATGGGCTGAGTAGCAGCGGTAGAAGGCGAGTTCGCCGGTGCGCCGGTTGCGCCGGAGGAGCAGTGATCGGTGGCCCGTACTGCCCGACGGATTGTCGATCTCGACCTGGGCCCAGTCGTAGAAGCGTCGGCCCTTGGCGCCGTCTCCGGCGGAGAGCTGCTGCCAGGCCTTCTTCGGCAGGCAGCGAGCGAGCAGGCCTGCTTCGAAGACGCCCGCGCGCGTGCGGATCGGCCGCTTGCGTGAGACGGCCAGGGCGTAGCCGATCTGACGGCTCTCCAGCTCGGCGCTCAGGTGGGGATCGCCGCCGTAGACCTCGTCACCGGTGACCCACGCGGCCGATACGCCGGCATCCAAGGCCTGGGCGATCATCTCGGTGGCCAGGGCGGGCTTGGTGGCGAACCTCAAGTCCTCTGGGATTCCCGCCGCCCGACACCGGTTGGGGTCCTGCGTCCAGGAGCGCGGGACGTACAGGCGCCGGTCGATGGCAGCATGCCCGGCCGGGGAGGAGTAGACGAGATAGACGGCGACTTGGGCGTTCTCGATTCGGCCCGCGGTGCCGGTGTACTGGCGTTGCACACCGACGCTCGCGGTTCCCTTCTTCAAGTCGCCGGTCTCGTCGACCACCAGGACGGCGTCCTGGTTGCCGAGGTGCTCGACCACGAAGTCCCGTATGTCGTCACGGACTCGGTCGGCGTCCCAGGATGCGCGGCTGAGCAGGTGTTGCATTCCGGCCGGGCTGGCGTCACCGACGTGCTCGGCGATCGTCCAGCAGTTCTTCCGCGGCAGTTCCGCCAGCAGGCCCAGCACGAACGCCCGCGCTCTGCGGCGGGGTTCCACCCGGGCGAACCGGCCCGCCACCCGCGCCATCAGGTCTTCGAACACGGGCTGCCATCGGGCAGGGTCTGCGCTGTGACCTGCGGCCACTGAGTCATTTTCGTCTGTCCACACAATCGACGATGATCAACGGTGGCCGTGTCGGTCTATGCCATCCAGCAGTAGAGGCCCGCTTCCCCTTCTCCGATGGCACGCGCGAGGCCAGCCACGCCACTCAGGATCCAGGCGGCAATCTCCTGGTCAAAGGCCTCGCCGTCCGCCGCTCGCTCCGCAACCCACAGCCGGCTGACCTCGACAAGCCGGTGCTCGTCAGCGGTGGCAAGCGCGTCCTGGAGGACCCGGGAAGCGGCGAGGACCACTGGGCCCTCATCGTCGCCAGGATCGGCAACGAACTCGGGTTCGTCAGCGGCGACGAGTTCTTCGAAGCTCCGACCGGTGAAGATGCTCTCCCACTCGATGAGAGCCTCTTCGGCGTCGAAGTTGCCGAACGTCAGCGAGTCGAAGACTCTATCCGGGCCGCCTTGCGCGACGGCAGCGGCAGCCTCGTTGTCCGGCGCCACGAAGAACTTGATGATGATGCTCACCTGGGCATAGTGCCTACTCAACGGTCGCGGGTCCACCCGTCGGAGGTCACCAGACCGAGCCGCCCGTATGCCAGAGCGCCAAGATCAAGATCTACAGCTGGAGTA
>NZ_JBIATA010000062.1:0-3321 GCF_042891295.1 Streptomyces sp. NPDC001902 | reverse complement strand
AATCCACACCAGGCCAGAAGGCCCACACCCATTTCAAGATCCCTCAACCGAGACCTACATCACCCGTCCACAACCTCCCCGGACAGAACACCTAGCCATGAGCCCTGCCTTCTGCGGTGTAGCGGCAGATCTCGCCGCTGAATGCATCACGGAACCCGGCCGGGCATCCCGCCAACGCCGCGGCGGCACGTACAAGTCCCCGCCTTCGACGCCCATCCTTTGACGAGGTGGTCGAAGTGCGCGATCGTGTAGCGCGCTTGCCCTGTCGTCATCGACAACCTCCAAGCGGGCAATTAGATCGCGCACTTTGGACCGCCTCCCGCCCCTATTATCTCGCCTTGTTCCTGCGCTTGCCCGTGTCGGCTATACCTCGATGGCCCGACGGACGAATTGGTCGCGGGCGGCAATGGAGGCGCGGGAAAGAGCCGTGTGTGGGGCCATTTGGTCGAACCCGTGGAAGCCTCCTCCCCACAGGTGGAGATCCACACTCACCCCGGCCTCCGAGAGGCGCTGGGCATAGGCAAGGACCGAGTCGCGGAAAACTTCGGCCGACCCGCAGTCGAGATATGTACGGGGAAGTCCGGTAAGGTCGGTTGCACGTGCTGCGGCAGCGTAAGGGGAGACATCGGGGCCGCCGCGTCGCTCCCCAAGCAGCGAGGTCCAGCCGAAAAGATTGTCATTGCGGTCCCAGAAGCCTTCGCCGTCAAGCATCCTGCTGCTAGGGCTGTCGAACCTGTCTTCGAGCATGGGGCAGACGAGGATCTGATGGCTCAGGTGAGGAAAGCCGCGGTCCCGGGCGAGAAGCGCAGTACCCGCAGCGAGACCGCCACCCGCGCTTGCTCCGGCTATGAGAAGCCGGTTGGGGGCAATGCCCAGGTCGACGGCATGCTGCGCGGTCCACACCAGACCCGCGTAGCAGCCCTCGACGGGCGCGGGGTCAGGGTTCTCCGGTGCCAGCCGATACTCGACGGACACCACCACCGCCTTGCCTTCAGCCACGTAGGGCAGGTAGGTCTCAACCCCCATCCTACGAGTGCCGCTGACCATACCTCCCCCGTGAATGTGGTAGATGCCTGCCAGATCGCTGCCGCCCGCTGCCGGACTGAGAATGAGCAGAGTGATGTCCGGCGCGCCCTCGGGTCCCGCGACCTGGCGCTCTGAGACATTCACCGTCCCGTTCACGGTCAGATCTGTTGGCTCGACGCCCGGGATGCCCTGCAGGCGTGAGCGCCTTTGCCGGCGAGAGGAGCTGATGGTGAGGTTCGGCCACATCGCGGGTGACCGCATGCTCGACCTGGTTAACACCGTTGCCCGGCGGCTCGGCGGGCCAGAACGCGTTGAGGCCCTGAAGACCTTCTCCGACGTCGTCGAGTGGTGCATGGAATCCGACCTGATCACCACAGGTGAGGCCGCAGCCTTGCGCGACCTCGCCGACCGGGACGGCGCCCGGGCCGAGCGGGAACGGGTACAGGTCGTCGAAGCGCGCGAGAGGGCTTACGCAGCTCTCTTCAATGACGACCCCGAAGCCGCCGCAGACCTCGCGAGCATGTACCGGGCGGCGATCGCCACAGCTGACCTGGTCCACGCAGGCGACCGCTGGCAATGGCAAGACCGGGACACCGACCTCCGCCTGCCCCGCAATCGCATCGCCCGCGGGCTTGTGGCTCTTACTCAGCGCGACGACCTCGACCGCCTCCACTAATGCGAAGACGCCAAGTGCGGATGGGTCTACCTCGACACGTCACCGCGGAGGAACCGTCGCTGGTGCAACACGAAGGACTGCGGCGACCGCAACCGCGCCCGCGCTTACTACGCTCGACAGAAGGCGAAGAGCCACCAGCCCTGATTCATTTACCGCCTGTGATCATGGCTCGCGACGTCGACAGGAAAGGACATCAGCGGCTTACCGAACAGGGCACCGGGCAGTCAGCAGCCTGGTGTTACGCGAACGCAGGACGCCTGGCCAGGGCCGTGTTTTATCGGGCTGTACGAGAGTGCCACGCTCATTGACGGCTCGTTCAGCTCGGCTGAGGGGTTACGAGGTCCGCATGGAACTCCCAGTCGAGGCCCGAACTGACTGGCACCACCGGCGGAAACGTGGTCAGGAACGGGTACCGGTGGCGCGCCGCGGCCTCCGGCGGATGCCAGCGCCGACGAGGCCAAGGACGATCACAACGATCGCCATGGCCGGAAGGAGCCGGCGGGGTTGTCCTGCACAACCGCGAGCGCAAGAGCGACAGCAGCCTCGTACCGAATCCGAGGCGGCTACCAGTCGAGGTCGTGGTACGTCGCCTCTGGTACGCCAATGTCTGCGAAGGTGCCCCGGGCCTGTTGCCTCATCGCATCACCGGCGGGGTCCCCACAAGCGTGCAGAGTGCGGCTGAGCGCTGCGAGGGTTCGGGCTTCGCCGAGCCGATGGCCCGTCTGACGGTGAATTACCAGTGCCTCCCGGCCGAGTGTGAGGGTTGCGTCGTGGGCCGCCTCGGATTCCGCTATCTCGCACAGGAGTGTCACTGCCTGGCCCTCTGCCACGCGAAAGTGATGGTCGCGCGCCAGGTTCAGTGCCTGCTCGGCATAGAGCCGAGCCTGGTCGCGACGACCAAGGAGTTTCTGCGTAGTGGAGAGCCCCAAAATGCTGTCCACCTCGTGCCGGCGAAATCTCGCCTCGCGGGCGAGGTCGAGGGCCTGATTGTCGGCCTGAGCCGATTCGCCCAGCTGTGCCAGCTTTCGGTGCGCGCTGGCTACCGTGTTGAGGATGCCTGCCTGAATCCAGCTCCGTCCCGAGTCCTTGACCATGGCAAGGGCACGCTCAGCTTGTCTCATGGCCTCTTCGTGATGGCCAAGCTCGATATTGATCTTCGCCACGACGTCGAGCATCATCGCTCGGCCATTACGCGACAGCCGCCTGCGACCGTACGAGGTCTCCCTGGGCCCAAGGACGTCCAGACCATCGGTCAAGCGGCCGAGTTCCCAGTACACCCAGCCCAGTTGATGCAGAGCCAAGCTGTCGTCCTTCCAGCCCGTCTGTTCGTTGCGGCTGACAGCCAGTTCGAAGTGTTCAGCAGACTCGCGCAGTCGGCCCAGATCTCTGCAGGTCATGCCGAGGCCCAGCAACCCCACCCCTTCATAATGCAGATTCCCGACTTCACGAGCGATCCGCAACCCGGTGGTGAGATGCTCATGCGCACTGTCGAGGCGCGCCATGGTCCACTCCACGTAACCCCTGCCGCCTAGGTGCTGTTTCTCGGATCTCCTGACGTGATCATGCGTGTGGATTGACGCTGTTCAGCATGGTTGGCCGTGGAGACCTGACGAATGCGG
>NZ_JBIATA010000061.1:0-3816 GCF_042891295.1 Streptomyces sp. NPDC001902 | reverse complement strand
GGGCGCGGCCGGCGAGCCGTCGCAGCCGCCCGCAGCGGCAGGCTCACCGTGGCCAGCACGCCCACGGCGGTGGCCGACCACACGGCGAGCGCGGCGCGTTCGGCAGGCAGCAGGAGCAGCGCCACGGCCATGCCGGCCGCAGCTGACGGCACCGCCACGACCGCGCTCTCCGCCAGCAGCCGGCCGGTGAGCGAGCCCATGCTGATGCCGCGGGCCCGCAGCAGGGTGAACTCGGCCCTGCGCCGGTTCGCCGACAGGCCTGCCGCCATGAGCAGCACGACGGCGCCGACGGTGCCCACGCCGACGGCGGCGACCAGGACCAGCGGCTGCGCGGCGGTGCGCTCGGCGACGAAGGGGCCGAGGAGTTCGGCGAGTCCCTGCTCCTCGACACGCAGGCCGCGCTGCCTGGTCTGCAACTGCGCCGCGGCAGGGCCCGCCGTCAGCGCGGACAGCCGGTCGCGCAGCGCGGGGACGTCCTGCGCGGTGAGCGCGTCGACGTCCGCGGGGTGGTGCCAGTAGGCCAGAGCGCCGTCCTGCAGACTCAGCAGGGCCTTGGTGGCGTTCTGGTCGATGAGCGCGGTGAAGTGCCAGTAGCGTACGGGATCGTTGCCCGGGCTGGGCAGTGAGCGCAGGCTGGGCCTGCGCAGGTCGGACTCCGCGTTCCACCAGGCGGCGCCGGGTGTCCGGGGCGTGACGATCCCGGTGACCCGGACGGTCATGACGGATCCGACCGCGTCCTGGAGGTGGAAGGCCGAACCGGTGCGCAGTTTCATGGCCTCGGCGGTGCGGTCGGTGATCACCGCTTCGACGCTGTGGGCGTCGGCGCCGGGCCGGGGCAGACGTCCCTCGAGGAGCCGGGTGTTCGCCGCGAGGTCGGGCTGGGCCACCAGGGTGCCCTTCGGGGGGAGCGGGTCCACCGCGGGGAACCGGGTCAGTCCGGGGTCGGTGGCGACCGTTTCCACGGAACGCACGCCGTACACGGTCCGGTCCGCGTCCAGCGCCAGCGGAGGTCGCACGAGACGCTGGAACTGCGCCTCCGTCGCCTTCAGCGACCGCGGGGTGAGCAGCGCCTCGGGGCCGAAGGGGACGGACAGCTGGGAGACCTGGAGCGACATGGTGACGCTGCGGCCCGGCAACGACGCTTGTGACACGGTGTCACGCAGCGCGGTGTCCTCGTAGCCGTCGACGGCCCGCGGCAGCGCGGCCGCCAGGAACGCCGTGACGAACACCAGCGCGGCGAGTGCCAGCGTCCCGCCGGGGGCGGCGCGCAGCCGGGCGCGGATCCAGGAGACGTCACCGCTGCGTCGGGAACGGGGCTCGGCCACGTCATTCACCTCCTTGGCGCCGCAGCGCCTGGGCCGGGTCGGCGGACCGCCACGCGGTGAGCATGACGCCGAGCAGGGGCAGCACGGTGACGGCGATCAGCAGCACGGCCAGCGGGCCGGACGGCAGTTCCACCCGGACCTCGGGGACCGGGCTCTGCGCGCGGGCCGTCAGGACGATCAGGGGGACGACCTGCCGGGTCAGCAGTCCGCCGAGTACGGCGCCGACGCCCACCGCGACCAGGATGACCAGGCCCTGCTCGGCGGCGATCACCCGGGCGAGCCAGCGGCGCGGGGTGCCCAGCGCCCGCAGCATCGCGAACTCCTGGGAGCGTTCGCGCAGCGCTCCGGCAGCCGCCACGCTGTAGCCGAGCGCGGCCAGCACCACGGCGGTCACGACGGCGGCGGGCAGCGCGGACACCGGCCCGGCGCCGAGCGGATCGCGTTGCAGCTCGGTCCGCTGCTCGTCGCGCACCAGGAGCGAGGTGATGTCGCCGCGGGCCCGCAGCGCCGAGGCGACGCGGGCGGTCGCGCCGGGCTCGGCCGCCAGCCACCATTCGCCGGGTGCCAGGGAGCCCTGGTCGGTCCCGTTCAACAGAGTGTTGACGGAGCGCAGGTCCAGCAGCAGCGCCCCGCCGTCGGTGTCCTTGTCCTTGGGTGCGGCGGTGGGCAGGGCGCGGGCGGCGGCGGTGACGCGGACCGGCACGGTCGCGCCGGCCAGCTGGATCCGCACCGGGTCGCCCACCTTCGCGCCGACCGCCCGCAGGAAGGAGTCGGTGGCGACCCCCGTCAGCGCGGCCGGGGCCTTCGGTCCCGAGGTCACGATCACGGTCGCCTGGTCGAAGCCGCTCGGCATGTACCCCTCGAGGAGCATCTGGCCGGTGTCGTACTCGACGGTCAGCGGTGTGCCCCCGCCGGAGCGCGGACTGCCGGCCCGTGTGGAGACGAAGCCGCGATCGGGGTCCTCGGTGAAGTCCCGGTTACCCATGAGGGCGTGGGCCTGCCAGGCGGAGCGGGCCGGTACGGGTACGGCATGCGTGGCGCCGGCGGCGGCCACCGCCTGCAGGGCTGTGACGGACAGGCGGTGGTGTTCGGACGACCGGGGCACGGAGAAGCCGGCCTTGATCCCGGTCAGGCGCAGCGGCCCGGCCGGGCCGGCGCCGACGGCCCGGCCCGCCTCGGCGCCGAAGTCCGCCTCCAGGACGTGGGGTCGGTCGTCGGCGGGGACCTCGCCCAGGGCGATGGAGTAGGGGACGCCGTAGCGGTCGGTGAAGGTCGCCGACAGCCGGTCGCCGATCTCGCTCGTCCTCGCGCGGCCGCGGGCGTCCCGGGCCTGCAGGCGGACGGTCAGGCGGAGCCGTGCCGCATCGTCCGGCAGCGTGAACCCGGCGTCCCGCGAGGCGGCGTCCTCCGTGGGACGCAGGGAGCGCAGCAGGTCCGGGAACGGCCGGTCGGTGAGGTCGTCGCGCAGCCCGGTCACCCGGGAGGCCGTGGTGGTGTCCATCGCCAGCACCGTCGCCTCGCGGCCCCGGGGCAGCGGCACCGTGCTGCGGTTCGCCGGGGTCACCGCGGCGATCCCGGGGACGTGGTCGTAGACGCCGCCCTGTCCGAAGGGCTGCGTGGAGGTACCGGCGACGCGGACGTCCGCGCCTGTCATGAAGTCGGCCTGGTCGCGCTGGGACCGCTCCCAGCTCGCGTTCTCGCCGATCGCGAACATGCTGATCGACACCGCGAGGACCAGCAGCAGGGCCGGGCCGGCGCCGCGGCCGCTCCGCCGGGCCAGTTGCCAGCCGGCCAGCGCGGTCGGCAGGCCGCGGGAACCGGCCGCCAGCCGCTCTCCGAGGCGGGCGGCCAGCGGCAGCAGACGCAGCGCGAGCACCGCACCCGCCAGCAGGCAGATCGCGGGGGCCACGATGAGCACCGGATCGAGTCCGAGCCTCCCCGCGGTGTCGGTGGACAGCGCGCCCGTCCCGCCCGCGCGCCGGGACAGCTGCCAGTAGCCCAGGCCCGCCACGAGCAGCAGCGCGAGGTCGGTGCCCGCCTGCACGGCACCCGGCAGGGCGCCCTTGCGGGTCCGTGCCTGCCGCTCGATGGAGTAGGTGCCCGTGCGGCGCAGCGCCGGCGAGGCCACGGCGACGCCGCAGGCGAGCGCGGCCAGCACGCCGGCCCACCAGGCCGTGGAGGACGGTACGTCCAGGTGCACGTCTGCCCGCGCCAGGGCCCCGTGCCCGGCGAGCAGCCGCACCAGCGGACCGGCCAACAGCGGTGCCAGCACGGCGGCGGGCAGCGCCAGCAGCAGTGCCTCGGCGGAGGCCAGGCCCGCGATGCGGGTCCGGGAGCCGCCGCGGGCCCGCAGCTGGGCGGTCTCCTCGGAGCGCTCGCTGGCGAGCAGGCCCGCGACGAGCATCAGCGCCAGGCCCGCGAGGACGATCAGCTGCAACGCGCTGATCAGCAGCGTCGAACGGCTCACCAGCAGATTGCGGCTCAGGTCGGC
>NZ_JBIATA010000060.1:0-3931 GCF_042891295.1 Streptomyces sp. NPDC001902 | reverse complement strand
CGCCGGCCGCGCCCCGGGTCTGGACCGCTCCCACCCCCGCTCCGGACACAGGCCACGCCCCCTTGACCGTGGAGGCGTCCTTCGGCTGGCTCCCGGCAGGCTTCGACAAGATCGAGTACTCGCCGCAGCAGAAAAGAACCGTCGTGAGCGTCGCGGGCAAGATCCCCGAAGGCGGTGTGAGGGGGCCCGGCCTCTCGCTCGACGTCTACCCCGAGGGAACCAAGCCGTCGCTCGGGCGCCCCTGGTACCCCGGAGGTCCTCGGCAGTATCGGATCGACGCGCCGCCGGTCAACGGCCGCACCGCGTACTGGGTGGGGAAGAGCCCGACGGCCGCCTGGGGCCCCGCGGGTGTCTGGCATCTGCGCTGGCAGACCGCGGACGGCCGGTGGGCGGAGTTGCAGGGTGACGGAATGCCGGGGACCGCGGGGCAGCAGACCCTGCACAAGATCGCCGAAGGGGTCGTCGTGGCTCACCGGGCGATTCCGTTGCCGTTCCGGATCAGCGGTGTGCCCGCGGGATTCGCCGTTTCCGAGGCTTCCTTCGACATGGGGCGGAGGCCGGACGACGCGCCCTGGACGGCCACCGTCGACTTCATCGTCGGCGGGATGTACATCCACACCACGGTCCAGCCGGACCTGCCCGAGCCCACCATGAGCCCCCCGCCAGGCGCGGTTGTCCAGCGCTCCACGTCCACCTGCGTCCGGGATGACGGCCTCAAGCTCTGCACCGGTTCGGAGTACGGCGTGGACGCCTACCGCGCCGTGGGCGGCCCGAAGGGCTGGCTCAAGCGGTTCACCCTGCTCGGGACGGACCAGCACGACTGGACGACGAACGTGCTGGGCTGACGTCGACGGGCGCCCCGAAGCGGCTGCCCGGGCCCTGTGGCACGCATACGGTACGGCCGTGATCACGAGAAAGGGCCAGTTCCGGGGGATCAAGCCCCCTGAACTGGCCCTACGGCATGCGCCCCGGCGGTTCACCCACCTCTGTTCGAGGGCTGTCTTGGTACGGCGTCCTACCCGAAGACGAAGAGTGGTTTGGCGCCGTGCGCGGGTGTCTCGGCGAGCGTGATGGCTTCGATGAAGCGTTCGAGCGGGAACGGCCGGCCTTCGGGGATGCTCAGCACGCCGTCGGCGACGAGATCACGGACCTCGGACAGCGCGCGCAGCGCGTCCTCAGGTGAGGCACTCCCGAACCAGCGGTTCAGCCAGAAGCCACGGACCGCTTTGGTCTCGTAGATGACCGAGCGCGCCGACAGCGGGATCGTCAGCGCTGCCGGGTCGGTCTGCCGATGGGTGGAGAGCGCGCCGTAGACCACGACCTGTCCTCCGGGAGCCAATGCCTGGGACACCTGGGCACCCACGGGGCCCGCGACGCAGTCGATGGCCTTGCGCACGCCGTCCGGCCCCGCGATCTCGGCCACGCGGTGCACCAGGTCCTCGTCCTCCGTGCAGATGACCTCGTCGCCGCCGAGTGCCCTGATCTCCTCGACGGCATCGCGTCGCCGCACGACGTTGATCGTGCGCACACCCAGATGCCCGGCCAGCTGAATGACGAGCCGGCCGACGGTGGAGCCCGCGGCCGTCTGCAACAACCATTCACCCGGCTGTACGTCGAGTTCGCGAGTCACCAGGAGCAGCGCGGTCAACGGGTTGACGGCGAGCTGACAGGCGTCGGAGTCGCTCATCTGGTCGGGGACCGGCAGGAGCCTTCGTGCATCGGCGACGAGGTATTCCTGCCACGTGCCGGCCACGCGCGGCCCGGGCACCGCCGGGACCGCGACGGTCACCACGCGCTCGCCGATCGTCAGTCCCCCGGCATCCGGGCCGAGGGCCTCGATGCGGCCCACGCATTCCATGTGTCCCCCGACGGTGGGAAACTCCGGGGAGAAACCGTAGCGGCCGCGCAGCACGTGCAGATCGCTGGCGTGAACCGGAGTCGCCTTCACGCGGATCAGCGCCTGACCGGCCGCAGGCGTGGGAACAGGCCGGGATTCCAGCCGCAGGACGTCGGTCGGCTCGCCGACCTTTCCGGCCACGAGCGCGCGCATGGATTGTGGCACGGGCATGGGATCTCTCCTTCGGTCGAGGGTGGCATCCCCCGATGGGCAATGAAGTAATGGGCGTACCGTGCCCCGCAAAATTTCCCGCCCGCCTGCACCTGCGGGCCGTCGGTCAGGTCACGACCCTCGGCGGTATCCGCGTAAAGAGCGGACGGTGTTCATTCTCCATGGTGCGGCCGGTCTTCGCTTTCGCCAGGTCGGTGGGAAAGGCGGAAATCGCCTCGGGCGACACAAAGGCCACGAGTTTTGCCCGATTGTGCAACGGGCGGGAGGACGTTCAGTCGCGGTCGGCATCCGACGGGTCGGCGCAGTATTTCGCGTACTCCGTCCCGGCGAAGTGCTCGCCCAGCTTCCGGGAGAAGTACCGGAGCATCGGCAGCGGCCGGTGGTTCATCACAAGATGCTGCGTCTTCCCTTCGTCGTTCATGTAGACGACGGCGATATTGGCGATCGGCCTGCCGTCTACCGTCGCCGCGTAGTCCTCGACGAAGCCGTTCTCTCCGTATTCGCCGATGTAGATGAAGTCCTGGAATTCGTACAGGGTGCGCGCGTAGGACAGTATCGCGAGAACGTCCTTGGCCCCGTGGATGGTCCCGTTGAAGACACCGGCCTCCAGCGTCACATCATCGGCGAGATTATCCAGCCAGGGAGGGTAGTAGTCCTTGCGCTGCCGCACCGGGTCGCCGCTGCCCAGATATGTCGGTGGCGTCCTGTAGGTCATCTCCGAGCCTCCTGTGGTGAGCCGTCTCCTCATTCGAGCAGTTCCCTCGGTGAACAGAGTCGCCGTACGCAACGGTCGCCGTCCAACGAAAGTCGGAGAACGCAGCCATCTCGCCGAGAGATACCTGGGGGCGCTCTGTGGGATATTGGGAGTGTGGAACTGCGCCAACTCGAGCACTTCGTCACCGTCGCCGAGGAAGCGAACTTCACCCGTGCCGCCGCACGGCTGCACGTCGTCCAGTCCGCGGTCTCGACCACGATCAAGAACCTCGAGCGGGAACTCGGCACGCCGCTGCTGGAACGCACCTCCAAACGCGTGCTGCTCACCGATGCCGGTGCCGCCCTGCTCCCGCGCGCCCATGCCGCCCTCAACGCGGCCCGGGAGGCCGTGGACGCGGTGGCCGAGGTCCGCGGAGGACTGCGCGGCACCCTGCGGATGGGCACGATGACCACGGTGGGGCTCATCGACCTTCCCGCGCTCCTCGGCGAATTCCATCGGCGTCATCCCGGCGTGCTCCTGCAGACCAGCGCCGCGGCCTCCGGCTCCCAGGGCCTGATCGACGCCCTCCTCGAACGGCGACTCGACCTCGCCTTCGTCTCCCTGCCCGGACCGCACCCGGCCGGCATCACGCTGACCGACCTCGTCACCTCGGTGCTCGACCTCGTCGTGCCGGCCGGCCATCCGCTCGCGAAACGCCGCACCGTGCCGATCACCGAAGTGGCCGGCCTGGACTTCGTCGACTTCCCCGTGAGCTACGGCATCCGGACCGTCGCCGATCAGGCCTTCGCCGCCGCCTCCGTGACCCGTCGTGTCGCCCTAGAGATCACCGACCTCCCCACCGGCGTGGCCTACGTCCGCAACGGCCTGGGCGTGGCGCTCCTGCCACGGCCCGCCCTCGCCAAGGCGGAGGACGTCGCCACGCTGACCATCGACGGCGCCAACCTGGACTGGCCGTTCTCCCTGGCCACTTCCTCCGAGCGCATGCCCAGCGCCGCAGCACGCGCCCTGATCGCGATAGCGCACGAGTTCCTCATCTGGAGAGGGTGAGCGCCGCCTAGATGATCGATTCCAAGGGCTAATGGTCGTAGGCGGTCAGGGATCGTAGGACGCTCTGCCCGGTGTGGTGGTTGTGCCAGATGGCGGCGGTC
>NZ_JBIATA010000059.1:0-4613 GCF_042891295.1 Streptomyces sp. NPDC001902 | reverse complement strand
GCGGGCGGCCAGCTGGGCGGCGGACTGGCTGGAGTAGTCGGCGGACCAGCCGCAGCGGTCGTTGGTGCACACCGCGGCGTGCTTGGTGGTGCCGTTCCGGCCGCGGTGGGTGCCGATCTGCACCGGGCCGATCCGCATCACGGAGTGGAAGAAGTCGCGGGCGGGCATGTCAGTCGGTCTCCTTTCGGGTCGTGGCCGGGTCGGGGAAGGAGGCGCGGATACCGGCGGCGGTGGCCGGGTCGGCGGTGAGGCGTGCGGCTTCCTCGGCGAGCAGGTGGGCGAGGTAGGGCCGGTCCGCGGCAGTCATCTCGCGGGCGCTGTCGAGGTAGTCGGCGGCGGTCAGGCCGGCGGGGTCATGGGTCATGGCGGTGAGCTCCTGTCGGGTCAGGCGAGCTGGGCGGCGATGGCGTCGGCCAGCTGGGCGGGGACGCCGAGCCGGACGCGAAGGGTGTCGGTGTCGATCGCCGTCCCGGTGCGGGCCTGGTGGTCGTCGGCGACCTTCCGGGCGTGGGCCACGAGCGCAGTCGGGACTGCGGGAAGGACCGGCGCCGGGGCGGGCTGTGAGGCGGGCAGGGCCGGAACGGGCTCGCTTGCCTCGACGGCTTCCGGCACCGGCGCGGGCTCAGGGGCGCGTTCGACGCTGGCCGTCTCGGTCCGCTCGGGAGCCGCAGTCGGAGCCGGGGCCGGAGCGGGTGCCGGTGTTTGGTGACTGGGGGCGTGGACGAGGAGGGTGCCGCCGAGGAAGGCCAGGGCGGGCCATCCGGCCACGAGGATGCTCAGCCAGTCGGGTACGTGGTCCAGGTTGAGGAGTCCGGCGGTGGCGATGTTCGCCCCGAGGGATGCGGACAGGGCCACCGCGAACCACAGCCACGCGGCGCGGACAGGGGCGCCGTCGGTTCGGAGGGCGCGGAGTCGTCGCCAGGCAGCGACCAACAGCAGGTCGACGCTGATGGGGTAGGCCCAGGCTTTCCAGCCGTCTTGTCCGGCTGCGGCGGCGAGGTCGTGCAGGTGGGCGAAGGACAGGGCACCGGCGATCACGGCCTGGACGAGGACGGCGTCCACGCGGAGCTTGGGCATCGTCGGTCTCCTTCCTGGTTTCGGGCATAGGCGGGGTAGGGACCTTGGCGCGAGGCGGTCACGCCGGCCGTTGGAGCGAGGAAGGTTCAGGCCGTGGCGGGAGCGGTCTTGGCTGCGACTTCGGGCGTAGCTACCGGGGTGAGGTGGGCAGCCAGGGCGGGCCGGAAGGGTGCGAGTTCGGGCACGTTGGGGGTGTGGTCGGCGTGCCGGTTGCAGGCGTTGACGGCCTGGCGCAGCGTGGTGTGGGGGGTGCGGATGCGGGCCCATCCGCCGGTGGAGTCGCCGGCCACGGCGATGCCGGGGGTGTCCGGGCGGATTTGGATGGCGGCGAGGACGGCGTCGGGAGCGATGTCGCCGAATGCCATGTTCGCCGAGGGTTCGTCGTTGACGCGGTGGGCGGTGCGGCCGGTGAGCTGCGCTCGGAGCATGGTGATGCCCTTACCGAGTTCGGAGCCGAAGCGCTGCCCGCAGATCTCCAGGTAGATACCGGCGGCGCGGCCGAGCTGGGCCAGGCGGGCGAGTGCGGTAATGATGCGGTCGCGGCGCTTCTCCTCGTCCTTGGTGGTGAACAGGGCGAGTTCGGCGACCTCGTCGACCAGGACCACGACCGGAATGGGGCGCAGGTGGTCGCGCAGGCCCCAGATGTCGGCGGCGATCTCCGCATCGGGCACGTCGGCGGTGATCCGCTGCTCTGCGCGGATGAGCTGGTAGACGGCCTCCATCCGGTCGATCAGGGCGTCGAGGAGGTCGGCGGCGGTGTCGGGGTTGTCGGCCAGCGCGGAGAACCGGCGGGCCAGCGGGAACAGCTCCACACCCTGCTTGCAGTCGATACCCACCAGGGCCACGTCCTGCGCGGCCAGTTCGGCCACCAGGTTCCGCTGGTAGACCGACTTGCCGGACTTCGTTGCCCCGAGGGTCAGGGCGTGCGGGACGGTGCGGTAGTCGCGGTAGTGGACGGCACCGTCTTCGCGCAGGGCGACCGGGACCCGCATCGGGGTGCGGTCGATCTTCGCGGGCATCTGCACCCGCTTGAGGACGTCGTAGCCGGTCATACGCAGCTCGACCACACCCGAGCGCAGCTCGCGCGAGGTGACGCCGTACATGCCGAAGGAGTGCCGTAGCCGGTCGCACGAGGCGGCGACGTCGAAGGCGTCTTGACCCGGGCGCAAACCTAACCGCACCACCAGGCCCGTACGGGTGGGGCGCAGCCGCAGGATGCGCGGGGCCCGCGGGCCGGGGGCGGGGCGGTTGGTTGCCCGCGCGAGGGCCAGGCGCCAGCGGGACGGCGGCACGGTCAGCCCGCACGCCTCCATCACCGACGCGTAGCGGACCAGGACGCGTAAGGCGGAGAGGGTGACGCCGAAGGTCAGCCAGTACCAGGCGGGGCGCAGCCACCGCAGAACTAACGCGATGGCGACGACCAGCAGCAGCGCGACCGTGAAGCGGGTCATGGTCAGGCCGCCTTCGCGGCGCCGGCGGCGAGCGAGGTGACCGCGACCGCTCGGAAGCTGATGCCGTGGCGGCGCTGGCCGTTGAACTCGTTCTCCCACGGCCGGGCGACCAGGCCGGTGATCGCGACCGGGGTGCCCATCACCAGCTCGCCGGAGATGCCCGGCTCCGGGACGGCCACCGACAGGATCCCGGCCTCGCCGTTCGCGGCGAACATCACGTCCACGGTCATCATCGTCGCGCCGGTCTCGGCGTCCGTGGCGATCTCGCCCGTGCGGCGGTCGCGGACCTTGGGCTGGGGCGGCTGGGCGACCATCACGGAGGCGGCGGAGGTGTCCACGGGGATCTGACGCACAGGAGATCACTCCTCTATAGAGGCTTCGACTCTGTCACTCATGTATAGGAGTGACATGAAGAAGAGTGCCCGACTCCTATACATGAGTCAACCCGCCGCGAAGAAGAAATCACGGCGGGCCGCGAGGAGTTGAGCGAACGTCAGTCGACTGCGGGGATGCGGTAGGTGAAAACGAACTGGTCAGCGGCCATGAGCGTGTCGCACGCCTCCACCACCCGACCCTCTACCGTGACCGCGTTCCGGATGAGGTGGATCACCGGTGCACCGGGGCTGAGTGCCAGTTCCGAGGACTCTGCCTTGGAGGCCGGCCGGGCCTGCAAGGTCTCTACGTACTCGGCGAACTCGTGCCCGTGGTCTTCCAGTCGGGCGTAGATGCCACCGCCGCCCGGGTTCTCGGCGAACAGCTCGGGGATGTCCTTCGCCACGTCCCACGGGAGGTACGAGGTAGCCGTCTCGACCGGGGTGCCGTTGCGGAAGTAGAGCCGCCGCCGGGCCAGCACCTTGGCGCCAGTCTCCACGCCGAGCCGCTCGGCGATGTCCTCGGGAGCCTCCACGGGGCCGATGTAGAGGACGCTGACCTTCGCCTCGGCACCGGACTGCTCGGACTCGGCCAGGTATGCGGCCTTGCCACCCCTGCGCAGCGAGCGACGGAAGCGATCCGACGACCGATGCCGCACAGGCGGGCGGTCCTTGACCGTCGAGCCCTTGCCGTGGCGCGTCTCCACCAGGCCGCTCGCGCGGACCTCTGTCATCGCCCTACGGATCGTGCCACCGGAGACGCCGTAGCGGTCCATCAGTTCCGACTCACTCGGCACCGTGTCGCCGGGCTTGAGAACACCCTGCCGGATCTGCAGAACGATCTCATCGGCAATCTCCACGTACCGAGGCACCGACCTCGCCCCTCCTACCGCAGTTCCCATAGTCCTTCTCCCCCTCCTATGCTCCTGTACATGAGTAAATCGCAGGGGCCCACGCCGACGCCAGCACTGCACTCGGTATCCGTGGCCGGAGCAGTCGTGCGCGAAGACGGCCGGCTCCTGGCGATCCGCCGGGCCGACAACGGCACTTGGGAGCTCCCGGGCGGCATCCTGGAACTGAACGAGGCCCCCGAAGACGGCGTGAGGCGCGAGGTCTGGGAAGAGACCGGCATCCACGTCGAGGTCGACCAACTCACCGGCGTCTACAAGAACACCACCCGCGGCATCGTCGCCCTGGTCTTCCGCTGCAAGCCCTCCGGTGGCATCGAGCGCACCTCCGACGAGTCCACGGCCGTCGACTGGCTCACGCCCGAGGAAGTCGCAGAGCGCATGTCCGAGGTCTTCGCAGTCCGACTGCTTGATGCCCTCGATGGGGAAGCTCCCCATGTCAGGAGTCATGACGGCAAGCACCTGATCACGGCGCGGTAAGACTTTCCCTACTTCATCAAGGCGCTCCCGCCGCGCAGAGCGCGGCGGCGCGCGGCCCGGCGCCTCGGGCCGACGCTCCTGCCTTCGTCCCGCTCCGGCCCGGCCGCCGGCCGCTCGCCAGACGGCGAAGGGTTGTTGAGGGAAACCCCGCTGTGGCTGGGGCGGTCGGATCCGCGGCTTTACGCAGCCACCATGGGGCGAGCCTCGAAGATCGGGGCCCACATCGGGCCTTAGTACTCCAGCTGTAGATCTTGATCACGGCTGCTGGGCGGTCTGACGCTGGTAGTGGCTGCTGCGGGCACCGGCCTGGTGTTGTCGGCGCCAGT
>NZ_JBIATA010000058.1:0-4804 GCF_042891295.1 Streptomyces sp. NPDC001902 | reverse complement strand
TGCACACCTACAATCACCACCGCGGACACACCGCGCTGAACGGCAAACCACCCGCCAGCCGCGTCCCCAACCTCACAAGGCAATACACCTAGGCGACTGACTCCGGCGCTGGGCTCCTGGTATCCCAGTTTGGAAGACGTCGTATGCGGATGACGGCTGACCTGGCGACTCGCTGACCTGGTCCGGAGCGAGGTTGGCGCCGCGGTTCCCCGCGAGTCCCCGCTGCGCCCCCTCTGAACGGGCACGCAGCGGGCACGACGAACCCCTCGATGCGAACTATGGGCACGACGGTCGCTGAGGTCTGCTGGGCTGGTTGCACGGCACCTGAGGGGCGATAGCGCTCGACTGCGGTTGCCCTGGTTGCTGTACGCCGCTGCTGTACATCTGGAGTCCGGGGTCCGGCGGGGTGATATTCAGGGCACCGATCATGTGCCATGCGTGCGGCCGCCACCTGAGCCGCCTCTTCCGCCCGCCAGTTTGGCTATCGCCCAAGGCGCCCCCGGGCACCGAGTGAGGCGGCGGCCATGAGCGTACACGTGGTTCGGCGCCTCTCGGGCAGGGAAGTGTCGAGCGATGGCGCATGAGCCGTCGACCAGTTCTTCTGGAAGTGGTGAGCTGTGCTCACGACCTGGGCCGATGCGCAACACGCGGCTCGTGACGTGTGTCGTTGTGATCCTTGACTGTCGTTGTTGGTCAACGTCGGTTGGCCTCGGACGGCCCAGAGACGGCCCGGCCAGGGCGCGCGCAGCCATCTCGGTGCGAACCTTGGACGCTACGGCTGCCGAGGTCCCTCGGTCTGGTCAGCAGATCGGGCGCTGATGTCAGGGATCGAGCTTCCTTGTATCCGCATCGCGGTGCGTAGTGCTTCGAGCTCGGTTCGCGGGAACGAGCGGCCCCACTGAGCCGCGTAGCCTTCTTCGCCCAGCTCATGCGCGACTTGGTCGAAGGCACGTACAGCCGACCGCGACAGGGCCATGATCGAGTGGCGCCCCGACCACAAGACGGCGCCCGATGCATCCGGCGCCTCGCGGTCTTCAGCCATGACGAGCCGGATGTCGACCTCGGAGCCGTCTCGATGGAAGAACCACCGGTAGGCCGTTGGTTCCCCCTCGAACTCAGCGCGCGTGTCCGCATCGCCTTCCACGAGCCTGCAAATCGCGTTCAAGAACTGCTCGGGCCCATTGGTGATGTCAGAGGCGATGACCTTTGATTCGCCTTGATCGTCAGCGACCTTCACGTAGGCCCAGCCTTGGTAGCGCAGGGTCCAAGTAATCGTGAGAGAAGCCATCTCACCCCCTATGAGACCTGCACCTTACTGCTCGTCGGTGTAGCGGCTTTGGGCGGGAGCTGCCATGGGGCGAGAGGTCGGGGCCCGTACGCTGGCCGCGTATCGGGCTGGCTCCTTGCCTGCCCGCAATAGCCAGGATGGGCCACAGCACTCCGCGTGCCGCGCTGGTCTATCAGCACATGGTCAACGGTCGTGATCGCGAGATCGCCGATCGGCTCGGGTCGATGATCCGTAAGGCGCGAGGTGACGTGGACTCGTAGCGGCACGTTGTGGCACGGAAGTGGCACGGCCGTGATCACGAGAGAGGGCCAGTTCGAGGGCATCAAGCCCCTGAACTGGCCCTTCACTATGTGCCCCAGGCAGGATTCGAACCTGCGACACCCGCTTTAGGAGTTCGATCGGCGTACCGAGGCACCTGCGGGCACCACGTGGTCGCCAGGGGAGTTGGGCTCTCAGCAGCCGACCTGATCCGGGACCGTTCGTGGGCGTTGATGTCATCGTTAGATGTCAGCGCAACAGCTTAAGCTGCGGGTGGACCTCCCATGGTTCGTCCGGCCGGTCAGCCCACTTCCGCCAAGGGACTTATGCGCACGGCTTCGTTGCCGCAGTCCTCGGCCGCTGGCAGCCGCAGGGCACCAGCATGTGCTCACCATCGCCGTCCGGTGGCTGTTGGATGCGGCCTTCACCCTGCCGTCAGGGCGACAACACGGCCGGCTTGCGAAGCACGCTCACTCCCGCGTGGACTCGCGCAACGGCTGGGCGGAGGAGCCTAGATGGCCAGGGGCAGGTTTTCTCGATTTGCCCTGTATGGCCGTGCCGCTGCAGTACGATGCGGCCAGTCGCAGAGGCAAGTTTTACAACGAAGGTGCGTGGTCCAGGCCTTCGGTGCTGGAAGGAGATGCCGTGGCTCGTCGAACTTTCTTCAGCTTCCACTACGAACGCGATGTTTGGCGGTCTGCCGTAGTACGGAAGAGCGCTGCGCTTAAGACGGATATCGCTCCGGAGTTCATTGACGCATCTCTTTGGGAGGAGTCGAAGCTTAAAGGCGACGACGCCCTACGGCAGCTAATTAATGACGCTCTCTATGGAACAACAGTTACTGCGGTACTGATTGGCGCCGAAACTCATCAGCGACGCTGGGTAAAGTACGAAATTGCTCAAAGCGTAGCGCGTGGCAACGGCCTGCTCGGGATCTACATCCACAACATCCGCGATCAATTTGGCAATCGCGACACAAAGGGGACGAACCCGCTTCCCCCGCAATATGCAACCTATGACTGGATTAACGACGACGGATACAATAATCTGAGCAAGTGGGTGGAGGCAGCCTACGATGAGAGGTAGTCGTGCGCGAATGTGAATTCTGCGCCATCGGGGCGGGAAAAGCGCCGGCAACCGTCGTATGGCAAGACGAACGCAACGTTGCTTTTTTCCCGCTCCGACCCGCAGTCGTGGGCCACACGTTAGTGATTCCTAGAGATCACTACGACGACCTTTTCGAAGTCACTGAGACTTCTCTGTCTAGCCTCGTGCAAGCAGCGAGCCTGGTTGGCAAGGGCCTGCGGGCAGCCCTGCACGCTGATGGCATGAACTTGATCAATTCGGCAGGAAAAGCAGCTTCTCAGTCGGTCTTTCATGTGCATCTACATCTAGTACCCCGATGGGAAGGGGATCGGTTCGGCGATATCTGGCCTCCCAGTGAGCCTTGGGCGGGCGAGGTCAAGGCCGAGATCGCCGAATTGGTAAGGCGGCAGCTCAGGCCACAGTAGACCGAATAAGGCCCCCCGTGATGAAAGCGAAATCAACGAGAGCAAGTACGCCATAGAAGTTGACCATTGTGTGAGATCGTATTACTTTTCCCCAGGGGACTGAGGCATGATACGGTTGCACGTTCATTGAGAACAGCTCCACGGCAACGGAAGGTCGCCGTACATCGTCGTAGAGCTTGCGGAAAAGCCTCTCCTGTCTAAGGAAGTAGCTATCAAGTAGCCAAAACCCGACTATCGGAATCATCCCGGCGGCGGCTACTTTCCAGTTCGGATTACTTACCGAGACGCCGAAGAATACCCCCGCCACGGTCATTGTCCATCCTTTGATGAGGAATGATCCGTTGCCGAGTCGTGCCACGATTGCTTGAATAAATTCGAGATGCTTGATTTCTTCTTGTGAAATCGAAGAGCTGGAAGGGTTATTCACTGACGTGCAGCCCCTGAGTCAATGGTTGTGCCGATCGGCTGGTGCGGTGCGTTCTCTGGACTGTAATGCGGCGTGAAATCAAAGAGTGTAACTGCTCTTTGTGGTGAAGTCGGCGGCATCCCACTTTGGGGCTATCCGGTCGTGGACGATAGATTTGAGAAATCCAGCGATTCGATGCAATTCCTGGAGCAGGTGTGGCACCTGTGGCCGACTCCTACGTCGAGAATCTTGTCGGCCACGAGCGTGGAGTATTTATCGGCGTACGGATCGTCTTGGGAGTCCATCGACCTGTCCTCCCAGTTCAAGGCGACTACGAGCTCGAATTCGTGGTCTTCTCCGTTTCGAGTCTCAATTTCGAAACCCAGGGAGGCCAGTCTGCGCAACTTGTCGATGGCTTCTTGAAATGGTAGGCCTAGCTCACGTCGCACGAGGTCCAGCTCGATGTGAATATTTTCCGGCATCTCGGAGGGGCAGCCATTAAGGAAAATGAAACTCACAAGTTCGCGCTCGTCAAGAGTCATCCTCCGAAGTGACTGCATGAAGGACAGAGCAACTCGCAAGGCGGAATCCATCTCATCGGCCTTGGTTAGCTCTAGGGCTTCGAACAATCTGTCTGGATTCGGAGGGAAGAAGTTGGAACGTACACGCGGTCCGAGCTTTTTGCGCACAAGGTCCGCGAGCTCTTCGGGTTCAAGCGTCGAAGCGTCGACGAAACCAATGGTAGGCCTTAGGCCGGGAATTTCAGTGTCATCGAAACGAACAGGAAGGACATATTCGCGATTCTCGCCTAGGGCGCGCGCCTGAGCACTTCGCCTTTCATGATTTGTCCACACTTTTTTCTCGTAATCGGCGGACGCGAATAGTACGCAATACCGGGCCGCACGGCCGTAAATGTAATCTAGGTGTTCATAGAGGTCCTTGCCCCACAGATTTGCTTTTTCGTAGTCGTCGTAGAAAACCCGCACACCGCTTTTTCTCAATCCATCCGCAACGCCTTGAACGTATTGCCGTTGCTCTCCGGCAAACGACAAGCAAACGTCGTACTCGTACTCAGATGAGATGGAGATGCTCATGCAGTGATGTTAGTTCTCCACCCGGACCCGTGAGGTGGGTTTGGCTAACAACCTGGTCGGTGTAGCGGCTTTGGGCTGGAGCTGCCATGGGGCGAGAGATCGGGGCCCGTAAGCTTGCGGCGACTCGGGCGGTCTGTGGACCTGCCCGCTAATACTCCAGCTGTAGATCTTGATCTTGGCGCTCTGGCATACGGGCGGCTCGGTCTGGTGACCTCCGACGGGTGGACCCGCGACCGTTGAGTAGGCA
>NZ_JBIATA010000057.1:1870-5129 GCF_042891295.1 Streptomyces sp. NPDC001902 | reverse complement strand
GGACAAGCCCTCGGCTTATTAGTACCGGTCAGCTCCACCCATTACTGGGCTTCCACATCCGGCCTATCAACCCAGTCGTCTACTGGGAGCCTTAACCCCTCAAGGGGGTGGGAGTCCTCATCTCGAAGCAGGCTTCCCGCTTAGATGCTTTCAGCGGTTATCCCTCCCGAACGTAGCCAACCAGCCATGCCCTTGGCAGGACAACTGGCACACCAGAGGTTCGTCCGTCCCGGTCCTCTCGTACTAGGGACAGCCCTTCTCAAGACTCCTACGCGCACAGCGGATAGGGACCGAACTGTCTCACGACGTTCTAAACCCAGCTCGCGTACCGCTTTAATGGGCGAACAGCCCAACCCTTGGGACCGACTCCAGCCCCAGGATGCGACGAGCCGACATCGAGGTGCCAAACCATCCCGTCGATATGGACTCTTGGGGAAGATCAGCCTGTTATCCCCGGGGTACCTTTTATCCGTTGAGCGACGGCGCTTCCACAAGCCACCGCCGGATCACTAGTCCCTACTTTCGTACCTGCTCGACCCGTCAGTCTCACAGTCAAGCTCCCTTGTGCACTTACACTCAACACCTGATTGCCAACCAGGCTGAGGGAACCTTTGGGCGCCTCCGTTACTCTTTAGGAGGCAACCGCCCCAGTTAAACTACCCACCAGACACTGTCCCTGATCCGGATCACGGACCGAGGTTAGACATCCAGCACGACCAGAGTGGTATTTCAACGACGACTCCACAATGGCTGGCGCCACTGCTTCAAAGTCTCCCACCTATCCTACACAAGCCGAACCGAACACCAATATCAAGCTGTAGTAAAGGTCCCGGGGTCTTTCCGTCCTGCTGCGCGAAACGAGCATCTTTACTCGTAGTGCAATTTCACCGGGCCTGTGGTTGAGACAGTCGAGAAGTCGTTACGCCATTCGTGCAGGTCGGAACTTACCCGACAAGGAATTTCGCTACCTTAGGATGGTTATAGTTACCACCGCCGTTTACTGGCGCTTAAGTTCTCAGCTTCGCCCCACCGAAATGGAGCTAACCGGTCCCCTTAACGTTCCAGCACCGGGCAGGCGTCAGTCCGTATACATCGCCTTACGGCTTCGCACGGACCTGTGTTTTTAGTAAACAGTCGCTTCTCGCTGGTCTCTGCGGCCACCACCAGCTCAGGGAGCAAGTCCCCTCACCAGCAATGGCCCCCCTTCTCCCGAAGTTACGGGGGCATTTTGCCGAGTTCCTTAACCACAGTTCACCCGAACGCCTCGGTATTCTCTACCTGACCACCTGAGTCGGTTTAGGGTACGGGCCGCCATGAAACTCGCTAGAGGCTTTTCTCGACAGCATAGGATCATCCACTTCACCACAATCGGCTCGGCATCAGGTCTCAGCCTCAAAGAGTGGCGGATTTGCCTACCACTCGGCCTACACCCTTACCCCGGGACAACCACCGCCCGGGCTGGACTACCTTCCTGCGTCACCCCATCGCTCACCTACTACTGGATAGGTTCAGCGGCTCCACCACTCCCCATCACTCCGAAGAGATCAAGGGCGGCTTCACGGCCTTAGCATCACCAGATTCAGCGCTGGCGCTTCAAAGCGGGTACCGGAATATCAACCGGTTGTCCATCGACTACGCCTGTCGGCCTCGCCTTAGGTCCCGACTTACCCTGGGCAGATCAGCTTGACCCAGGAACCCTTAGTCAATCGGCGCAAGAGTTTCCCACTCTTGTATCGCTACTCATGCCTGCATTCTCACTCGTGAACCGTCCACGACTCCCTTCCAGGGCCGCTTCACCCGGCACACGACGCTCCCCTACCCATCACAGCCTCCGTTGGGAGTATTGCTGCAATGACACGACTTCGGCGGTACGCTTGAGCCCCGCTACATTGTCGGCGCGGAATCACTTGACCAGTGAGCTATTACGCACTCTTTCAAGGGTGGCTGCTTCTAAGCCAACCTCCTGGTTGTCTGTGCGACTCCACATCCTTTCCCACTTAGCGTACGCTTAGGGGCCTTAGTCGATGCTCTGGGCTGTTTCCCTCTCGACCACGGAGCTTATCCCCCGCAGTCTCACTGCCGCGCTCTCACTTACCGGCATTCGGAGTTTGGCTAAGGTCAGTAACCCGGTAGGGCCCATCGCCTATCCAGTGCTCTACCTCCGGCAAGAAACACACGACGCTGCACCTAAATGCATTTCGGGGAGAACCAGCTATCACGGAGTTTGATTGGCCTTTCACCCCTAACCACAGGTCATCCCCCAGGTTTTCAACCCTGGTGGGTTCGGTCCTCCACGCGGTCTTACCCACGCTTCAACCTGCCCATGGCTAGATCACTCCGCTTCGGGTCTTGGGCGTGCGACTGAATCGCCCTATTCGGACTCGCTTTCGCTACGGCTACCCCACACGGGTTAACCTCGCCACACACCGCAAACTCGCAGGCTCATTCTTCAAAAGGCACGCAGTCACGAGACACCAGCAAGCTGATGTCCGACGCTCCCACGGCTTGTAGGCACACGGTTTCAGGTACTATTTCACTCCGCTCCCGCGGTACTTTTCACCATTCCCTCACGGTACTATCCGCTATCGGTCACCAGGGAATATTTAGGCTTAGCGGGTGGTCCCGCCAGATTCACACGGGATTTCTCGGGCCCCGTGCTACTTGGGTGTCGTACAAGCAAGCCGCTAATGTTTCAGCTACGGGGGTCTTACCCTCTACGCCGGACCTTTCGCATGTCCTTCGCCTACATCAACGGTTTCTGACTCGCCCAGCCGCCGGCAGACGACTGAAGTACGATCCCACAACCCCACATGCGCAACCCCTGCCGGGTATCACACGCATACGGTTTGGCCTCATCCGGTTTCGCTCGCCACTACTCCCGGAATCACGGTTGTTTTCTCTTCCTGCGGGTACTGAGATGTTTCACTTCCCCGCGTTCCCTCCACACTGCCTATGTGTTCAGCAGCGGGTGACAGCCCATGACGACTGCCGGGTTTCCCCATTCGGACACCCCCGGATCAAAGCTCGGTTGACAGCTCCCCGGGGCCTATCGTGGCCTCCCACGTCCTTCATCGGTTCCTGGTGCCAAGGCATCCACCGTGCGCCCTTAAAAACTTGGCCACAGATGCTCGCGTCCACTATGCAGTTCTCAAACAACGACCCGTCACCCAACTCCACCCACTACCAGCAGGATTCATCGAGTCCGGTCCACAACCGAGAACACTTCCGTGCCCTCAGGACCCAACAGCGCGCCCGGCAC
>NZ_JBIATA010000056.1:0-9976 GCF_042891295.1 Streptomyces sp. NPDC001902 | reverse complement strand
CCGCTACGACAAACGCGCCTACACCTACCTCGGAACCGTCACCGTCGCAGCCCTGATGATCTGGCTCCGCACATGATCCAAGAAACAGAACCTAGACCTGCAGCCTCGCCTACCGCCCAACCGAGCTCGCGACTGATCTTCACCACGTACGCATGGTGGTCCAGCGCCTGCCTGGCGTGCCCCCGGTCCCACTGGACCACTCCCAGGCTGCTGTGCATGGCAGCCTGACCGAACAGGTCGCCTTCGGCCGTGGCCGCGTTCAGCGCCGTCTGTGCGGTGGCCTGCCATGTCACCCGCGGGAGGCGGAGCCAGAAGAATCCGAACAGTGCGGAGGTCAGATGCCAGGCGACGGCGCGGGGACCGTGCCGGCCCGCATGGTTGACGATGGCGAGGAGATTGGCCCGCTCCGCCTCCAGCCACTGCTCGCCTCCGCTTGTGGACGGCAGGCCCGGATGCCCGGAGAACCGGAGGTTCTCGGGCAGTTCCGGGAAGAGCCAGGTTCCTGAGACGGCTCGGGCGGCGTTGAGGTACCAGATCAGGACCCGCTCCAGCGCGGCGTCGCGGTCCGCTGCCGTCTCTTCTGCTTGGGCGCGCTCGTGTGCGTATTCTCGAAGGAGATCATGGAAGCGGTACCGGCCCGCCGCCTCGGGTTCGATCAGATGTGCTACGGCCAGGGCGCTGAGCAGACGTCGGGCTTGGTGCAGCGAAGTGTCTAGCAGCACTGCCGCGGCTTCGGCCGTAAGTTCCGGCCCGGGGAACAAGCCGAGCAGACGGAAGAGCCGCCGTGCCGCGGGAGCCAGAACCCGGTATGAAGCGGTAAGAGCAATGCGCAAGGAGAGGTTGTCGGTGCCGTCCGGTTCCAGCGCCTCGAGGCGGTTACCCTCGGACATCTCGGAAACCAGATCGGATAGGCGCAGGCCGGGGTCGCCTGCCAGCCGAGCGGCAGCCAAGCGCAGCGCCAGCGGAAGGCTGCCGCACAACCGGATCAGTTCGTCGACCGCGAGCGGTTCGGCGATCAGTCGCTCTGCGTCGAGCATCTCGCTCAGCAGGGCGCGGGCCTCGGTCGGCAGAAGAAGGTCCAACGGCATTGAGTGCGCACCGTCTCGGGCGACGAGATCGCCGAGTCGGTTGCGGCTGGTGACGACGACACAGCAGGACGGACTGCCCGGAAGCAAGGGGCGGACTTGTTCGGCCGAAGCCGCGTTGTCCAGTAGGACAAGCATGCGCCGGTCGGCCAGCAGTGTCCGGTAGGCGCGGGCCTGGGCGTCCTCATCGGACGGGATCTCCGACACCGCGAGCCCCAGGCTCCGCAGCAATAGCTCGAGCGCCTCGTTGGACCGCGTGGGCTGCCGGTCGTGGTCGAAGCCGTGCAGGTTCACGTACAGCTGGCCGTCCGGGAAGCGATCACGCACCTGGTGGGCCCAGTGCACTGCCAAAGCTGTCTTGCCGATCCCGGCCGCTCCGCCGATGGCGGAGATGACCACGGTGTTCGCCGGTCCTTGACCCTGCGCAGACGGGAGCAGAGCGTGCAGTTGGGCGAGTTCGTCGGAGCGGCCGGAGAATCCACGTGCATCGTGCGGCAGTTCGGCTGGCACCCGCCGGACGCTGTCGGGTGCCGGTTGAGTAGTCCGTGGATATGGGGCGGCCGCTGTCGGATCGTCGTGCAGGATGAATTGGTAGACCCTCTGCAGCTCCCTGCTCGGGTCGACCCCCAGGTTCTCGGCGAGCCGGAGGCGAATGCCTTCGTAGTGCCCGAGAGCTTCGGCCTGTGACCCGCATCGATACAGCGCCGTCAGCAGTTGTCCGGCCATCCGCTCATCGAGCGGATGGTCTGCGGCCAGTTCGCGCAGCTGGGGGAGAATCTCCTCGTGACGCCCTCCGCGCAACTGCACCTCATGGTGGAGCAGTAAGGCCTCTATGCGTTCCCTCTCCAGCCTGGCCCGCGTCCCTTCCGCCCACAGCCCCGTCAGGCCGGCCAAAGGTTCACCGCGCCACATTTCCAGCGCGTGCCCCAGGAGTCTGGCGGTCTCGTCGTCGTCGATGCCTTCCCGCACACGGGCTCGGCTGACGAGTTCACGGAAACGGTGCAGGTCTACCCGCTCGGCCGGCGTCCGAAGCGTGTAGCCACCCGAGCTTCGCGTCAGGTGCACACCGGCCGACGATGCGTCGGCCTGTCGGAGCGCGGACCGTAGCCGGGCGATATAGCCGTAGAGCACGTTGCGCACTGAGGCAGGCGGATTCTCCCCCCATACACGGTCGATGAGGGCCTCGATCGGCACAACACGGTTGGCCTCCATGAGGAGCACTGCCAGCACGCACCGCTGACGAGGCCGACCGAGGTCAATCTCCTCGTCGGCTACGTACGCATGTACCGGTCCCAGCAACCGTATGTCCACCCGGCTGTCCCTCCGTCACCACGCTATCAGGGAGTCCGCGGCCTCCTGACGCCCCGGTCGGCCATCGTCCTGGCCCTGTGACCTGCTCGTCCAGGTTTCCTCAAGATTTCTTCCTCTCCCCCTTCGGCAAGCTGACGGCATCGAGAAGGCGACGCTCTTTGCGAACCGCCGAGCGCATGACACAGAGGAGCTGGACAGGTTGAGGAAGATCAGGCGGCCCGCAACTGCCGGCAGGCATCGTCGCAGCAGGACCCGTCCGAGCGGTGGATACGCCCACTCGCGCGTGAACTGGCTGGCGTCCGTCATCTACAAGTGGCAGATACGGCGCCCGCCGAAGTGACCCCGAGTGTAGCCACCACCGACCGCGCAGGCCGGACGCACTGTCCATCGGCCTGCTGCCGCGACGTGCCAGTGCGCGGGATTTCCACGTAGGGACATCGCCCGCCACAAGCTGCCGTCCGCCGGTCCCGGGGAACCGGCGGACGGCGTCGCATCACCAGGCGTCGAGCGAAGCAGGTCAACGCATTCACACCGCACCACCGGGGGCGGTGCGCCACAAGGAGGGAAAACTGATGGAACAGCAGTATCGCGAGGCTGCCGACTCCGGGGAACCGGAGGCGATGGTGAAACTGGGAACCCTGCTGAGGGACCGAGGAGACCTCGTCGAGGCCGAACAGTGGTACCGGAAGGCCGCCGCCGTTGGGAGTGTCCCCGCGATGTGCCTCCTGGGCTGGGTGCTTCACCAGCAGGAGGCAGCCGCGGAAGCGGAGCGGTGGTATCGACGGGGCGCGGCCTCCGGCCATGTCGAGTCGATGTTCCGGCTGAGCGGACTGCTCCAGGAACGTGGGCAGCCCACCGAGGCCGAACAGTGGTGCCGCAAGGCCGCGGACATGGGCCACGGCGCCGCCATGGGCGCTGTGGGATTCCTGCTGGAGGAGCGCGGGGATCTGCCTGGTGCGAAACAGTGGTACCGGCGGGCGACCGACCTGGGCGACGTCTTCGCACTGCAGCAGATGGGGCTGCTCCTTGAACAGCGTGAGGACGCGGCCGCGGCTGAGCAGTGGTACCGGGAAGCCGTGGACACCGCGAAGAGTGCCTTCGTGCAGGGCGCAGCGATGAACGAGCTCGCACGACTGGCAGTGCAGCGCGGCGAGGTGGCCGAGGCGGAGCAGTGGCTAAGGGAGGCCACCTACGTTCTGGAAGGGGCCGGCGCGGCGGCCGAGCCGGATACGGCGGAACTCGCAGCCGGGGTGTTGATCCGCCTGGGCATGTTGCTGGAGCAGCGCGGCGACACTGCCGAGGCCGAGCAGCGCTTCCGCGAGGGCGCTTCGCTCGGCCGCGCCGAGGCCATGGTGAAGTTGGGCTCCTTGCTCGATCAGCTCGGCCGGGCAGCTGACGCGGAGCAGTGGTTCCGAAAGGGCGCCGACAAGGGGCACGCCCGGTCCATGCTCTTCCTGGGACTGCTGCTGGAGGAACGGGGAAACGAAGCCGAGGCCGAGCAGTGGTACCGGCGAAACACCGCGACGCCCTACGCGATGAGCCTCCTGGGCAGACTCCTAGAGCGGCGCGGCGATTTGGCAGGGGCCGAACAGCGGTACCGGACCGCCGCGCTCGCGGGCATCACCGACGCGATGACCAGGGTGGCAACGCTCCTGGAGCGCCGCGGAGAGATGGCAGAGGCCGAGCAGTGGTATCGCCAGGGCGCCATGGCCGGGGACGACCAGGCCATGCTCAGGCTGGCGATCGTGCTGGAGCAGCGCGAGGAAATGTCCGAGGCAGAGCAGTGGTTCCAGCGGGCCGGCGCAGCGGGAAACGTCACGGCCATGTATCTGGCCGGGTCCCGGCGGTGGCAGAGCGGCGATCCGGCCCAGGCGCTGCACTGGTGGCGCGAGGGCGCGGACGCCGGCGATGGTTCGTCGATGAAGTTGCTGGGTCTGACGCTGACTATGGCCGGGAACCTGAGCGAGGGCGAACGCTGGTGCCGAATGGCCCACGAGGCCGGAGAGATCGACGCGCTGGACAAACTGCACACGCTGCTGGATGACAAGCGCAGAAGCTGAGCGGTCCGCGGCCGTGCGACGCGCGCCGTGCCGGTGAGACCGGGCCAGACCGGATGGAAGTTCTGGTTCAGGTGGTGGGAGGTCGAAATGAGGCAAGAGGAAAGGGGTGCGGTAATGGACGTACGGATTCGGCTGTCCGGCGACACGGCGGCTGCGGAACTGGTCGAGTTGGCGAACTGGCTGTCACGCGAGGACGACTTCCGTGGGCGTGTGTCGGCCGCGCAGCCCCTCGTACGAGCCGGCCAGATGGGTAGCGTCGCAGACGTCCTGATCGTCGCCTTGGGCGCCCAGGGCGTCGGAACGGTATTGGCGGCCTCGCTGTCCACATGGATCAGACACCGCCGCCCCTCGGCGGACATCGAGGTGACCGGCGCTGACGGAAGGGGGGTCCGAGTCTCCGTACGTGGCTGCACCGAACGGGAGATCGAGGTCCTGCTGCGCCAAGCACTGGAGCGCTGAGTGCGACTCCCTGACCCCGACCGGTCACGTGCGCTCCTGCTCGGGACCAGTACATTCGCCGACCCGGAGCTGCCCAATCTGGCTGCGGTCCGCAACAACATTGAGGACCTCGCCACGGTCCTCACCAGTCGCTGGGGCACGGGCCTCGCACCCGAAGCCTGCATCCGGATGCCGGACGAGCCGGATCTGGCGGTCATCGGCTCCCGGTTGCTGGCCGCGTCCGCAGCAGCGGAGGACATGCTCCTGGTGTACTACTCCGGCCACGGCCTGGTCGGCCCGGACGGACAGCTTCACCTGTCGCTGCCCGGCACTCACAGCGATCGGGCGCTCGTGGCCTGGACGGGCCTGCCCTTCGCCCTGCTGCGCGGCACCCTCGCGACCGCCCGGGCGGCCAATCGCGTACTCGTCCTGGACTGCTGTTTCTCCGGTCGCGCCATCGACATGATGGCCGACACGGCGTCGCTGGTCGCCGGTCAGATCGAGGTGACCGGTACCTGCACGCTGACCTCGTCGCCGGCGAATCGGTCCGCCGTCGCCCCGGTCGGCGCGCGGCACACGGCGTACACCGGGGAGCTGCTCCGACTACTGCGTCACGGAACAGGCGACGAGACCGAGTTCCTCACCCTGCCGGTCATCCACGAGCATCTGTCGGCCCTACTGCCCCGTAAAGGATTTCCGGTCCCCGAGCAGCGCAACACCCGCACGATCGGCCGCCTGGCGCTCGCCCGCAACCGGCCGCCTGCCGGAACCGCCGACGCCATTGCACTGGCCGAGGAAGGTAGGCGGCTGGAGGCCCTCGGCGACATCACTCGGGCACTGTCCTGCTACCGCAGCGCCGCCATCGCCGGGCAGCGCGACGCGATGGTCCGTCTCGCCCTGTTGCTCAGACAGAGCGGGGACACATTCCAGGCCTCCCTGTGGCACCGGAAAGCCGCCGAGGCGGGACATCCGACCGCCATGTACGAGCTGGGCCTGCAGCAGTGGCAGACTGGCGACCCCACACAGGCCGAACAGTGGCTCCAGAAAGCCGCCGACGCCGGAGTGAGTGAGGCCAGGGACAGCTTCAACGTGCTGCGCCAACTGCTGAGCGGAGACTGACGCCCCTTCCCCTCATCAACCAGCTCGTGTCCGCTCGGGAAACACGGCACCACCGTCAACGTCCACAGACCCACCACGACCGGACATGTTCAAGGCCGCCGTCACCGCCGCTCCAATCGCGCCAAGGTCGATAGAGACGTCGCAGAGTGCCACCGTACACGGCCGCGCGATGCAAGTACCTGGTCGGCTGAGTGACCGTAAAAACGCGCTGACACCTGGCGGCCGACGACATCGAACGCGACACCCTGGTGCGCGAAGCCGCAGCGTGCCCGGACGTACACCACACCCGCCGACGCACCGCTGCCGAGCTGACCCCCGCAGCACAGAACAGGCTCAACTTCCGGCCCACCCCCGGTCAACGCCCTTGCAGCACGACGGCGCCCGCCACTGATGCCAGACACGGGCCGAACATGGGGCGTCCGCTGTGTCGGCCTCGGCGGAGCCGGTTGCGGATCTGGCCGACGCGCTCGGGGATGGTGTTGGCGATGCCCCGCTCACGCAGCCAGGTGCGGAGTCAACTCCGACGGGCAGTGCGAGGAGCTGCGCCTGGACTCCCTCCGTTCGCCGCCGCCAGCCCGTTCCCCATCAACATCAAGGCATCGCACAACGCGCGGATATCGCACCGTGAAGGGATACTGTCCGTGTCAGGACGCGCCGGTGTGAAACTTCGACCAAAAGCGTAGACGACCTTTCCTTTGAGTTCGAACCGCATACGCTCTGTGAGGAGAATGATCGTGTCAGAACGCGGAGAGCCTACGAGGGAAGAGAAGATCCGAGATGCGCTCAGTGCCGCCCCGCGCTTCATCGCGGAGACGGCAACGGTTCTGGACTCAGACATGAAGACAGTCCTTAGGGAAGGGTCACCCGACTGGATCTGCATGCCAACTCCCCCCGGTCAGCCGGCTCCCGGCCCCATGTGCCTCGACCCAACCTGGATGCAGTTTGTCGAGGAGGTCATGCAGGGCAAGACCCCAACGATCGACCGTATCGGGATCTCCTACATGCTGATGGGAGAGACCGGTGCAGACTTCGATGATGTCCTGGCCACACAGCCCCCAGAAGGCAAGGACTGGTATCGCGCCGGACCCCACGAGATGTTCTGCTTTCCCCAAGGAACTGGCCACATCTTGCAGGGGATTGGACACGACCCGTCCTCGGGACAGCCTTATGTACGACCGATTCGAGGAGCTGAGCCCATGCTCGTCGTCCCGGTCGCCAAGCCGGGCGAGACAGCCTGCGGATGTCGAAGCGACTGCCCCTGTTGCCGGAACAACTCGGCTACACCTGATTCCGAGACCTCGGCTTACTGATCGTTTCAGAATGACGTGCGGAGTCGTCGGAGGCAGATGATGCTGCAGGCGAGTTCCAAGAGGCCCTGGTGGAGGTCGGCGCGGCGTTCGTAGCGGATCCGCAGTCGTTTGAACTGGTGAAGCCAGGCGAAGGTGCGCTCGACGACCCAGCGTGTCTTGCCCAGGCCGGAGCCGTGGGCGACGCCGCGCCGCGCGATGAGCGGCTTGATGCCGCGCTGCCACAGCAGCCGGCGGTACTTGTCGTAGTCGTAGCCCCGGTCGGCGAACAGACGCTTGGGCTTGCTCCGCGGACGTCCCCGCAGACCCCGTATTCGCGGGATCGCGTCGAGCAGCGGCATCAGCTGCGTGACGTCATGCCGGTTCCCGCCGGTCACGGACACGGCCAGCGGGGTGCCGCGGCGGCCGACGATCAAGTGGTGCTTGGAGCCGGGGCGGGCCCGGTCGACCGGCGAAGGCCCGACGTGATCCCCCTAATCCAGTGCGTAAGCAGACGGCCCAGGCCCATGCAACGACCCGGGGCAGCTGCTCGCACAGGACAGCGAATGCCTGGATCCCCCCTGGCCGTCAAGGCCTCCTCAAAGAGCGGCATCGCTGTCCGCGGTGATGACGCGGGCGCCGGGCTTGAGGCTTGCGCCAAGAGCGGCGAGCCCGGCCCCGTGGTCACCGCGAAACTCGCATGGACTGCTCGGACGTTAATCGTCACGGCGCGAGCCCGCTCCAGGGTCGACCTCTTGTTCATCCGCGAGCCCACGAGCTCTGCAGAAGATCGAGCCCCTGGAGTGCGCTGGTGTCGCGAACGGCTACTGAGATGGCGGACCAACGAGTCCTTGGATTAGGGCGCCGCGTGACCCGCATGTGCTCGTGACCTGCATAAACGGACAGATCTTGGAGGACCGCTTGACCGTGTTCTGCGGCATCGACTGGGCAGAGCGCCACCACGACGCCGCCCTCGTCGACGAAGCCGGCACTCTGCTCGCCAAAGCCCGTATCACCGACGACGCGTCCGGCTACCACAAGCTCTTGGCCCTCCTCGCCGAACACGGCGACAGCCCCGAAGACCCGATACCGGTGGCCATCGAGACCAGCCACGGCCTCCTGGTCGCGACCCTGGGCACCGGCAGCCGCCGTGTCTTCGCGATCAACCCGCTCGCCGCCGCTCGCTACCGCGACCGCCAACCAAGTCCGCTCGCTCCTGCGCGAGTACTACCCTGCTGCTCTGCTGGCCTTCCAGGGCAAGCAAGGCGGTCTGACCAGGGCTGACGCCCGCGTCATCCTCACCCTGGCGCCGACTCCGGCCAAGGCCGCGAAGCTCACCCTCGCCCAGCTGCGGGCTGCCCTCAAACGCAGTGGCCGCCTCCGCGGCTGCGACGCGCAGGCCGAGCGGCTGCGGGACGTCTTCCGCGCTGAGTACGCCCACCAGCTCCCCGGCGTCGAGGACGCCTTCGGCCACCAGCTCCTGGCTCTGCTCAAGCTGCTGGACGCCGCCTGCCAAGCCGCGGACGATCTCGCGGAGGCGGCCACAGCCGCCTTTCACCACCACGCCGACAGCGAGATCCTGCTCAGCTTCCCCGGCCTGGGGCCCATGCTCGGGGCCCGCGTGCTCGCCGAGCTGGGCGACGACCGGGCACGGTTCCCCGACGCGAGGGCGCTGAAGTCGTACGCCGGATCCGCGCCCATCACCCGGGCATCCGGCAAGAAGCGTTTCGTCGGCCGCCGGTTCGTCAAAAACAATCGCCTCATCAACGCCGGCTTCCTCTGCGCCTTCGCCGCCCTCACCGCCTCACCAGGAGCGAACGCGCACTACCGGCGCCGACGCGAGCATGGTGATTGGCATGCCGCCGCACAAAGACACTTGCTGAACCGCTTCCTCGGCCAGCTCCATCACTGTCTCAAGACCCGACAGCAATTTGACGAACAGCGCGCCTTCGCACCGCTCCTGTCACCCCCAACCCAGCAGGCGGCTTGACTTCATAGCCCCCTGAGATGTCTTTGAGGGCTCTGACATGGGAGCCATCAATCGCGCAGTCGTCCATCTCGAGCAAGCCGGTCTTGCGTAGTTCGGCAAGGAGCTCCGCGTGCAGTCGGGGCCAGACACCGACTTCGGTCCAGTCCCGCAGTCGGCGCCAGGCGGTCACGCCCGAGCAGCCCACGACGCCGGCGGGCACGTCCCGCCAGGCCACCCCCTTGCGCAGCACGTAGACAATGCCCGCCAGTGCAACACGGTCAGGCACCCGAAGCCGACCTGGGTGCCGGTGCCTTCGCTCGGGTTGCGGCGGCAGCAGCGGGGCTATGCGCTCCCACAGGTCATCCGGGACAAGATCATCAGGCACCCCGCAGACCTTGCCGACGAAGATCATTAACATCCAGCCGACACGCCGACCTCATTCTGAAACGATCAGTTAGAGGTCAAAGTACTGGCGGCCATGTGTTCGTGTCGACGTCGGGTTGCACGTGGCACCAGTTGCTGGCGCCGTCGTTCGGGCCGTCGGGAGCGACTGCGCATCGCCGGTTCACGGAGTGGACGAAGGCTCGGGTGTGGGCGGAGCTGCACCGCCTGTTACTGAGGTTTTCGTGTGGGCGTCGGGTGGTGACGGGTGGTGATCCCTGCGGTATGCCGTTGCTATGCGGTATGCGCAGGGTGGGGGCCTGACCG
>NZ_JBIATA010000055.1:0-10892 GCF_042891295.1 Streptomyces sp. NPDC001902 | reverse complement strand
ATCCACACCAGGCCAGAAGGCCCTCACCCATTTCAAGATCCCTCAACCGAGACCTACATCACCCGTCCACAACCTCCCCGGACAGAACACCTAGGTCGTCCTCCGGTCCGATCGGGCGAAGGGCCGATTCGTAGTCGCCCGTGACGACCAGGTCATCGATCACCCGAACCATGGATGAGATGCCGGCATGGCGGACGATGAGTTCGTCCCAGCAGTAGAAGTACGTGCCGTCAAGGCACTCGCCCGTGTCCTTCCACCGGTCCATCAGGCGCTGGACCTCGTCGAGGGTGAATATCGTCCCGGACCACCGATTACCGTCGGGGAAGGTCAGCCACATGTCGACGTTGCAGACCTCCTCCAGGTCTTCGCCCGCCCCTGGCACGAAGCAGATCTCGTAGCCTTCGCGCTTCACCCGGTAGAACGGGCCATCCCACATGTCGCCTCCGAGAAGCCTCTGCCGCATCGACTCGCGCGGAAACTAGCGCCACAAGCAATCGCACACCAAGTCCACGCCATCAGCGGCACTCAACCAGTCCGTCGCACCCACCATGCAGGACATCCCAGTCCGTGCCCCTTCCGTGCCCGATCAGACGGGAAACCAGGGGGAAGCACGGTGCCACTCGCGCACGAAGAAGGGGCGCCCCCGTGTCTTGGGGCACCCCTTCTGTCCAGCGCCTTCGCCGGCCTAGTGCGGAGAGTGTGGGATTTGAACCCACGGTGACATCGCTGCCACGACGGTTTTCAAGATCGTTCGTCGACTTGGCTGGTCCAGTCTGCGACGCTGCACGAATGCTGACTGAAGATGAGGCCAGGACGCTTGTGCTGCGGGAGCTCGCACGGATGACAGAGGCGGGACACTGGGACCTAGTGATCGCCAGCGTCAAACCCGTTTCGTTTGGCTGGGTGTTCTACTGGTGCGCGCGACAGGACATAGGTCGCCCCGCCGGCACGCGGCCGAGTCTCGGCGGGAACGCCCCCTTCTTGGTGGACCGGGAGAACGAACGGCTCGTTCAGAGGGGGACCGGTGTACCCATGTCCCAGCAGATCGCGGACTATGAGCGACGGCTACGGCGCGAGGCTCGCGCCCGCAACACGGCAGCGAAGCGCGCCAGGCAGCAGGCAAGTGCAGCAGCCGACGCGACCAGTAGCGACGCCGACCGGCCGTGAAGTGACCCGACGACCGCCGTGAGCGGATCCGGCTCTAGCTACGGATCTGACGGTGCGGCGCCGCGGAGGGGTTGGCTCCCTGGGCCGTCTCTGGGCCGTGCGAGGTTGCTCAACAGCGGTCAACGATGACCAATGACACCCACTCAGGTCCAGCGGTGCACCGCTTCGACCAGCGAAAACGCAGGTCGCCGACTTCTCGGGCAAGACCCAGGGCGAGAAGAAGTAGCCGCCCGTGATCTGGCCTCTCAAGGCAGAGCCATCCGCGTAGGCTGCAATGGGAGGGGTGACAGATGGAATCGTTCGGATACCTGGTCGATGTTCTAATTTGGGGCATCCCGGTCGCGGCACTGTTGGCGGGGTCGCTCATCGCGGTCCTGGTCGTGCGATGGCGCCGCAAAGCCATCGAGGCATTGGGGCGTGCCGAGAACGATGCGTGAGTACAGCAGCGGAGTACAGCAACCAGGGCTACCTCACCTGACCTTCGCCACCCCTCCAGTGCCGAGCTACCTGCCGAGCAGACCTCAGCGACCGTCCCGCCCATAGTTCGCATCGAGGGGGTTCGTGCCCGCTGCGTGCCCGTTCGCAGGGGACGCAGCGGGGACTCGCGGGGAACGGCGGCGCCAACTTCGCTCCGGGCCAGGTCAGGGAGTCGCCAGGTCAGCGGCCATCCGCATACGACGTCTTCCAAACTGGTGACATGCCACACGCGCAGCAGCGGCCTATGGCCGGACCGCAGACCGAGGGACTGACCCGGAAGGGGATGGTGTCAGAAGTCTGGTCTAGATTTGGCCTGTGACCCACAGTCGTTCCAATGCCGGGGCACCCCGCGAGCCTGACTTGCCGCCCTACCAGGTTGTCCTGGCGGAAACCGACTGGGGTTCGCTCCAGATGCCTTTCGGGTCCGGTGAGGACCTTCCTAAGGTTCTGACGCAACTTTTGGAGCCCGATCCCAAGGTCCAGGTCACGGCTTTGCAGGAGCTGGGTGAGCTGGTCGGCCACCAGAACACTATTTACGAAGCCACCGCCCCCGCCGCCATGTACGTCGCTGCCATCCTCACCCACCCGGCGGCCATGACGCGACGGCCCTATCGCGACATCCCCATCCGCGCGACGTTGTTGGGCTGGCTGGCTTCCACGCTTCACGACGCCTCCGACGAGATCGTCGCCCGCAACGAGGAGTACTGGCCAGGCTTCGCCCCGGACACCACGGTGGCGGCCTTCCGGGAGTTGCGTCCGATGCTCTATCGGGCCGTCGCGCCCTTCCTGCAGGACAGCCACGAGAACGTGCGCGAAGCCGCCGTCATCGCCGCGCTCATCCTCGCCGAACACCCCGCGCTCGCCGAGCACCGTGATCACCTCGCCGGGCACGCACGCCGCATCCTGGACACCAGCAGCTACGAGCCCAACCGGCGCGTCGCGTGGAGAGCCCTCAACGCATGGGGCCACCATCCGCCCGGCCCGGAGCCTCTTTCGGAGGAGGCCGAGGACTGGGAGCCGCACAGCGATGGCCACGGTGATCTCGAACCTCCCTTCTGACCGATACGCGCACGGAACACCTGCAGACCATGGCAGCAGGTGAGAGACACACCAACCCAAGGTCTCGCGTGCCACATCCGTGCCAGAACGAGCGGGGTCCCACGGGGAATAGAAGTGCGCCAGGGTGCGTGCCGCCGGACTCCACTCAGGGCATGGAACCCCAGGTCAGGACAGGGGCCGCCCCACCTCGCTCCCAAAGCGGGTGTCGCAGGTTCGAATCCTGCGTGGGGCACAAGGGAAAAGGCCCGCACCGATCATGGTGTGGGCCTTTTTGACGGCAGGGTTTGACGGCAACCGGGTCTCAGGCGCCCGGCAGTCGGCGCTTGAGCAGGCGGTCCATGTGGCTGATGGCTTCCCGCTGGGTGTCGTGCGCGACGTGGGTGTACACGTCCATCGTGATGCTGATCTGGCTGTGCCCCAGGATCTCCATGATGACCCGGGGCGCGACGCCGGCCGCCGTCAGCAGCGTGGCGCAGCCGTGCCGGGCATCGTGCAGCCGGACCACCCGCAGCCCCGCTTGCGCGGCAACCCGGGTGAAGGACCGGTACACGTTCCGCGGCTCCACCGGGCGGCCGTTCCTCGTCGCGAAGATGTGCCCGGCCTCAGACCAGGCGACGCCCGTGCGCGTGAACACCTCGCGCTGCCGCAAACGGTGCCAGCGCAGCGGCGCGATGCACAGGGCCGGCATCGGGACGACCCGGCTGCGGCGGCTCTTGGGATCGTCGTCGTAGAGCGTTCCCCTGCGCCGCTGTGTCTGCTGTCGCACGTGAAGCACGCGATTGTCCAGGTCCACATCCGACCAACGCAGGCCCACCAGCTCCCCGCGGCGCAGCCCCATGCAGATGGCCAGCACGAATGCGGCGTACAGCGGGTCCGTGCGCGAAGCTTCCAGGAACGTCAGCGTTTCCTGCAGCGACCACGGGCGGATCTCCCGTTGCTTCATGCGGGGCGGCTCCACCAGGGCCGCCACGTTCCGAACGATCAGCTCCTCCCGCACTGCTGCCGTCAGCGCGTGCGCAGCACCCGGTGTGCTTCCTTCGCGGTTGCTGCGGTCTGCTCGTTCTGCACCCGGGTGATGAAACGGCGCACGTCGGCGCCACTCAACGACTCCAGCCGCTTCGTGCCCAGCAGAGGAATCAGGTACGGACGCACGTGCGCCTCGTACTTGTCGTACGTGCTGAGCTTGCGGCGCGCCTGGACGGCGGTTACTGAGCATCCACCCCAGGTCTTCAACCGTCATAACCGACGTCATCGCAGTCAGGGTCGGAGCCATCGAGCCGACCCCAGACGAGCTGATCACGTCCGCTCACAGAGCTCTCTGCCCGAGCCCAGACGCCATGCGAGAAGTCGAGCGAGAGCTTGCCATCGACCAGTTGCCTCGCCAGCGTGAGCCTGAAGAAGACGACTGAACCCGATCTTGTTACAGATTTCTCTACCTCATCAAGACACCCGGCGTCGCTCACGCTCCGCCGGGCGCGCGGCCCGCGTCCGGCCGCGCCCACGCTCCTGTCTCCGCCCCGCTCGGCACGGCCGTCCGCCACCGCGCGCCCTCAAAATAGGCCCAGGGGGCATGAGGTCAGAACCGCGGTGGCTGGGGCGACCGGCGCTCCGATGCTTTAGGCAGCCGTCATGGGGCGAGCCTCGAAGATCCGGGCCCACATCGGGCTATTGCGGGCAGGCAAGGAGCCAGCCCGATACGCGGCCAGCGTACGGGCCCCGATCTCTCGCCCCGTGCCAGCTCCAGCCCAAAGCCTCTCCACACCGGCCGAGCTGTGCGTGCGGGCTTACAGTCGGCCGTCAAAGCCATTCGGCCACTGCCGCCGGCCCAGGAGATCCGCACTAGCAAGCGTGCGCCCCAAGCGGGCTGGTCCGGCCAGCGGGACCCTAGTCCGTGTCGTCCAGCCGAGACAGGGGCTCGTGCAATGCCTCGCGAAGTCGGGCCGTCGTGTCGATGCTCAGGCCCATCCTTGCGTGCTCTACCTCCCGCGCAAATACTGCGATCCGATCGAGGTCTCGCAACTGCCGCCGCAACTCGTCTGCAAGTGATTGTTCGAGGTTGCCCTCGTCGTCGTCACTTTCGTACATCAGCTGATCAATGGCTTCGACGGCTCGGCCGCTCACCCAGATCGCGAAGTCCGCGCAGCCGTGCATATAGGCCTCGGCGGCGTGGAGCACGGCAGCGGCAGCGGAGTCGTCAGCATCGTCGGGGCCGTCCTGTCCCTCGTTGTGGCAGAAGTCGCTGAGGTAGAACGAGCCAAGCCCGCGTTTGACCTCCCCAAATGCCGTCGAATCACCGAGGGCGGCTTCCCATAGCGCGTTGAGCAGTGGCCGGAGACTCAAGGTGAACCCGAACTGGTCCTCGCTCGGCAGCCGCTCATGCATCCGCATCAGGCGTTCTGCGACTGCTACTGCGAACAGAACGCGCTCACCGTCTGAGACGGCAGTCAATCTCTCGGACACCCTTGCGTCCAGGTCCTTCCACGTCTCTTGTGTCACGACCGCGGCTCTCTCGTCTGGTGGTCACTCGATCGGCCCAGACTGTACCTTCGCGTGCCGGACTGGTCAGCCCCGATCTATGAGCGGCCGTGCCACAGACGTGCCAGATGCAGCAGGAAGCAATGGGGAACCACGGGAAACCACGGCCGCAAGGAGACTCTGCCGCAGGTGGCAACTTCCCCAGCTCAGAGAGAGTGCGCAGCCTCAGTCTTCCAAACCGGTGCGTCAGTTCACCTCAGTCCCGTAGGTGCGGCCAGCCGTCCCGGTTGGAGAAGCTCTCGAAGCAGTACTGGGTCGAGCGGTCCCACTCCTCGCCGGTGGCCAGCTCGTACGCCTTGTCCGGCACGTACAGCAGCCATTCACCGTCGCACTCGGTGGAGGTGTAGGGGCTGAACTTGTCGACGTCGAAGAAGACGCTCTCCCAGACGGCCTGCCCCCGCGGCCACCACAGCACAACGTGCGTACAGGAACCCGTCACCCGACTGCGGGAAAGGTCTGCCATCTCGGGCTGTCAGGTCGACCACGGGAGGCTGCCGAATTTCTCCTGGTCTAGGCGGTAAAGAGCCTCGGCGTGGCGTTCCGCGAAGCCGATGATGTCGGGGACGGAACGACGGCCCAGCTCCTCGGCGAGGCGTTGGCAGTTCTCTTGGGTTGCTTCGCCGTTCAGGGTGGCTATCAGCGCCCAGAACTCGGCCCATGTCATTCTCATGGGCGCACGATGTCAGAGCGGTCTGACATCCACAGTTGACATCAACGAGTGCGGATGACAGCGGTCGTACCCGGCTGTCCGCAGCAGCCGTCAGCAGCGGCCCACCCAGCGTCGGAGGTAGCGCGATCGAACTTGTAAGGCGGTGCTCACGAGGTCCGGATGATTCATCCTGTCTCCATGAGGCTTCAGGGTGACCCGGTGACGACAGACCGAGCATTGCTCGTGAACGAGCTGCGGTTCGATCCAGGTGCGATCTACGAGCTGGACCGCCCCCTGATGCTCACTCCCGGCGACCAGGTGCACATCGTCCAGGACCAGCAAGTAGTCATCAAGCGCGCTGCCGGACACGAAGAGAGGCCCGCCGGCCACTGGACTCCGTGGTGCTGGTCTTGGCGTCTCGTCTGACTGCTGTCCTACCGGATGCGTGCCAGATCGAGCGGCGAACCACGGTCAACGCCCGGCATCGCATGACCCTCTTACACGGGCAACAGCGGGCCATCTGCCCAGGTCGCCCCTCCCACTCCGCATCACTCAGATCACCCCGCCCCATACCCGTATCTAAAACTCGGACACGAAGCAGTCAGATGACCCACCGGACAAGTCCTAGCTATTCATCTGAGGAAGCGCCTTCCGCCAGCGGACGAAAGGTTTGAGCACGCCACGGAAAAACAGGTAATCGGGCGTCTCCTGAATCGAGTCCCATCCTTGGTAAAGGTTTACGTTGGAGATGTGCGGCGCTTCGGCCCGCAGGCTGTCCAGGTGATCGAGAACGGAAGACCCCATACTCGTGTCGCCGACGAACTGCCAGAAGACGTTCTCGCCGTATGCCTCTTCGAGCTCATCGGCCAACCCGGGACCCTCCGAGTGGAGTCCCCACACGAAGAACAACACGAGGGTCGGTACCTCCTCCGCACGGATGCTTCGCGCGATTCCCCTGATCGCCTCAGCTGCGTCCTCGGGGCCGAAGAGCTCATAGCGGGCCGTGCGCTGGGTGAGCAGGTTGCCCCGCGCAGCATCGTGAGAGAGCAGAGGTTCGCGTGGGAGGACCGCCCAGTCCTCGATCCACCCCGCGGCTTGAGGCAACCGGAGCTCAGGAAGGCGATGCGGCCGTGATGTGTACATCCAGGCATCGACGCCTGCCCCGGGAGCCAGGAAGTCGCCCAAGGTGGCGGCTCTGCGGGCCATGTCGGCGATGACTCCGGCCTCGAACGGATAACGGTGTGCCCCGGGTAGGGCTAGCACGACGCGAGTCGAATGTCGCTTCGTCCCGCTGATCCGGACGGCTATGGACGCAGAGTAAATCCCTTTGCGGGTCACCCGCGCACCCTATTCGACCGCTCCGACGGCAAGAACAGCGTCTGCTGGAGCAAGGCGCAGACGGCAGTGACGGCAACGGGGACAGGCGGTCGCAGTACCCCGTAGCCTGCCACGGCCGTGATTCACGTCGAGCCGGCCGTGCCAGCGGACTGTGCCCGCATCTTCAAAGCTCAGATTCCAGCCGTTGTCGGGGCACTGGCTCCGTAGATCCTGACGGCAGAAGATGACGGCAACAGAGCCGTACAAACGCGGACCCCGGCGGTTTCGGGAGGCTTGCCCTGAGCTGGAGCAGTGCCCACACGGGCGCGCCTGTGGCTGTGAACGAACTCCTGAAGCGGGTGTCGCAGGTTCGAATCCTGCCTGGGGCACATGGCGAAGAGCCAGTTCAGGGGCTTGATCCCCGAAACTGGCCCTTTCTCGTGACCACGGTGATGCCACCTCCGTGCCACGACGTCCACTACGAGTCCACGTCACCTCGCGCCTTGGGGATCAGCGACCCGAGGCGATCGGCGATCTCGGCCGTTGCCACGTGCTGATAGATCAGCGCGGCGCGCGGAGTGCTGTGGCCCATCCTGGTCATCAGGTCCCGCAGGCTCACGCCGGAGGCGGCCAGGGTGTTCCCCGTGCGTCGTAGATCGTGAAAGTGCACGTCCGCCGTGATGCCCGACCTGGACCGCGCACGGATCCAGTCGTCGCGGATGTTGCTCCGCCGCACCTGCCCACCCCAGGGGCCGAGAAAGACGTGACCGTCCCGGCCGTGCCCGGCGTAGGTGTCGAGGTGCCGCTGAACGTCCGGCAGCAGTTCGCTCGGGAGGGCCACTCATGCCAGCTCCCGCCCAAAGCCGCTCCGCCGACCTCGTGCCTCAGCTGCCCGCACTTACCGACCTGCAACCTTGACTGGACGTGATCAAGGCCTGGATAAGATCACGCCCGACACGTACGAGGTTGGGGGCGGGACCTAGTGAAGCGGCAACTGATTTCGATGGCTTGCGGTGGAACGGCGGCTCTGGTGCTGCTGGCAGGTTGCAGCAATTCCCGCGCTGAGCCGAACCCTGACCGAGCCGCCTCGCCGGCTGCGTCCGCAGGCCAGGAGGAGGCTCCCCAGTCGCCCAAGGCAGCAATTGCCGTTCACGTCAAGACGGTCTTGGAGCACCGCCTCACTCCCAATGAGTCGCGGTTCGGTTCAGGCACAGGGTCGCCCTGCTCAACCTCGTCAGCGCGGATGTTCACTGCCGAGTGCCGCTCCGCAGCGGAAGCCACAGGGGCCGATGCATCGTTCGCTCTGGAGCAGATCGAGCACCGCGAAGGCTTTGCGACGCTGCGTTCTGTCGCCAACAAGCTCCGGACCGCTGTCGCTAGGTACCAACAGCTTGGCTGCGCCAACAACCCGACCAGCGCATCGACCCGTCACGCCTGCCTTGAGCCTGCGGCCCTCATCGCTCAAGGCTTCCCAGATCTTCGCGATGGCGCCAACCTCGGCCTGGGGGGTCTCTAGGCCACGGTCCGACCGGGTCGTCTCCGGGCCGTCCGGTGGTGCTCAATGACAACCAAACTGACAACCGCTGACAGCCCAACCGCAGGTCAGAGTACCGACCAAGAACGTCTCCCAGGTCAGGTGACCGGCGAATCACTTCCAGGAGAACTGATCCGACCACCTTCGGCAGGGTACGGATGCGTTTCCTGATCAATGCGGACCGGCGCATGGTGGTGGTCTTCGAGCCGACCGCGGCCGAGTACGTGATGGAGCCGGACAAGGACGTGGTCGTGGAGTGGTTCGGAGACGGCGATGACGGCATGGTCTCCTTTGAAGCTGAGGACTTCGTTGTGCACGCGCCGAGCGGCGGCTACAACAGGGCCTGGGACTCCGAAGGCATAGAGATCTACATAGGGCCTGAATCAGGACCAGACGCACGCTGACGTATCGGGCTGGCCGCATGACAGACTGCCGTCCATGACGCACAGCCGAAAGGGCCATGCCGCGTAGGCGCCCCTCACGCCTCCGGGCGAACAACAGACGCTTTGCTGCCAATCGCGGCAGTTACTCAAAGATCAGCCGACTCTCGGGCCCCGCTCAAGCACAAGTCATCGAGTTGGAACGAACCCGGCTCCAGCCCGGCCTGGTAGGGCAAGCTCTCTCCCGATGGGCAGCCATCGCACAAGCGCCGAAGGACCAGCTTCCCTCACCGTTCAGTGACCGGTGCGGCGTCCCAGACTGCTGCCCTGAGCCCTCAGACGAGCGAGATCTACTGGAGCTGGCGATCTGTGCTCTCCCAAAAAAGACAGCCCGAGAGTTGCGCAGCATCGTGCAGACTCTCGACCTGAAAATCCTCGAAAGACCCGATGGCCTGCCATACGGCGAGCCGACAGCTTGTTGGTGGCGAGACGCCTTCTGATCCGACCGTGCCCCATCGCCGAGTTGGTGCTGTTGGGCCTGATCCGCTGTGGCGGACATCCGAGATCTGGGGTTCAGCCCCGGAGGATGTCCGTCATGGAGAGCATGGGGAAGAAGAAGCCACGCCCTCGCCGTTCGTTCGTACCGGAGCTCAAGGCCGAGATCGTCGAGCTGTGCCGACGCGGGGACCGCTCGGTCGGCCAGGTCGCCGAGGACTTCGATCTCACCGAGACCACGGTGCGCGACAGGGTGAAGCAGCGCTGTCGCTGCACCCCGTGGGGCAGTCGGCCCCTGACCGCTGTGGGTGGTCAGTGGCCGGTCGGTACTGGTCACGCGGAAGGCGTGGGATTCGACGGAACAGAGCACGTCCTGGCGGCACTCGGGGAAGCGAGAGGTGCTCCCGACGGCTGATCCGTGCCGGTCAGCCCAGCACGGTCGTCGTCCAGTCGTGCTGGTCCGTCCCGAGCAGGGTGAACCGCTTGAGCCAGCCCTTCGGGCCGCCCACCGTGCGGTAGGCGTCCACGCCGTACATCGACTCGGTGCAGAGTTTGAGGCCGCGCTCCCGGACGCAGGTCGGCTTGGGCGGGACGTGCTGGGAGCCCACCGGGGGCGAGCTTTTCGCGGGCTCGGGCAGGTCCGGCTGGACCGTGGTCGTGATGTACCTCCCCCCGACCAGGAAGCTGATGGTGGTCGTCCAGGGCACATGCCTTGCCCAAGGGGTCGGATCCTCCTGGAAATAGGCCGAGGAAAGCGTGAGTCCCGCGGGCACGTCGCTGATCCGGTACGGCAACGGAATCGCCCGGTGAGCCACGACGACCCCTTCCGCGATCCGGTGCAGGATCTCCTGTGCGCCGGTACCTGCCATGTAATCGGCGCTCAGTTCGGCCCAGCGGCCGTCCGCTGTCTGCCAGCGCAGAGTCCACGCGCCGGCGGGCCCCCAGGCGGCCGTCGCGCTCTTCCCCACCCAGTACGCGGGGCGGCCGTTGACCGACGGCGCCTCGACCCGGTGCTGCCGCGGGCCTCCCGGGTAGAAGGGCCGCCCGGTCGAGGGCGTGGTCCCCTCGGGGTAGACCTTGAGCCAGAGGATGGGTGCGACCGAACCGCCTTCGGGGACCTTGCCTTGGGCCCGCACGACGGTCTTGCCCTTCTCCGGCAGATAGCCGAGGGCGTCGATGTTCTTCGGGAGCCAGCCGAAGGACGCCTCCACGGTCAAGGGGGCGTGGCCTGTGTCCGGAGCGGGGGTGGGAGCGGTCCAGACCCGGGGCGCGGCCGGCG
>NZ_JBIATA010000054.1:0-18759 GCF_042891295.1 Streptomyces sp. NPDC001902 | reverse complement strand
CTGCACACCTACAATCACCACCGCGGACACACCGCGCTGAACGGCAAACCACCCGCCAGCCGCGTCCCCAACCTCACAAGGCAATACACCTAGGCGCTGGCGTGGGGTCCGGGGCCGCGTAGGCCCCGGTTGGGGCCGTAGGTCCCGCCCCTCACGCTCCGAGCTGTTTCAGGCAAAGGAGTTGCTTTTTGTCAAAAAGGACAACTTCGAGCTGAGCTTCTGAGGCGACCAAGCAAAGATGGCCCCGCTTCCAGCAGTCGAGTTGCGGGTGGCTGGGGCCTTGTCGTACGGCGGGCCCCAGCTGGGATGGCACGTGGTCGATCAACAGCAGCAACTCCGTCAGCGGCTTCTTCCTCCAGCCAGGACGATGGTGCACCTTGTCAGGGGCAACTGCTCAGGAGGCCCCCAAGGGCCTCCGGTGCGCGGAGCGCAGAGCATGCGGCAGGAAGGGCGGTCCAGCGCCGCCTGGGCGCTGGCGCCGGGTCCAGGGCCGGCGTTAGGCCCTCGGCTCACGGTCCGCAGTGTGTGCTGATGAGAACCTCCCTACTGTCAGCTGCGGGACAGCTGTCGTGTCTGTAGACACGACATAGCGTGATGAAGGGACGCCGGCGAAGCTGGATCCGCTGTGCCGCTGGCCTTGCGTGATGCTTACTTCCTCTCGCTCCTGGATCAGTCCTGGGCTGTTGCGGGGTAATCCGGCTGCTCGAAGAACAGTTCGAGGGGCTCACGCTTCGGTAAGTCAGCTGCTTCAGTTCCTGCCGACTGCCGATGAAAGTAGCCAGGCAAAGGCGGTGAAAGTTGAGCGCCGATTGAGTCCCCAGCGCCCGGCCCCGCCCGTGCGGCGGAGGCCAGGCGTAGCCGTTTCTGGGCCCGTTGCTGTCCTTCCCGGGGAGAGTGCTGCCGGAAGGGGTGGAAGCTCCCCGCCCGGGGCGCTCCGTTCACGAGAGGCAAGCCCATGACAGCGATCCGCCCCGTTCCCGTGCTGCTCACCGGAGTGCCGCTGAACGGCGGTCCGCGGGGCGCGGAGCTGCTGATCCTGTACCTGTAGCCGGACGCGCGTGCGGCCCCCCTCACGGCGGCCGCTGCGCGACACAACATCGCCGCGCCGTCCACGCTCCGCCGGTCCCAACAGCCAGACGCGCTGTCAGCGACGGCTTTCCCGGCCTGCGACCAACGCCGGCCACCGCGGACCCGATGCCGACGGCCGACGGCCCCGACGGACCCGGGAGAGTACGGCTACGAGGACCAGTCGACGTACGTGGAGTACTGGATCAAGGTCCACGCCGACGGCACGTGCACCGTCACGATCTCCTACGTGAAGATCGACGACATCGTGGCCATCCTCGACGAACTCGAGCGCGCCCTGGCCGCCCGACGCCCCGCCTGACGCGGTGAGGTGACGTGACGTGGGACCCGTCGGCACTGCTGCGTCACGTCACCTCAGGCTGAGGGGCCACCGTTCAGGTACTTCCGTGCTGTCGGCAGCAGCGCAGTGTGTGCATCCTTGAATTCGGCCAGGGCCTTGGTCCTCGCGCTCAACATCTCCGGTGCGACCATGTTGGCGCTGAGCAACGCAACCGTGGTCCCCATTCCAGGACCTAGCTTTCGCCCTACGAGATCCGAGGTGCTACGCCACAAGCGTTCGGCGAGCCGCGCCAGGTCTTCCGGACCTTCCAGACGCACCATGTCCGCTGCTTGCTCGACCAGGTAATGAGCTTTGACCAATGGGGGGAACAGGGCGCGGACTTCCTCCGGGGTCTCCATACCCTCACGTGCAGGCCCCATGATCATCAAAGCTTCGTCAGCTGCCTCCCAAGTGCGCATGAACTGGTTGGCAGCGCGATAGAGGTCGGCGTACGCCTGGCGCTGGCCCTCACGTCGGACGGCGTCCACCGCCCCGTGGTAGGTGCCGCGGCTCTGCGCGCGCCCAGCCGCCCAAGCTGCAGCCGCAGTCACGAGAACCGTAGGGGTGGCGATGAGCGCCGCGAGGACTTCGGACTCCATGCGCCGTGAGTCTAGGGACGTTGCGCGTCACGTCACCTGGCGTCTGGGAAACACACCCGCGGAGTGCGGGGGCGTCGCGCCGGGAGGTACAGGTACGCCCCCTAACTGATCGTTTCAGAATGACGTGCGGAGTCGTCGGAGGCAGATGATGCTGCAGGCGAGTTCCAGGAGGCCCTGGTGAAGGTCGGCGCGGCGTTCGTAGCGGGTCCGGAGTCGTTTGAACTGGTGGAGCCAGGCGAAGGTGCGCTCGACGACCCAGCGGGTCTTGCCCAGGCCGGAGCCGTGGGCGACGCCGCGCCGGGCGATGAGGGGCTTGATGCCGCGCTTCCATAGCAGGCGGCGGTACTTGTCGTAGTCGTAGCCGCGGTCGGCGAACAGTCGCTTGGGCTTGCTGCGTGGGCGTCCTCGAAGTCCCCGTATTCGGGGGATCGCGTCCAGCAGCGGGATCAGCTGCGTGACGTCATGCCGGTTCCCGCCGGTCACGGACACGGCCAGCGGGGTTCCACGGCGGTCGACGATCAGGTGGTGCTTGGAGCCGGGGCGGGCTCGGTCGACCGGCGAAGGCCCGACGTGGTCCCCCCTTTGAGGGCCCTGACATGGGAGCGTCGATCGCGCAGTCGTCCATCTCGAGCAAACCGGCCTTGCGCAGTTCGGCAAGGAGCTCCGCGTGCAGGCGGGGCCAGACTCCGGCTTCGGTCCAGTCCCGCAGACGGCGCCAGGCGGTCACGCCCGAGCACCCCACCACGCCAGCAGGGACGTCCCTCCAGGCCACCCCCTTGCGCAGCACGTAGACAATGCCCGCCAGCGCAATGCGCTCAGGCACCCGAAGCCGGCCTGGGTGCCGGTGCCTTCGCTCAGGCTGCGGCGGCAGCAACGGGGCTATGCGCTCCCACAGGTCATCAGGGACAAGATCATCGGACACCCCGCAGACCCTGCCGACGAAGATCACTGCCTGCCAGCCGACACGCCGATCTTATTCTGAAACGATCAGTTAGCCCCATTACGACCACGTCCATGCGGCCAAGCTCCTCCCGCCGGCGCGCGACGCCGACAACCACCAGGTCGTGCACGGCTACGCGGTGAGCCTGCAGGCTGCAGGCTGGCGTGGTGGGGCTGGGAGGCGAGCAGACCGCGCCAGTCGCGGGTTGTCGACAACGTCACCCGAACCCTGTGGGAAGCCCCCCACCTGCTGTGACTCAGGCCTGGCGGCGAGGGTGCGGGGCGCGAGGCGTCCAGTTGCAACCGGATCATCAGCCAGAGCAGTCAGATGGTGCATGACACCGAATCTGCCCTGGCGTCGAAGGACCGGACAGCGCGGCTTGAGACTGTGGACCGCCGTCGCCTTGAGCTTCTGCGCCGCGCTCGCGGTGGCGAGCACGGTCTTCATCACCGGGTGGGAACTCCTCGGCGTCCAAGGCCTCAAACCCGAACACAAGCTCACTTCCAAAACACTGTTCGACCTGGTGAAGCTGTCCTTCGGGGTGGTCGCCGGGGCCGGTGCGCTGGTTGCCCTGGTCGTCGCCTACCGGCGTCAGCGCGTCGATGAGGACGGCGCCCGACGGGAAGACACCCGGCTGCACACCGAACGCTTCACCACCGCCGTCTCGCAGCTCGGCCAGGAATCCAGCGCGGTGCGCCTGGGCGGCGTGCACGCACTGGCCGGACTCGCCGACGACGCGCCCACCCGCGACCTGCGCCAGACCTGTATCGACGTCCTGTGCGCCTATCTCCGCATGCCCTACACCGCCGAGGCCGACCTACCTCCCGGCGACACGAACGCCCGGCATGCGTTCCTGGCGCTGCGCGAGGTCCGCCACACGATCATCCGCATCATGACCCATCACCTCCGCCTGCCCCGCGAGCACCCCCACTCCTGGCAAGGCCACGACCTGGACTTCACCGGCGTCGTCTTCGACGGCGGAGACTTCTCCGAGGCTGTGTTCAGTGGCGGCAAGGTCAGGTTTCGCGGGGCGGAGTTCAACGGCGGCATGGTCGACTTCAGCGGGGCGGAGTTCAACGGCGGCATGGTCGACTTCGGCGCGGCGCAGTTCAACGGCGGCATGGTCGACTTCGGCGCGGCGCAGTTCAACGGCGGCATAGTCACCTTCGAGAGGGCGCAGTTCCGAGGCGGGACGGTCACCTTCGTTAGGGCGCAGTTCCGTGGCGGCGTCGTCGGCTTCATTGGGGCGCAGTTCCGTGGCAGCAAGGTCACCTTCGCCGTGGCGAAGTTCCTTGGCGGCGACGTCGACTTCGCCGGGGCGGAGTTCCATGGCGGCGAGGTCACCTTCGGCGGGGCGGAGTTCCTTGGCGGCGAGGTCACCTACAACTTGGCGGAGTTCCATGGCGGCACGGTCACCTACGCAATGGCGCAGTTCCGTGGCGGCACGGTCACCTACGACCTGGCGCAGTTCCGTGGCGGCATAGTCACCTTCGAGAGGGCGCAGTTCCGAGGCGGCAAGGTCGTCTTCTCTACAGCGACGGGGGCGGCACCTCGTGGGCTGATCTCGTTGGGGCCTTTGCCTGCCGGGCTGAGGTTGCCCGCGGCATGGTACCCGCCGACGCCCTGATCGGACGCGCGGAGTCCGTACCCACGCTGGCCGGACGCTACGCCACTACGGGGTGATGCGGGTCACAGTCGGGTGGGGAGGGTGAGCGCGCGACGGTAGGTGTGCCGGCGCTCGATGGTGCGCGGCATGTCGCTCCGCCGCCCCGCTGCTGCCGCCCCCGCCGCCTTCGAGTCGAAGATCGCCCGCAGGGCGTGGAACCCGGCCCTGCACCCCCGCGACTCCCGCGGCCGCTTTGTCGAGACGGGCGGCATCGCCCGCCTGTGGGGCGGAGGCCTCGCCCGCGTCGTGCGCGCGCTGAGCTCCGACATGGTCGAAGTGGAGCGCCTGGACAACGGCATCCACGAGCGGATGTACGCCAACCGGCTCACGATGGTGGCCCGTCCCGACGGCTCCCGCCCCACCAAGGACCGGGGCAAGGGCGAGAAGGAGGACGCGGCCCGCGAGGCCGATCCGCAGCGCGGCGACGGCCTGGACCACCGCGACAACGGCCACCCGGGCGTCACCCCGAAGGCTCCCACCCATGGCGACGAGGACGACCCGGAGCCCATCCCGGACGACAAGCCGAGCGTCAACGGCGTCCTGGGTGACTGGCGCAACGGCCGTGTCCACGCCCCCGCCGCGACGCCCGAGAGCGACAAGACCGCGGGCGAGCGCGCGAAGCAGGTCAAGGACGTGGCCAGCGTCATCCAGTCGGCGCAGCTCACTCCGTCCGGGCGCCACGTCGTCGGCAAGATCGGCGATCAGTGAGGCTCTTCAGCGTTGCCGCTCCAGGGTGAGAATGGCTTTGGCGATTGACGTCATGCGGTTGGGGCTGCAGTGGGACCTGCGGAAGATCCGCCAGGACTTCAGGCAGGCCACGCCTCGTTCGACTGGTGCCCGTGCCGCGGCCAGAGCCCGGTTGACGGTCTTCTCGGTAGGGGTGAGTTCCCGCAGGGGCCTGCGTTTGATGCCCGTGGTCAGCCAGGGGCCACCGCCCTGGTAGGCGAGATCGGCCAAGATGGGGACGCCCTGGCGCTCGCAGATGCGGATGATCCGGTGGGTGCGGGCAGCGGTCAGGTCGTGGGAGCGGCCCGGCAGCGCGGGCGAGAGCCACAGCAGCCGGCCGTCCGGATCGGTGACTACCTGCACGTTCACCCCGTGCCGGCGGTGCTTGTGGGAGTAGTCGGCCCGTCCTCGCCGACCCGGTCGCACTCGGCGAGCGTGCCGTCCAGGAGGACGAAGTCCGGATCCTGCTCGCGTAGGACCTTCAGCAGGCCCGGTGCACGGTCGGCGAGGAGGTCGATGACCGCGCTGGTGTACGCGTGGGCGGTGGACTCGCTGATCCCGAAACCGGCAGCGACCTTCGCCAGGGTGGTGTGCTCGCGCAGGTACACCAGTGCCACTATCGCGCGCTGGGACGGACGGAGCTTGCAGCGCCGGTCACCCTCACGGGTGACGATGAGCATGGTGACCCACTCCACGAGCGCATGTGGCAGGTCGAGTGCGATGCCCCTATGGATTACAAGTAGCGCTGGGCAAGGGAAGGCTGGCCTGGAGAATCTTGAAGACGGTTCGGGCGAGGTAACGCTTCAAACAGCGGATGATCTCTCGTTTGGACAGGCCTTCTGCGGTTCGCCGTTGCAGGTACTTCTGGGTCGTAGGGTCCCACCGCAGACGGGAAAGCACTGCTCGGAACAAGGCGGCGTTGGCTTGCCGGTTGCCACCGCGGCTGAGCCGACGGCGACGGGTCTTGCCTGAGGACGCTTCGACGGGGCTGGTCCCGCAAAGAGCGGCGAAGGATGCCTCGCCACGCAGCCGATCAGGGTTGTCGCCCGCCGCGATCAGCAACGCGGCGGCCGAGTCCGGCCCTATGCCCTGCACCCGCAGCAGGTCGGGTGCCGTCTGCTGGATCAAGGATGTCATCTGCTTCACGGTGTCCTTGATCTCCGCGTCGAGATACTGGACACGCCGGGCGAGCCGACCAAGTGTGTGCATGACAGCCGTCTCTGCCGGCCCGAGTCCGTTCCAGCTCCCTGCGGAGCACCGCAGGATGAGTTGAGGCAAGGACAGGTGCTCCAGAGGTTCGCGCACCCGCGAGCCGGCGTTGACCAGGACCGACCTGAGCTGGTTCACGGCCTGGACCCGAGCCTTGCTGGCGGAGTCCTTGGCGATTTTCAGGACCCGGATAGCCTCGACGGGCCCCTCACCGTTCTTGGGTACGACTACTGCCTCACCGCTGAGCACTGCCCGAGCGGCGGCCTCAGCATCCACCACGTCAGTCTTGCCCCGGCGTCGGCGTAACGCCCGGTTCGGCCGGTTGACCTCGAGGACTTCCACACCGGCGGCCCGCAGGGCTCGGGTCAAGCCGGCTCCGTAGGAGCCAGTGCCCTCCACACCGACCCGCTTCACCTGGCCGCTGGCGCGTGCCCAGTCCAGCAGCTGCTGGTAGCCAGCAGCCGATACCGGAAACGACCCGGTGTTGAGCACGACACCGAGCATGCTGATAGCCACGGCCACGTGGCAGTCCTTGTGAGTGTCGACACCGACAACGACCTCGGCCTGGTCGGCGTCCGTAACTGGAGTGAGCACGGGCTTGTCTCTCCTCCCGCTGGTCAGGGCATTGCCAGCCACCGGACGGGAAGAGCGGTCAGACCTGTGACGATGCCGCAGCAAAGCCCCTATTTGGACACGAACCCAGCCCGGTGGCGCACGCACCGCCCGGGATGCAGCCGGCAGATCGCACTCAGGGCATCAACAAGCGAGCCAGGCAGGATATGGGCCAGACCGCACCCCGGGACAGCATCCCCATTCTCACAGGCAGGATAGATGACCAACGAGGCCCCTGAGCAGCGTGGTTGAGACGTTAGACATCTCGATCAACTGCCCGGGGGCCTCGCTCGTTGCGCTTCACGGACGTCACCCGATCGGTGGCCCGCTCGAAGAAGCTCAATGCAGGACGAAAGGCGGACCGGCCTCGACCGTGACGAGCGGGACCTTGCCAGTCTGAGCACAGAAGAATGGTGTCCCGTCGGTGTTGGCACACGCGTTCCACAGGTAAATCCAGACTTCGTAGGTCTCTCCTTGAGTCACGTCGAACAAGACCGGGAAGAGACGTGGCCCGGCGAAGGGTCCGCCCGAGATTCCGGTGACGTCGGCCATCGCAATGTTCACCGTCTCCCCAGTGCTAGGGGAAATGCCGGTCCGGTTCCACGAAGTGACCTTCGAGTCCACGATCGCGGAGCCGCCTTTGTAGACGATGGCGCCAGCTCCGCCCTTTGTCTGCACGTTGGGATCGGTCTGAAGGTCGAAGAATGAGTGCTCGTACGTCCCCTGCGGGATGACCGCCACAGCCGCATCCTCCTGGGCCGTGACGAAGAAGCTGAAGCCTGCGCCGGAGAATTGGTCACCCCCGAGGAGCACCATACTTCCTTCGACATCCGACCAGGGCTGCCCGAGGCCCGTGTTCCAACTGTGATCGTACGGGGGCGCAATTACCTGCGTCCCGCGGTGGATGTCGAGCTTGAGCAGGCCGAGTTCTGGCCGAAGCCGGTTGATGAGCCCGTCGAGCATCTCGCTCTTGAATGCTTCTACGGTCGCACCGTCACCGAGCCCCTTCGGCGAACCTTGGTATAGGTCGGCGGGAAGTCGGTGGTGATCCTGCATTTCGGCCAGCCGGGCCTCTCCGAACTCGGCGAGGGAACGCTGGAGCTTCGCCACCGAAGAGTTTCGAGTAATCTGCTCAGAGGTGGCCCGGATGATCGGTCGGGTGAACTCACGGGTGGGGGTGAGCGTCATGGTGTCACTTCCAGTTCTGCCTGAACTGACTCAAGGAGCGCCACATCTCTGCGCCACGCAGAACTGCGGACGCTCCGCCGTGTTTTCTTGGAAGCGTTGCCGCACTGGTGATCTCGTGTGACCGATAACCTGCCATCAGGGAGTCGTCGGTCACGCAGAGGCGCGGTCAGGGGAACTTGCGCGGTTTCACGCGGCTTTCACCGGAATGGCGCGCTCCGCTGTGTGTTCGTCTCGACCTAACACTGCGCCGTGAGGCAACCTTTGATTCCAGACTGCACCCACTCGCTCGAAGGCGCGACTTGCGGCATCGAAAACGATGAAGGGTCGCCGGTAACCGGCGAAAGCCACCCCGTACATCTCCACCTTGCGCCCGTAGCGCTTGGCCCATTCCAGCTCGATCAAGGGCAGCAGCCAGTCCCCGTCGGCCTCGGCCAGCTCCTCCAGCGCGGCCCGCAGCGTCTCCCCGGCCAACTCCAGGCCGCTGAGCCTGCGCACGAAGGCGAGCACATGGGTGGCATCGGTGCGCTGGCGCCCCCCGGACTTCAGCAGCCCGGCCTCCACCAGCCGCGTCAGCATCACCCGCAGCAGCCGGTCAGCGGCATCCCCCTCCGCAAGCCGGGCCCGGAACTCACTGAGCACAGCACCGAGTAGTCGAACCCCGGATCCTCCAACTCCAGGCCCAGCGCGCACTTGAAGTCGATCCTCGTGCGCACAGCATCCGCCGCGGCGCGATCGGACAGGTTCTCGGCGAACTGCAGCACCGACACCAGCGCCAACTGCCCCGTCGAGAACCCCGGACGGCCATCGGACGGATACAGGTCCGCGAACTCCTCGTCCTCGAACAGCACATCCAGCCGGTCGCGCACCAGCATCGCCGACGTCCCCTTCGGACGCGCCGCCCACGCCGTACGCACCGTCCTCGCCGGAATCCGCTGGAAACTCCTCGGCCGCAACGACACCGCACCCACCCCCGGAACCCGAGGCCACCCCGCACGCCTCCGGCGAAGCACCCCGCCGCCCCACCGTCAGCACCCCGAACAAGATCACCAACCAAGTCATGTCGTTGCGTTAGGTTTTGAACGTAGGCTGCTGGGGTGGTGTTGGGGGTGGTGCCGGTGACTGAGACTCTGCCTGAGTTGTCTGGTCTTGGGTTGTTGACCTGGGTGTATCTGCCGGGTCTGGTGGATCGGGTCGTTGCCGCGTGCGGTCGGACCGAGCAGCGCAGACGGCTGCTGCCGGCCTAGCGGCACCTAGTCGAGGGTTTGCGTGCGGGCCGGGGCGGGCGGGGCGTGGAAGGTCCCGGCGAAGTCGTCGCTGTTTCGGGCTCGGGACCGGCTGGGATCGGAGCCGTTGCGGGTGTTGTTCGCCGCCACTACGTGGCCGCTTGCCGATGAGCGCACGCCGGGAGCGTGGTGGCGGGGGCTGCGGCTGGTGGCGGTGGACGGCACCTGCTGGGATACCGCTGACACGGCCGCCAACGCCTAGCAGTCGTCCACGGAGTCTGGCAGCTGCGCTGGGCCGGACTCGGTACCGTACGCGGTACGTACGGGCATGCCTCGGTATGTGCGGTACGCGTTCTCCGCGAAGACGGCTACGACCTCATCGGTCTGTATGCGGGGGGCTCCACGGCACCAGTGCAGGTTGAGGGTGCCACGGGACATGTCCAGTGCGTGAGCCATCTCGTGATACAGCTGCGCGCAAGGTTCACTTGGGGTGCCGTCGCTCAGGGGCCGGATGTCCTTGCTGTTCCAGGCGATGATGCTGTCGGTGCCCGACCCGTTCTGCGCCTTGTCCCAGCGGTCGTCGACGGGCATCGTGCCTGTGTCGCCGTTGCTGAGGTCGATCAGCACCTTGTGCCGGGAGAACTCGAGGTACCGCACGATACCGAGGGGGTCGCCGCTGCCGTCCTCGGCTCGGTAGGTGTTCATGCACTTGCCGAAAGCTGTGGCCGCCTCAGGGTTCACGCTGATCACGGCTTGGGCTTGTGGGGCGGTACCCAGAATCAGGGCGGCGACGGAGAGGACCGTCAGCAGCGCGAAGCCCGCTGATGTCCGGCGTCTGCGCCGGGAACGGAACCAAGGGGCGGCTGCCACACACGCCACCGCTACCCCATCCAGCACTATCCCGCCCGCCGCCTGTAGAGCCGACGCAACGACTACAGCACCATGACGCTTGAGAGTACTCCCCATAATTTCGCCCTCCTTTGGCATCCGAGGTCAGGACGACGACTATCCAGAGCCTTACTTTGGGGCGTGGCTGTGCTGGGTTCTGCCTCCGTGGGCTGACCGCACCGCAGCCGCCCCTCCACGGGAGTCACGCGCCCACGATTGCGAGGACCGTCATGACGTAGGGAATGCCGTCCTTCGCCGACTCAATTGTGCCGGCAACGTCGAGACTGGCTCGCGCCGAGCAGTTCGGCGTGTAGCCCGAGGCCTCGTCCCACACTCTGGGAAGAGTCCGCAGTTTCCCATCCCTCTGCCAGTTGAAGTCGCGAGAACCGCCGAGGATTCCGCCCATGGTTCCACGGACGTCGAAGATGTAGGTCTCGCCTGTGTGGAAGCGGATAACACAGGCCTCACTGTAGTTGTAGCCGACGCCGCCTGAGTTGCGCACGTGTCCGGTCCAGTTATATGTCCCGTCGGAGTGTAGGGTCAGCGCTGACCAGCCGCCGACCGGGACGCCGCCTTTGAATCTGATGTCGCGACTGACGGTGAAGGTGTCGGTGTATTGGGGGCGGATGACCGACCCTGCTGGTGTGGTCGTCTTCATCGACATGCCTGGATCGGCTGCGGCCGCCGTGGTCGGCAGGACGATGCTCCCTGCCAACAGCACTGAGGCAAAGGCGGTTGCGCCATAACGCTTGAGAGTACTGATCACGGCTACGTACTTCCTGATTGCCTTTGGATGCTTGACCGAGCTTGCGCCGCCCGGAAAGGCGGCTGTCCCGTTTAGCGGAACCGACGCACCAGATTGACATCATGTCCCTCGAGGCTGCTTTCGGTTCCGCCTGCGCTAGGCCGCGTCCCCATGCCTCAATCCTAGGTGTCTGGCACTTGGGCGGCGTTGCTGTACAAGCGGGGAATCCCATTCACGCGAACGCCTGCGGCTCTCGGATTAACCACCTATACCCAGCTAACCCCGGACGATTTGGTTGTGCAACCCCCGGCCCCGCATGAAAGGTTGAACTCTCGATAATAAATGTATCCACTGTTGAACCCTCGTTTCATCCTGCATCCACCGATCGGGGTCTGCCGCATGCGGAGCAGTTGAGGTGGCACAAGCAGCGCTGCCCGACGCCATCGACGAGGCCGCGGATCACGCGCGCACTGAATGGGAGCCCTTCGACGTGAGGTGCCATCGTCAGCACATCCGCGACCAGCTTCCCGACTCATCGCCCGCCCCGGGCAGCGGCCTGGGGTGAATCCCCTGCCCTCAAGTGAGCGCTCCGATTGGCTGCCCCACTCGCGCGAGCCCGGCGGCCGCTACGACCATGCCCCGCTCGCAGCCCTTGCTGCGGCAGCTTCGGTATCCCTCTCCCGGCCGCCGTCACCGCCCGTACTCGCCTCGACCTTGGCGGTCTGACCTGGGGATCTGGCGTAGGCCCCGGCGGACTGCGGCGTCATCGAGAACCCGGCCTCGTCGGCGAAGACGGTCCAGGCCCCGAGCGCCGCCGCGGTGGTTCCACGGCCGGCCAGGTCTCCTTCACATTTCCAGCGATGCGTGCGGGAGCAGTAACCGCGAGGCCTCCACCATGCCGACCAATCGATCTCCCGGTCGCACACCCGGCAGGTCCAGCTCACTTCGACACCCATGTTCCGGACCCTAACAACACCCCCGAAGTACTCTGTCGGTGCGCTGCCATCACGGCTGGGGGAGGAAGCGGTCGATGAGGTAGCGGACCGCGCTGGTGATCGCTTGCAGTCGGAAGTGCGCGGGCGCGCACCCATGGTGGGCCCGGCACGCTTCAGGCGTACGGTCAGCGGGCGACGGCGCCCTGAGCGGGAGGAAACCTGGGCGCCCAGCCGTCCTAGCGTTCGGCGACGGCGCTTGCGAGAGCGCTTCGGACTTTTACCGTCAAGGAATGGTCCTCGCCCAGTACGCGCACCATATCGGCGAGGGTTTGCTCGAACAGCGGGATGGCCCGGCTCAAATTTCCCGCCGACTGGTAGGCGCTTGCGAGGGTGTTACGGGAGAACAGCGTGTCGGGGTGGTCCTCGCCCAGCACCCTGATGCGGTCGGTGAACCGTTCCGGGTTCGGTGGGGACTCGATCATTTGAGAGGATCGAGTCATGGCACGTCCTTCCCCTTATCCCCTTGAGCTGCGCAAGCGCGCGGTCCGCATGGTCGCCGAGGTGCGGCCCGAGTACGACACGGAGTGGTCCGCGATGAAGGCGGTTGCGGCGAAACTGGGGATCGGGACGACCGAAACGCTGCGCAAGTGGGTCCGCCAGGACCAGATCGACAGTGGTGCCAGGCCGGGCACCACGACGGAGGAGTCGGCCGAGCTCAAGCGCCTACGCAAGGAGAACGCCGAGCTCAAGCGGGCAAACGAGATTCTGAAGGCCGCGTCGGCTTTCTTCGCGGCCGAGCTCGACCGGCCACACACACGCTCGTGACGTTCATCGACGAGTACCGGAACCGCTTCGGCGGCGTCGAGCCGATCTGCACCGTGCTCACCGAGCACGGTCTCAGCATCGCCCCCTCCACCTACTACGCAGCCAAGAGTCGCCCACCTTCGCAACGGGCCAACCGAGACGTGGAGTTGAAGGTGCTGATTCAGGCGGTGTTCGATGCCAACTACCGCGTCTACGGGGCTCGCAAGATCTGGCGTCACCTACAGCGACAGGGTCATCGGGTGGCCCGCTGCACCGTCGAGCGACTGATGCGGGAACTGGGAATCACCGGGGCAGTCCGCGGCAAGAAGGTCATCACGACGATCCAGAACCACGCGGCCGAGCGGGCACCGGACCTTCTTGACCGCGACTTCGTGGCTTCGGCCCCGAACCGGTGCTGGGTGGCCGACTTCACGCACATCGCGGCCTGGGCCGGCACCGTCTATGTCGCCTTCGTCGTCGACACCTTCTCCCGCCGCATCGTCGGCTGGTCCGCTGCCACCAGCAAGGAGACCCAATTGGTACTGGACGCACTGGAGATGGGGTTGTGGCAACGTGACCGCGAGGGCCATCGCCATGTCGCCGGGGAGTTGGTGTATCACAGCGACGCCGGGTCGCAATACACGTCCTTCAAGCTCGCCGAACACCTGGATACGGCAGGCATCGCGGCATCCATCGGTTCAGTCGGCGACGCCTACGACAATGCCCTGATGGAGTCGGCGATCGGCCTGTTCAAGACCGAGCTGATCAAGCCCCGGCCCTGGAAGACTCTCTCCGAGGTCGAGTTGGCCACCGCCGAGTGGGTCGACTGGTTCAATCACCGCCGCCTGCACGGTGAGATCGGCCACGTCCCGCCCGCAGAATACGAAGCCGCCTACCACCAACAGAACGCAAATCCCCAGGTCACAGTCACAACCTAGAGTCTCGATCATACCCGGAACGGTTCAGTTGCTGGTCTGTGGTGAGGCTGGGGTTCGGCACTGGCGGGGGATTGCCGGCGGTGAGGGTGCGCGGGCGTTGGCGGGTCATGCCTGTCCTTGGGTGCGACAGGGGCATTTGCGGGCGCGGCCGTCGGGGTCGGTGGTCCAGCCGTGGTCGCATTGCCTGCAGTAGGCGGGGTGTCCGGGCCGTGTGGCGGGTTGTGGGGCGGGGGGTGTCCAGTGTTCGAGGTGGCGTCTGAGGTCGTACCAGGTGGGTTTGCGGGCCATGGCGATGGCTGCCTGGATCAGGTGCTGTTCTTGGATGCCGGTGGCCAGGAGCGCTTCGGCGGTGTGGGCGATGCGGCCCCGGGCCAGAGCGGTGCTGACTGCACCACAGGACCAACTGCCGGTGCTGTTCGTGGAGGTCGACAACCACACCGAACCGGCAGCTGCGCTGGCGGGCAAGATCGCCCGCTACCACCGCTTCTTCCAGCGCACCCTGAACGGCCACCGCGTAGGGGACGACGTCCCACTGTGGTCGACACGGTGGGAGGACTCCCGTCGTGGGGGCTACCCGCCGGTGGCGATCGTCTTCACCAAACGCGTCAACCCCCAAGTCCTGCAGCGCCGCATCAGCGAAGTGGCCCGCATCTCGGCCCCGTACTGGCAGGGCACCTGGCACTCCGGCCCCTACACCGACGCTTCGGGCACGCCAGACGGCTGGCGCACCTACGACTTTACGGTGCCCGTCCTGGTCACCACCTTGGACCAGTTGGCCGCTGACGGCCCGCACGGCCCGGTGTGGTGGCGCTTCGGCCACAGCGTCCACGAGTCGCTGGCCGCCGCCCTGGACAACCCTGACGACCACCGCGCCTACCGGCAGCGTGACGAGCAGCGGCGTGCCGCCCGGCAGGCTGCCGAACAAGCCCGCGTCGCGGCCAAGGAGGCCCGCAGGCAGCGACGCAAGGAAGAACAGCGCCGCCGCCGGGCAGCAATGTGGCCCTGCCCGTCCTGCGGCACCGACGTCCATCCAGGCGACTACGACGACGGGCAGGGCGACGCCTTGGCGCCCGGAGCCGAGTGCCCGTCCTGCCGCAGCCAGCGTGAGCGCCTGGACCGGGAGAGGGCCGAGGCGGAAGCGCAGTGGGAACGAGAGCGGCGTGGCAACGGACTGTTCGGCTGGCTTCGCGGCTGAACCCGCCGGACAGACCATGCGCTTTGCCCAACGCCCGTCGTCGGCCGCTTCCTTGCAGGCCTCCCGGCGGTGGAAGGCGTCCCGGGTGATCCGCGAGCCCGGCCCGCCGCTCACCACAGGCGGGCTCCGGAGGCGAGCGGCCTCCTGCCACTGCTCTGAAGGCGTAGGCGCTCATGATGAAGCCGCACGGTCCACGAGTTTGGCTGCGAGGTCGGGGTCGGGCTTGGGATGGTGCCGAAGTCCTCATCGGGCTGCGCCTCGAGGTGCTGGACGGTCTTGGTGATCGAGTTCGACAGCGGCAGGGACGAGGCGGGCCGGCACGCACGGTGAACGACATCGACCCTGACGACCTGGGGCACTGTCCCGGTCCGGGACGGCGACGGTCCCTGCAGCCAGTGCGTCAGGGCCCGATCGGCCGTCGCCTGCGACCATGCGGCGGGCGCCAGGGGGTCCTGGCCCATGTTCCACAGCCGGCGTTGGCGATGTTCTTTGAGCTGTGGTCTGCCCGTATGCGGAGTGATGTGCACGTGATCCCTGGTGCGTGATCGTCCGGGATGCGCCGGTCACCGTTGTGTCAACGGCTTGACACAAGATCGGGCGGAGCTGCATCTTGTACTTACCGCTTGATACAAGCGGTGTTGGGTCACGGTTCGTATGTCATCCAGGAGCTTGTTGTGCGTGTACTTGACGTGGCGCCGACCGGTTCGGCAGCCGACCGCTACCTTCGCTGGGCAGGTCTGGTTGTTGGGGTAGTTGCCGCCCGGGTGGTCGGGCACGCAGTGGACGACGGGGAGGCCGGTGTCTTGTACGCGATCCCCGTTTTCGGATTGTGTGCCGTTGCGGGAGTGCTGGTGGCGGACGTTCTCACGGCTCGCCCGCACGGCCCGGTCCGCACAGCGGGACTGGCACCTCGTCGGGTACGCGACTACGTGCCACCGCGGATGACTTTGCTGCTGGTCGCCGAGGCTGTTTTTCTTGTTGTCCTCTTGGTGGTGGCGGCCGTGCTTGCTTCACCGGACGACGTGGGTCGCGCCGGCCGTTCCCTTGCCGTCACGTGCCCGGATGGAAGCACGGTGAGCACGGGGCCTTGGCCGGGTCTGTTCTACGGCTTGCCCATCCTTGCGTCGCTGGCCGTGTCGACGGCCGTTTGCCTGTGGTCGCTGACCAGGATCGCCCGCCGTCCCGGCGACGAGGCGACCCGTCGCAACCGCGCGTTGGCGATCGTCGCCGCGTGGGGTCTGCTGGTCTCGGCTCCTCTGCTCGGCGCCGCGTCCACTGCCTCGGGCGCACTGCTTGGCATCACCTGCGACGGCACCGGCGGCCGGGTCGGGAACTGGGCGCTGTGGCCGACGGCCTTGATTGCCCTCGTCACCGTGGCGTGGTGCCTGTTCACGGTCATCTCACCCAAGGCCCGGGGGCACCGGTGAGTGGTCCCGTCGTCCGGATCGACACCTCGAGCCATGTCCCGCCGTATGAGCAGATCCGCGCGCAGCTCGCTGCCCTGATTACCTCGCGTCGTCTCCCGGAGGGTGAGCGTCTGCCGACGGTACGGCAGTTGGCGGCCGATCTGGGCCTGGCGCCTGGAACGGTGGCACGGGCCTACCGTGAACTGGAAGCCGCGTCCCTGATCACCAGCCGCCGCGGGGCGGGGACGCGGGTGGCATCGCTGCCCATGTCCGCCACCGCTCCGGACCCGGCCGCACTGGCCGAACTGGCTCGGCGGTTCGTCACCGAGGCGGGGGAGCTCGGTGCAGACAAGGAGATCATGCTGGAGGCGGTACGTGAGGCACTGGAGCAGCGGCCGTAGAGCAGTCAGAAACTCCTTATGCCGTCGGAGCCGTCGACCGGCAACCCATACTGGTTCCGGGCTGCAGACGCTTGGGCATTCAGGAACCAGTCCACAGGCCCAGCCGTCGCAGGCGGCGTTGCCGGCATCGCTCGTACAGCGCCGTGAGTCCGAAGATGCCACCGAGCAGGAAGCCCGCGACGGGCGCGATGACGAAATCTGACGGCTGCACTCCCGGCAGTACCAAGAAATAGGCGGCGCAGCCCGTTCCTGCCAGAAGGGTCAGGAGAAGCGGGTGCCGGGCTGCGAACTTCTGCGTCCGTGATGGTGGGCGCTCACCGCCCAGAAACCGGTCTACGACCCAAGAGGCCCGTACAAGTTTTCGGCCTATGTCTGACATGACCGTGAGCGTAGCGCCTTGAGCAGGCACTTTCGCCTCTCAGGTAGGTCTGCAGGGGGCTCACGCCCGCCGGTGCCAGCGAACGACTCACGGCGCCGTACAGGGGCCGCGCGGGGGCTCCACGTGCAGAGCCCCGGCCCGGCTGACTGAGCGGCCCGGCTGCGGCTGCTACCAGCGCATGCCAAGTGCGTCGAGTTCCGCCAGCCTTTGCTCGGTGAGCTTGCCGGCGCGGCGGCGGGCGTTGTCCACGAACTGACCCAGCCGGACCTCTACGACCGTCCCGTCCGGCTCGGTGAGCTGTTCGACAGCCTTGCGAGGGACGACCTGGAGTGAGCCCTCGCGGGCGTGGAATTGCTGAGCAGCCCGAAGATTGATCGCCATCCCGAGCCGGTACTCGGTGGGTCGCGGTACTTGTCAGGCGCTTTCGCTCGCAGCGCGATTCCTCCGAGCCCGGAGGCGCTTGTAGATGTCCCAGCCTGCAAGCACGACGAGGACCACACCGCTGATAGCCCGAAGCGGGATGCTGCCGTGTAGATACCTGTGTATGCCCCAAGCCACGAGGCAGAGCCCGACGGCGAAGCATACGTAGGGCACGGACCTCTCCAGCTTGCCGAAGAAGCCGTCATCCCTCTGCGGGCGCTCCATGATCACTCCCCTCCCGAGGGCGGCACTGTACCGCGCGGCCGGCCTTCCACCGCGCGCCTGCCGTGCTCCGGCAGCGCGCGACGCAAGCACCTCGCCCCGTGCAACATCCCTGCCAGCCCGTGCCGCCCCTGCGCCCGGGCCGGACAGGAGAACTGCAGTACATCCCGCTGTCGGCCGGCCGCCGCGCCGAGCAGTGGGCAGTCCTGGAAGAGGCCGCAGGTCTCACGGTCGAGGAGGACGTGTGAAGCGCACGCTTGCCGCATGGTGGCGCGGCCGGAACGGCATCGCGGCCTGGCCCCCCTCGACACCGACTTTGCTCAGACCCTTGCCGCCACCGCCAGCCACGAACAGCAACCAGTCCCCGTGACCCTGCGGTTCGCCCCCGAACCCGCCCGCGACCCGATCACGTTGGACGACCGGACCGCCCTGTACGTCCTGGCCATCCACGCCCAAGACTCCGCCCGCCGCCGCCGCTGGCTGCCCGGCATCACCGACACCGAACTCCTCACCCTCCACGACCTCGCCTTCGCCGCCCGCGACGCCGCCGACCACGGCTCGCACTACCGCACCGGCCCCCTGGACAGGCCCGCCTCCAAGAAGGAAACGGGCCGCCTGCAGCGTCTTGGTCGGGAGTATCACGTTCATGACGGCGTCATGGCCAACGCCGGGTTCCCCCGCTACACCGCCGCCACCGTCATCCGCCTCGACAATTGCTCCGTTCGCTCTTCCGGGCGCTCAGACGCGAGAAGCTGATCTTCCGGGATCCCACCCGTTCCATCGTGCTGTCCGGCAGTCGGCGGCTGCCCGCCCCGCTGCCCGACGACCACCTCCACGGCGTCCTCGACCAGCTTCCCG
>NZ_JBIATA010000053.1:0-22236 GCF_042891295.1 Streptomyces sp. NPDC001902 | reverse complement strand
TCTTGCCCGAGCCGGAGCGGCCCTTGAGCGCGACCAGTTCACCGCGGGCCACGGAGAAGGACACCCCGCCCAGGGCGTGCACCGCGGTGTCCCCGCTGCCGAAGGTGCGCACCAGGTCCTCGACCACCACCATCGCCTCGGAGGCCGCCCCGCCGCCCGCCGGGCCCTCACGCCGTTCCAGCAGTCCCTCGCTCATGCCCGCCAGCATAAGCGCCACCAAGCTGAGCCCCTGTTCACACGATGGAAACAAACGCAGGCTTAAGATGACGATGAGCATCCGATCGTGCTCCCACCCACTTTGGTGTGGCAATGGGGCAGTTGTTGGTCACGTCGTGGCATGGGCGTAGTCTGTGTCGCTCCCCCCGCTCGGCGGTGACCTGGTCGTGCACTCGCAACACACTGTTACGGGCATCGAGAACGGGGGGCATGGTGCCGGGCTTCGTCTTGCTGCGCCTGCGCGCGCACCGGCTGCTACTCGCTGCCGCATTGTTGTCTGTCGTCCTGACCACCTGCGCGGTGGCCACGCTGGCCGCGTTCAGCGGCGCGGTCGGGGACGCGGGGCTGCGGCGCGCGCTGCAGGGGCCGTCGGCCGCCAGGACGCAGATCGACGTGACGTCCGAGGTGGCCGAGCAGGACGCCGGGCGGTTGGACTCCCGCGTGCGCAAGACCCTCGCGGGGGCTTACGACGGGCTGCCGGTGCGGGTCTGGTCCAGCACCCGCTCGGGTGCGTACGGCCTGCCGCAGGACTCTCGCCCGGCGGACGCGCCGTGGTCGGACAACCCGGACCTCACGCTGCTCGCCACGTTCGACCGGTCCCGGGTGACCATGGTCGAGGGGACCTTCCCCGACGCGCCGCAGGCCGAAGGCCCGGTGCCGGTCGCGCTGCCCGACACGGCCGCGAAGGCCCTCGGCGTGACGCCGGGGGACGTGATCACGCTCGCCGACCGGCGGAACGGGCCGCCGCTGCGCGTGCGGCTGACCGGCCTGTACCGGCCGGCCGATCCGTCCGCGCTGTACTGGCGGCTGGACCCGCTGGCCGGGCGCGGCGTGCGGACGCTGTCGTTCACCACCTACGGCCCGATGCTCACCGATCGCCGGGCGTTCGCGGCGGGCGCGGTGCCTGCGGCCGAGGTCCAGTGGACCGCGGGGGCCGACTTCTCCGCCGTGACCACCGCCGGCCTCGACAGCGTCGGCCAGGACGTCCGCCGGACGGTGGGCCAACTGGACGACAAGCAACTGAACGGGAAGACGACGGCGAGCAGTGAGCTGCCCGCCCTGGCGGCCGACCTGAGCCGCAATCTGCTGGTGAGCCGTTCGACGCTGCTGATCAGCGCGTTGCAGCTGATCGTCCTCGCGGGCCTGGCGCTGATGCTCGTGGCGGGCCTGCTCGCCAGCGAACGCGCCGAGGAGACCGCCCAGCTGCGGGCCCGCGGCGGCTCCCGGACCCGCATCGCGAACCTGGCCGCCACCGAGGCACTGCTGCTGGCGCTGCCCGCCGCCGTGCTGGCACCGTTCCTGGCCGGACCGCTGGTACGGCTGCTCGCCGGGCACGGAGCCCTGGCACGGGCGGACGTGCACCTGGACGTGCCGTCCTCCACGGCCTGGTGGACGGGTGTGCTGGCCGCGCTCGCCTGCGGCGTCGCCGTGGCCTCGCCGGCGCTGCGCCGTACGGGCACCTACGCCGTCGAACGGCAGGCACGGACCCGCAAGGGGGCGTTGCCGGGTGCCGTGCAGGCGGGCACCGACGTGGCGTTGCTGCTCGTGGCGGGCCTGGGCTACTGGCAGCTGTCCGGGCGTGGCGGCGGGTCCGGCGCGCTGACGACCGACACCACAGGCGCGCTGGGGGTGGACCCGGTGCTGGTGGTGGCGCCCGCGTTGTGCCTGCTGGCGGGAGCCGTGCTCGCCCTGCGTCTGCTGCCACTGGCCGCCCGCCTCGGCGAGCGGCTGGCCGCCCGGTCGCCCGGTCTGCCCACGGCGCTGGCCGGCTGGCAACTGGCGCGGCGGACCGGGCGCGGCGCGGGCCCCGCCCTGCTGCTGGTCTTCGCGGTGTCGATCAGCATGTTCGCGATCGGCGAGAACGCGAGCTGGGAGCGCTCCCAGCGCGACCAGGCGGACTTCTTGGTGGGAGCCGACGTCCGCGTGACCGGCACTTCGAACCCGGCGTTCGGACAGGGCGGCGTCTACGACCACATACCCGGCGTCGCCGCGGCGGCCCCGGCGAGCCGCGGCACCGTGCCGCTGCCCAGGAACCGCGAGGCAACGGTGCTGGCACTGGACACCACCGCCGCCTCCCGGGTGACCGGCCTGCGCGACGACCTCACCGACCGGCCGTTCCGGCAGGTCCTCCGCTCCCTGCGACCTCAGGACACCGCCTCGCGGGACGCCGGGTTCGACCTGCCCCGTGACACCGCGCGCCTTCTCCTGACCGTTCGCACGCAAGCCTCGGACTCCGGCGGCCGACCGATTGCGAGCGACGTCACCACCCGCCTTTCGGCGACATTCGTGGACCGCTTCGGCGTGCCCTACACCATCACCCTGGGCAAGGTCCCCGCCGACGGCGGACAGCACGTCGTGGTGGCGGACTTTGGCGCCGAGGCGGGCCGGGCCCCCGGCGCCGGCCCGGCCGGGCCACTGCGCCTGACCCGGATCAAGGCCGACTACACCCTGCCGCAGCGGACCGAGCACCACCGGCTCTCCGTCACTGCCCTGCGGTCGGAGTCCGGCGACGGCACCACGCGGACCGTCCGGGTACCGGAGGGCTCGTCGTGGCAGGCGCGCGCCGCCATGGGCAACCCCGACTACATGAACTACGCCGGCTACGTCGCCGCCTGGACGGACGCCCCTGACTCCAGCGCGCGGACGCCGCTCGCCGTCGAGTTCGACACAGGGGAGATGTCCCTCGGGGCGGCCTGGCAGAGCAGCTATGACACGGCCTCCGTAACCCTCAGCTCCGAACCCAAGGCCCCGGCCGCGCTGTTGGCGGTCGCCACGGACACCTTCCTGCGTGCGATCGGCGCGAAGGTCGGGGACTCGGTGCGGATCCCCGTGGCCGGCGTCACCGTGCCGGTCCGCGTCTCCGCCGCCGTACGCGCCCTGCCCACCGTCGCGCCCAAGACCGACGGCACCGACGGCGGGGCCCTGCTGATCGACATGCACTCGGCGAACACGTTCCTCAACGGAACCGGCCAGGGCTCCCTGGTGCCCGGCGAGTGGTGGCTGGCGGCCGAGCCCGGCGCGGCCGCCCGCGTCGCCTCGGCACTGGAGACGCGCGGCGACATCACCTCGCTCCTGGTGCGCGACGAGCAGCGGACCGAGCTGCAACGCGATCCGCTCGGCGCCGGGCCGGTGTCCGCGCTGCCCGCCGCCGTCGTGACCGCCGTGGTGCTGGCCGCGCTCGGCTACAGCGTGGCGGCTGCCGGAGCGCTGCGCGAACGCTCCCAGGAGTTCGCGATGCTGCGGGCGCTGGGCACCCCGCGCCGCTGGCTCGCCCGGGTGATCGCCGCCGAGCAGGGCCTGGTCATCCTGGTCGCGGTGGGCGTCGGCGCCGTACTCGGCGGACTGCTGACTCGCCTGGTCGTCCCCTTGATCATCCTGACGGCTGACGCGGAGAGCCCGGTCCCCGACGTGCGGATAGATCTGCCGTCCGGTCCGCTCGCCCTGCTGCTGATCGCCGTCACCGTGCTGCCCCTGCTCGGCGTCATGCTCACCGCGTGGCGGTCCGCCGACCCGGCCCAGGCGCTGCGGCGCCAAGGAGGTGAATGACGTGGCCGAGCCCCGTTCCCCGCGCAGCGGTGACGTCTCCTGGATCCGCGCCCGGCTGCGCGCCGCCCCCGGCGGGACGCTGGCACTCGCCGCGCTGGTGTTCGTCACGGCGTTCCTGGCGGCCGCGCTGCCGCGGGCCGTCGACGGCTACGAGGACACCGCGCTGCGCGACGCGGTGTCACACGCGTCGCTGCCGGGCCGCAGCGTCACCATGTCGCTCCAGGTCTCCCAGCTGTCCGCCCCCCTCAACGCCGAGGGGTTGCTCACCCCCCCGTCGCTAAAGGAGACCGAGACCCGGTTCCAGCGCCTCGTGAAGCCCCCGCTGACGCTCGAACGCGACCAGACCGTATACGGGGTGCGCTCCGCCGACACAGACGTCACCGACCCCGGACTGCCCCGGATCATGGCGGTCGCCCCGCTCCCCCCGAAGAGCACCCTGGTGGCCCAGCCCGACCTCGCGGCGAACACCCGGCTCCTCGAGGGACGTCTGCCGCACCCCGGCACCGACGCCCACAGCGTCGAAGCGGTGATCACCGACCGCACCGCCAAGGTGATGAAACTGCGCACCGGTTCGGCGTTCCACCTCGAGGACGCGGTCGGATCCGTCATGACCGTCCGGGTCACCGGGATCGTCACGCCCCGGACACCCGGCGCCGCCTGGTGGAACGCGGAGTCCGACCTGCGCAGGCCCAGCCTGCGCTCGCTGCCCAGCCCGGGCGACGATCCCATCCGCTACTGGCACTTCACCGCGCTCATCGACCCGGGGGCCACGGCCGCCCTGCTCAGCCTTCAAGACGGCGCGCTGGCCTACTGGCACCACCCTGCCGACGTCGACGCGCTCACCGCGCACGACGTCCCGGCCCTGAGCGACCGGCTCGCCGCGCTGACCTCGGGACCGGACGGGGCACATCTGCAGGCCAAGCAGCGCGGCCTGCACGTCGAGGAGCAGGGGCTGGGTGAACTCCTCGGTCCCTTCGTCGCGGAGCGCACGGCTGCGCAGCCGCTGGTCCTGGTCGCCGCCGTCGGCGTGGGCACCGTCGCCGCGGTCGTGCTGCTCATGGCCGCGGGCCTGTCGGCGAACCGGCGCAGGGCCGAGTTCACCTTGCTGCGGGCCCGTGGCATCAGCATGGGCTCGCTCACCGGCCGGCTGCTGGCGGAGAGCGCGGTCGTGGCGGTGCCGTCAGCTGCGGCCGGCATGGCCCTGGCGCTGCTCCTGCTGCCGGCGGAACGTGCCGCGCTCGCCGTGTGGTCGGCCACCGCCGTGGGCGTGCTGGCCACGGTGAGCCTGCCGCTGCGGGCGGCTGCGACGGCTCGCCGGCCGCGCCCCGAACAGCGTGAGGACCTCGTCGCGGCCCGGCCGTCGCGGCGCCGCACGGTGGCAGAGCTGGCGGTGGTGGTCGTCGTCGCCGGCGCCGTGGTGGCACTGCGGCAGCGCGGCACGGCGGATGGCGGTGCGGACGTGCTGACCGCCGCGGCGCCGGTGCTGCTGGCGGTGGTCGCCGCGCTGGTGCTGCTGCGGCTGTACCCCTGGCCGGTACGGCTGCTGGCCCGGCCCTTCGCACGCCTCAACGGAGCCGTGCTGCACCTGGGCCTGGCCCGCGCCGGACGCGCCCCCTCCACCACGGCCCTGCCACTGCTCGCCGTGCTGGTGGCCCTCACGGTCACCTCCTTCGGCGGGTCCGTCCTCGCGGGCGTGGAGTCAGGACGGGACCACGCCGCGGTGACCGCGGTCGGCGCGGACGCCCGCGTGCAGACCTTCGGCGCCCTGCCGCAGGGCCTGGACGCCCAGATCCGCAAGGTCACGGGAGTCCGCGGGGTCACCGGTGTCCGGGCCGAGCCCGGGCAGCAGATCATGAACACCCGCACCCGGTTCGACCTGCTGGTCGTCGACCCGAAGCCGTACGCCCGTCTCGTGGCGGCCAGCGGCCTGGGCGCCGACTTCCCCGCCGGCAAGCTGGACTCGGGCGCGAAGGAGCCCATTCCCGCCATCGCCTCGCCGGCGGTCGCGCGGAAGTTCGGCAACGGCGTCGGCGACCCGGAGAGCGTCAGGTCCTCGGTCGGGCGGGTCATGGTGCGCGTCGTGGCCACGCAGGACGCCACCCCGGCGGCCCCCAACCACGAGTTCCTGATCGTGTCGCGGGCCGCCCTGGCCAAGGTGGCGCCCGGGACGAAGGAACCGGCGCACGGTCCCTCCACGCTCTATGCGACGGGCACCGGCATCGACGCGAAGGCGCTGCGCGCCCTCGTCACCAAGGCCGCGCCCAAGGCGCAGGTCACGCTGCGAACCGAGCAACGCGCGTCCTACGGCACGACCTCGGCCCTGCAGTCGGGTGCACGGCATGTGTACCTGGCGGCGGTGGCGGCGGGCGCCGGCTACAGCGTGCTGGCCCTGCTGTTGTCGTTGCTGCACAACGCGCCGCAGCGCAAGGCGTTGCTGGCGCGACTGCGGACGATGGGGATGGCGGGTCGTCAGCGGCAGTGGCTGGCGGTGCTGGAGATGCTGCCGCAGGTCCTGCTGGGTGCCCTGGGCGGTGTGCTGGTGAGCGTGGCCACCGTGCCGCTGGTGCGTCCGGGCGTGGACCTGGTGGCGCTCGCCTTCACCGTCCGCACGCCCGCCACGGATCTGTCGGGGGCGGTGTTGCGCACCGACGCGGCGTCGCTGCTGGTACCCGCCGCAGGGCTGGTCGTACTGGCCTGTGTGGTGCTGGCCGTGCAGGCCTGGCTGACAGGGCGACGAGGAGAAGGAACCGAACTCCGGATGGGTGAACGATCATGACTCAGAACACGTCCGGCACCGCCGAGCGCGGCAACCTCACACTGGCGGACCTGGAACGCCGCGTCACCGAGAGCCGGGAGCAGCCCGCCTACGGGCACGACGCCCTGATCGTCTGCGACCGGCTGGTGCGGATCTTCACCGCCCAGGGCGTGGAGGTCCAGGCGCTGCAGGGACTGGACCTGCTGGTGCAGCAGGGCGAACTGATGGCCCTGGTCGGCGCGTCCGGCAGCGGCAAGTCCACCCTGCTCAACATCCTGGCCGGGCTGGACACCCCCACCGCCGGCGCCGCCTCGGTGGCCGGCTTCGACCTGCTCGCGCTCGACGCCTCCGCCCGCCTGCGCTACCAGCGCGAGGTCGTCGGCTTCGTCTGGCAGCAGACCTCACGCAACCTGCTGCCCTACCTGACCGCCCTGCAGAACGTCGTGCTGCCCATGCGGCTTTCCGGCCGCGTCAAGGGCCGCACCGAACGCGCCAAGCGCGCCGCCGAACTGCTGGACCTGATGGGCGTGGGCTACTGCGCCGACCGCCGGCCCCAGCAGATGTCCGGCGGTGAGCAGCAGCGCACCGCGATCGCCGTCGCGCTGGCCAACCACCCCTCGCTGGTACTGGCCGACGAACCCACCGGCCAGCTGGACTCCGCCACCGGCGAGCAGGTCTTCGGCGCCTTCCGCACCGCGAACAAGGAACTCGGCACCACCATCGTGGTCGTCACCCACGACCAGGCCGTGGCCACCGCCGTCGACCGCACCGTCGCCATCCGCGACGGCCGCACCGCCTCCGAAGTCGTCCGCCGCACCAGCGTCGACGACGAAGGCCGCACCACCGTCCACGCCAGCGAATACGCCACCGTCGACCGCTCCGGCCGCCTCCAGCTCCCCCGCGACTACACCCACGCCCTCGACATCCGCAACCGCGTCATGCTCGAACTCGAACCCGACCACATCGCCGTCCGCCCCGACCACGCTGAGGGGCAACAGTCCTAGTACGTCGGCTGGACGTCATGATCTGCCGGTTGGTTGTGCGACGAGTGCGCAGCGACGGGTGGTCGTGCCAACGGGCGCCGGCTTGGTGGCGTCGGCGCTGCGGTTTTCCTCGCTGCCAGAGCTCCCGCGACCAGGTGAGTAGCGTGGCCTCGGCGCAGACGAGCGCCGAGGACGCCCCCATCGCTTCGTAGCGAGGCAGGTCACGAAGTCCGGCTGGAGTACTCGGTACTCCAGCCCAACTTGCCTCCTCGCGAGTAACCGCCTGCGGGGTCGGTGATTGATGTCAGCGAGTCTTGATGTCGCTCGTCCGCCGGTCGAGCCCAGCGGACAGTCGAACTTCCCGGGCCTGCCACCGCCGGCGCAGCCAGCGGTCGTGGCTGGCGACCACGATGGCGCCAGGTCCGGTGCCGAGTGCCTCCTCCAGTTCGTCACACAGGCGGGGGGAGAGGTGGTTCGTGGGCTCGTCGAGCAGCAGCAGGTGGGGCGGGCGGGCCACCAACAGTGCCAGCGCCAGCCGCCGGCGCTGTCCCACCGACAGTTCCCCGACCGGTCTGTCCAGGTCGGCCGCGTGCATCAGGCCGAGCGAGCCGAGCGGCACCTGCACTGCCCGGGCTTGGCCCACCGCCGCTTCATAGGTGTCGCGGACGGTGCGCGCGGGCCGTTCGAACACGGTGTCCTGGGTGAGCAGCCCCACCGTCACGTGGCGCCGCTTGCGCACCTCGCCCTCGGCCGGGAGCTGTCCGGCGAGGACGGCGAGCAGCGTCGACTTGCCGGCCCCGTTGCCGCCGGTGACCAGCAGCCGGTCGGTCGCCGCCACCTCCAGGCAGTCCAGTGCCAGCCGGCCCGGCACCCGCACGTCGCGTAGCCTCACCAGCGGCTCCGCGCTCTCCTCGGCCCCCCTTGCCAGGTCCCCGGCGGCGAAGCGCAGGGGGCGCGGTGGCTCGACGACCTGGGTGCGCTCCAGCTCCTCCAGCCGCCGGGTGGCGTTGCGCACCCGGCGGGAGACGGAGTGCTGTACCCGGCCGGCCCGATGGCCGTAGCCCATCTTTTCGTTGTCGACGCGGCCCCGGTCCGGGGCGACCCGGTGTGCGGTCACACCCACCGACTCGCGCAGTCCTTCCAGTTCCTCCTGCTCCTCGGCGTACCGCCGCTCCCAGCGCTGCCGCTCGGCGTGCTTCGCAGAGAGGTAGGCGCTGTAGTTGCCGCCGTAGCGGACGGGTCCGTTCAGTGCCGGGTCGAGGTCGATCAGGTCGGTGCAGACGGCGTCGAGGAACGCCCGGTCGTGGCTGGCGACCACCACGGTTCCGGGCAGGGACCGGACCTGCGCCTCGAGGAAAGCGGCGGCGTCGTCGTCGAGGTGGTTGGTCGGCTCGTCAAGGAGCAGCGCGGAGGGCCGCCGGACCAGCAGCGCGGCCAGGGCCAGCCGGCCGCGCTGCCCGCCGGAGAGCGAGCGAAGGCTCCGGTCGTGGCCGAGGGCGCCCAGACCGAGGCCGTCCAGGACCAGCGCGGCGCGGCGGTCGGCGTCCCAGGACTCGCGGTCCTGGGCCTGTTCGAGACGTCTGCCGTAGGTGCCGAGGAGCTCCCGGTGGCCGGGGTCGTCCTCGGGGACGCGGGCCAGCTCCTCGCCGAGCCGGTCCAATTCGGCGAGGTCCTCACGGGCCTCGCGCAGCGCCTCGTCCAGTACGGCGCCGAGGGTGGAGTCCGCGTCGAACGGCATCTCCTGCTGGAGGAAACCGACGTCGCGGGGGCGGGAGACGCTTCCCGCGTCGGGTTCGTCCACCCCTGCGAGCAGCCGCAGCAGGGTGGACTTGCCGACGCCGTTCTCCCCGATCAGGCCGATGCGGTGACCGGGGGAGGCGGTGAGGCAGACGCCGTCGAGGACACGACGTCCGCCGAGGTCACGGACGAGGTCGTGGGCGAGCAGAGCGGGCTGGGGCACGGGGGATACCGTCCTGGCGTGATCGGTTCTCGGTCCGCCGGGCGCACGGCCTCGGACGCGGACCACGTCACACGTCGGCGGCTCACACCGCCGGTGCCCCCGTCTCCTTCAGCACCCCGTCGGCCAGCCGCAGCCAGCGGCCGATCCCGATCTCGGCGAGGAACCGCTCGTCATGGCTGACCACCATGAAGGCACCCTGGTAGGAGTTGAGCGCGCTCTCCAGCTGGCCCGCGCTGACCAGGTCGAGGTTGTTGGTGGGCTCGTCGAGCAGCAGCAGGTGCGGGGCCGGCTCCGCGCACAGCACGCAGGCCAGGGTGGCGCGCAGCCGCTCGCCGCCGGAGAGCACACCCACCGGCAGATGGGCCCGCGCGCCCCGGAAGAGGAACCGGGCGAGCAGGTTCATCCGCTCCGCCTCCGGCCGCGCGGGCGCGAACGCGGCGAAGTTCTCCGCCACAGTGCGGTCCAGGTCCAGCAGATCCAGGCGTTGCGACAGGTAGGCGATCCTCCCGTCGTTGCGCTTGATCTCCCCGCTGTCCGGTGCGAGACCACCGGTGACCAGCCGCATCAACGTGGTCTTGCCGGCGCCGTTGGGCCCGGTCAGCGCGATGTGCTCGGGGCCCCGGACGCTCAGGTCAACGCCGCCCGCCGCGAACACCTCCTGGTCGCCCAGGCGGACCTGCATGCCCTCGCCGAGGAACAGGTTCCGGCCGGCGGGCACTTGGGTGTCGGGCAGCTCCAGCGTGAGCCGCTGCTCCTCGCGCAGGGCCCGCCCGGCCTCGTCGAGGCGAGCCTTGGCATCGCTGACCCGGGAGGCGTGCATCGTGCCGGACTTGCCCGCGGCCTCCTGCGCGCCGCGCTTCATGTTGCCGGCGAAGATCTTGGGCAGACCGGCGTTCTTCAGGTTCTTGGCGGCGTTGCTCGCCCGGCGCTCGGCGCGCTCGCGGGCCTGCTGAAGTTCCCGCTTCTCCCGCTTCAGTTCCTGCTCTGCGTTGCGGACGTTCTTCTCGGCGACCTCCTGCTCGGCACGGACGGTCTCCTCGTACTCGGTGAAAGTACCGCCGTACAGGCGCAGTTCGCCGCTGCCGAGTTCGGCGATGCGCTCCATGCGGTCCAGCAGCGCGCGGTCGTGGCTGACCAGGAGCAGACAGCCGTTGAACTCCGACAGCACGTCGTAGAGCTTGTGCCGGGCCTGGAGGTCGAGGTTGTTGGTCGGCTCGTCGAGCAGGAGGACGTCGGGACGCTTGAGCAACTGTGCGGCGAGCCCGAGGGAGACCACCTGACCTCCGCTGAGCGTGCTCAGGCTGCGGTCCAAGGTGAGGTCGGCCAGGCCCAGCCGGTCGAGCTGGGAGCGGGTGCGCTCCTCGATGTCCCAGTCGTCACCGATGGTGGCGAAGTGCGTCTCGTCGACGTCCCCGGACTCCACAGCGTCCAGGGCGCGGATCACCGCGGCGACGCCGAGCACCTCGGCGACGGTGAGGTCGCTGGTCAGGGGCAGGGTCTGCGGGAGGTAGCCGAGCGTGCCGTGCACCGACACCGAGCCCGTGGCGGGCTTCAGCTCACCGGCGATCAGCTTGAGCAGGGTGCTCTTGCCGGAGCCGTTGGGCGCCACCAGGCCCGTACGGCCGGGAGTCACGGAGAAGGACAGCTCGTGGAAGACGGGGGTGTCGTCGGGCCAGGCGAAGGAGACGTTCGAGCAGACGACAGCGGCGTCGGACATGGAAATGACCTCGGAGGTACGAGGGCAGAGCGTAGACCTCTGCCCTGGGCAGACGTGGGAGAAGGAGGTACGACGAAACGGACCACCTCGGCAGCGCTCCTGAGCGCCGGCCGGTGGCCGTCAGATCCGGATCTCACCCGGAGATGTCGTCGTCACCCACCACGTCTGACTCCTCATTGCCGTCCTATGTCAGCCACCAGCATAACAACACGTCCCGGTCTCCGGGCCTTCCCATGATCACGATCGGCGGCTCCCGCTGCCGACATGCCTGGCCGGCCGGTGACCGTACTCCGCACCACTGCGGCACCACGGCCGGAGTCCATGCCCCAAGCCCCATCGGACGGAACGAGGAGCAGCGACCGCGGCGGGCGGATCTCCGCCGGACAGGAGCCCTCACCTACGAAAGCTGCGCCCAGGCACTGCCCACCGATGAGCCGTCCAAGCCGAAGAACAACCGGCTCGGTCTTGCCCGTGCCCAAGGCGGACGACGGAGCAGCCGGCACCCTGTTGTGCGCCTCTGCAGCGCGCCGCGATGCTTTGGGAAGCACCCACGGTGCCCCCTGACAGCTGCTGCAGGCCGCTCAGCCGCGCCGTGCCGCCTGGACGGCGTGGCGCAGCATGTCCTTGAACGAGGCGCCGGCGGGATCATCGCCCAGCGCGACGTGCATCGACTCGGCCTCGGACCGGTTGGACCAGCGGGTGAAGACCGATAACCCGGGGTCAACGGCCAGTCGCTGATCGACCTCTGTGACGGTCATGTCAGCCAGCCGCCCGGAGTGTGCTGTGGTCTTCCCTGTGTGCGTATCGGTGACCGCGACCAAGAGATGCCGCGGCAGCACCACGGCAGCAGACAGCGTTGCGCGCTGTGGGTCGCCCCCGAGCAAGCGCGCGAAGACGCCGGGACGGCGCCGGGGCACACTGCGGGTCTCCACGCAGGCTACCGCGGTCGACGCGGCATCACCGAGCAGCTCGGTCTCGGCGACGGCCAGAATCGCCGTACGCAACCGGGAGTCCAGATCCTCAAACGTGCAACCGCGGCTCGTGCGGTCGAACAACTGCTCAGGCATGGGCGCATCGTAGCGGGGGCACCGATGGCCGGCTCGCGGCCTGGCCGACGCTCTCCTACAGCCGGTCGGCGGGAGGGCCCACCGGGTGTACTCGTTCTCGTGACCATCGACCACGGCTCGGGTCGGACGCCTGCCGGAGTCGTGCGCATCTGCGGTCGGAACTCGGGTCCTGGCTCAGGCTCTGTGATCGGTGACGCTGGGTTATCCGGACAGGGCGCTGAGCACCCACCTCGCATCATGCCGAGCCTGAGACGACGGAGGACGGCCAGCGGCAGGTCAGTGCCCGGAGACCACGAGGTGGGCCCTTTCCCGGGGACGGGTCAGGGCCAGGTAGTGCTCCTCGGCCAGGCGCCAGCGGGACTCCCAGTCGATCGGGCCGTGGTCGTCACCGCGCTCGCGCAGGCGGCGCATGGATTCCTCCCGCGGGGTGTCGACGTACACAAGGAGGTCGTAGTGGTCGGCGAGTTCGGGCCGGGCGGTGTACACGCCCTCCACGACGACGATGCCGCAAGGGGAGACGCCGTGGCTTTCGTCCGGGGCCAGATCACCGGTCGCCCAGTCGTAGCGCCGGTAGGTGGCATCACGGCCGGCTGCGAGCGGGACAAGCACTTCCTCGCGCAGCCGCTGCCAGTCGAAGTAGCGGTGGTAGCCCTCTTCGGGATCCAGCCCGGCGCGCTCCTCCGGGTCCATGGGGCGGTAGAAGTCGTCACCGTGAACCACCGCAGCGCCGCGCAGCTCCGCCAGGGCTGTCGCCAAGGTCGACTTGCCGGAGCCACCCATGCCATCGATGGCGACCAGGAACACTCCTCGGCGGCTTCGGGCGTCGATAGCGGCGCCAACCTCTTCAGCACCGATGGAGATCGTCGTCATAGCGGCATTCTGATCACAGCAGGCGCCTCAAGAGAAGGGCGACGGCTTCGCATCACGATCCCAGGACCCCGAACTGTCGGCCCGACACCCCGCCACTCTTCGTTGTCGGGCAACTTACCAAGCCTCCCAACGACTCACAGTCGTCGCTCGACGCACAGACCGGCGGCTGACCGGCGGATCGAATCACGTTCAGCGGCACAGTTCGGCGCGGCTTCCGGCTTCCTGAGGCCGCGACTGGGACGTCGAGGCCCGCTCTGCCTGTCGGCGGGGCGTTCAGCGCCGTCTGAAAACCCGTTGCTCCCCGGTCTGCCTGCTTGGTGGGATGCAGGGGTTTCGGCGGCGGGAGGGGACAGCTTGGCGGTCTTCGGGTGTGCGGGCTGTGGTGCGGTCCTGACGGCGGCGGTGTCGCAGGTGGCGTTGCCGATCCACCTGGCCGAGACCCACTGGGAGAAGCTGCACCCGCCACTGCTGGAGGCCGGGTCCTACGCCGTCGACCCTGCGCCGTACGGGCCGCCATGGCGGCAGTGGGACGAGGTCGGGGCGCGCGAGGCGGCGGAGCGGGGGCGCTTCGCGCCCTTCGGTGCGCTGTCCGACGGACCGTCGGGCACTGTCCTGATCGCGCCCGGTGACATGCGCGGCACCAGGCTGATCCTCGAGCGGGCCGGGGGCTACTGCATGGGCATCGACGGGAGGGACGGGCCGAACCTTGCCTGTCTGGGCTGCGATCTGCCGGTCGGAACGAGGATGGACGACTGCGGGTGCTGGCAGGTCGTCCGGCTCGTCCCGCAGGCAGTGATGCGGCTGCCCGCCCCGGCGGAGCGGCCGGTCATGGATTGGTCGGAGCTGCTGGCCACCGGCGCGCTGTGGCACCGGCTGAGCAAGTACCGGGACATCCCGGCGGGCGTGGCCCTCGCCCAGCTGGTGGTGGCCGCCGGGGGCGCACCGGTCGAGGTGGCGCCCGGGCCGGTCGCCGAGCTCCTCGGTCGGGCACTCGGCGCGCTGTTGCCCGCCGGGGAAGGTGCGCAGCTCCTGGACCTGGCGGGACCGGGGTTCGGCGAACCGGCCGCTGACCTGGTGCTGGTGCCGGTACATCCGCAGACCGGAGACATGTGGCAGCCGCTTGCCGGGGCGGTGCCGGTACCTATGGATGCCGCGCTCTGGGCCGAACTCGCCTTCCCTCCACACCGGACCCGGCTGCCGGTGGTCGGCGGACTGCCGGCAGGGGTGGAGCGCGACGACCCGCTGCCGCCGCATGCGTGGTACCCGTTCCAGCCGTCCACTGCGGCGTTCCGGTACACGCTCGCGCGGATGCCCGCAGTCAGGGAACCGTGGCTGCGGGCGATCTACGACCGGGGCTGTTGACCCGTCAGGGGTGATGAGAACCTGGATGTTGGGTTCGAGGAGGACGGCGTAGTCATGGGCCGAGCCGCAGCCGGGGCCAGGACGGCATCTGATCACACGTGGTCGACCGACATCACACGTTCAACTTCAGGAGCGTTCGGCGGACCGTAATCCAGCCCGGAAGTGGGACTACCGCTTCGTCGAGTAACCTCCAACCCTCACAACGCCGCCAGGTCAGGGCATAGGGTGATTCGATTCTGCATTCAGCCATGCATGGGAAGCTGGTCAAGCGCTTTGGTGGCGTGCTCAGGACGTTGTACGTCGGCAGATGCGGAAAGATGAATTCCTAGGAGTGAAACGGGGATCCCTGCTGGTCGGGCCCCGTGGAGGCAGGCTGATCGGGACCTGCTGGTCGGAAAAAGACACCAGATGTGAACTGGCAACCATCATGATGAATGTGGGACTGGAATTGGAAAACCCAAACAAGGCCCAACCACCGGACCAGGCGTCGCCCCACACGGCTGGCAGTGGAAGCAGCCTGTTCTACGTACCGGATGCTACACATTTTCTTGAAGCGTTTGGCGTTGTCCCGGTGTCGGTGGAGGGTGACGAGGGCGTGGAGGCCTTCGAAGTCTGGGTTAACAGGCATGAGACCCTCAAATTCTCCTTCGATGTCACAGTCAGGTCCTTCATGGTCCGCTGGTTGCGCGATAACCAAGAGATTCTCCGAATCTATCGAGAAGGCGCCAGCCAGATCACGATTGAAGAGAACTTTTGGGAAACGCATCTAGTGGTGAGATTCGAGCTGGGGGAATATGTGGGATATCTTGACGTCGGGGTGTATCCGTCAGTCTCCGTGAACGATCGCCTGCAATGAAATAAGGGGGCTGCCTTCGATGCCGAGCCAGTTCTGGCGGTCATGCCTGTTTCTCGCCTTCGGCCGCTTGAGCCGTAAGACTGCGGCGCTGCACGCTCCGCAGCGTCGATAGCCGACTCGGCCCCAACATCCTCGGGCTTGCTCCACGCGGCTGCGTCGTCCAGCGGCCGCCCGCCTCGGCACTCGGCTCTGCGCCGAGCCCGGCGACGTGGTCGCCGCTGACCGCGTCCCAACGCTTGCCGCGGGCGCCGGCCCGACCACCCGAAGGGACACAACCCCTATGGCCCGGCTCAAGGTTCCGGGTGCCAGACTGGCCATCGTGGTGAATTCATGACGAAACCAGGCGCCCCCACACCTCGACGGGTCACAGCGGACTGGGCCGCAGCGCTTCCTGGGTTCGACGCCTGGAAGCCGCTGCACCTGCTCCGTCGCATCGGCCCGGTTGTCCAGGGTGTCTGTCTCGACCGTACGACGTCCGGCAACGCGTACATACCGACGGCGCATGTTCACGCGCTGACGCGGGACTTTCCGGTGATCTCCTTGATGTTGGGGCAGCGACTGGAAGGAGCCTCGGGGCAGCCGGAGCGAGTGCTCTTCGTGAACCACGACGGCGAGTATCCGGCAGCTGTCGATGCCCTCCGCGAGCGGAGCCTTCTGTCCCTGAGCGAGGAACCTCCCTCGCTGGAGCAGGTCGTCAGGGCCTACCTCTCGGCTGCTTCCGCGAGCCACGACAAGGGACTCCCGCCGGCCGTGCTGGAGATGGAGGACAGCGTCCTCATCGCGGCGGCGGCCGGCCTGGCGGACCTCCTCCAGGACGGCCTGGCACTCGCCGGTGAGCTGGCCGGCCTGTGGTCGAAATTCAGGCTCCCTCTCAACTGGCCGGGGGCAGCGGCGTGGTTGGAGGGCTTGCGGGCCAAGGCTTCTGATCCCGTAGCTCTGTCGACTACGGTCCACCACCAGCTCGCCCAGCACAAGCTCGCCAGAGTCCGGAACGTCCTGGCGGCCTGAGGGACCGCTCGCCGACACCTTCGCGGAGCTGCGGCGGTGCAAGGGTCACGCACCCTGACGGCCCCGCCGCTCCGACACCCCCGGCCGGCGCGCCTGCGCTTACGGTTCCGCGACCGCGGCCGACCGGCTCGGCGCCGACATACAGGCTGCGCAGCAACGCCGTCACCGACGGACTCACCCGCAGCCCTCAACGAGCAATGGGTGGCCGCGCATCGTTCACGCTTCTGCGGGTCCGGACCCGGACCCTCACCTCGCCATGACATGCGGCGTCACCGACGCCCAGGGGGCCCAGTCAATGCCCTCCCAGACGACATGAGGCACCCCGAGTCCCGGCTCGTTGTCTGCCCTGGGTGCCATGCTGTGCCGCCATGGACATCGAACAGCTCTGGCACCTCATTGACCAAGCTCGGGGCAGCGCCGGCGACTCTGCGGATGTCGACGACATCGCAAGCCACGCTACGACGCTGCTGGCCGCCCATGACCCTCAACAGATCATCGCCGCACAGCAGATTCTCTGGAATCTCATGGCCGCCTCCTATCAAGCCCCTCTCTGGGCTGCTGCCTACCTCATCAACGGCGGATGCTCCGACGACGGCTTCGACTACTTTCGTGGATGGTTGATCGCCCAAGGCCGCACGGTATTCGAACAGATCACAGCGGATGCCGACCGCCTCGCTGACGTACCAGCTGTCCAGGCAGCAGCAGCCGTAGGCACCGACCTTGAGGGCGAGCGAACCCTGAGCATCGGCTGGAACGCCTATGAGAACGCAACCGGTACAGAACTCCCCGGCGATGCCTTCACCATCAACTACCCTGACCTCGACCCTGCCTGGAACTTCGACTTCGGCGACCACAAGGAGGTCGCGGCCCGGCTGCCCCGGGTCGCGGCGCTCTACCCGGAGTGATCGGCCCACCAGGAACCTGGTGCGAATCACAACCTGGCCATGTTGCGGGACGACGGCCCGAGCGAGCGATCCTTCGGCCTGGACACGCGATTCTGTTGTTCAGCTGAATGCCGGGGGGAGAGGTGGTGGCGGGCTGCTACGGCGGTGGTCAACGCTTCTCGCGTCGGCTGCGGATGCTGAGGGCGATGACGGAGACGAGGAACCAGAAGGCACCGAAAGCCGAGTACCCGGCGACGGTGGACAGGCTGCTCGTCGCCGAAGCGGACGAGGCGGCGATGGTGGCGCCGGCGAGTACGGACTGTGCACCGCTGATGACCATGGGCCACTGGGCGCCGACGGTGCGCCGGCGTCGGATCGCCACGACGAGCTGGATGGCGCCGGAAAGGAGGGCCCAGACGCCGAACACGAGAAGGGCCGTCCCGACGGTGGAGAACACGGCGATGATCATTCCGGCGGTGGTGGCCAGGCCGAGACCCAGGTTGACGGTACTGACACGGTTCGCGGAGCCGGTGCCGGCCAGGCGACGCTCGAGGAGCGTGGCGATGGCGTCCCACAAGGGGTAGACGACGAGCAGCACGGCCGCGATCACCGTGGGCCTGTCCGCGGACACGAGCGAGGCGGAGGTCGTGAAGACGAGTGCCACCCAGATCAGGGAGAAAACGACTCGGATCAGGTGGAGCGATCGGAGCCCGGAAGGCGTCGTCGTCGCCGTGGTCGAAGTGGTCGAGGTTACGGTGGTCTGAGTCATCAGGTGTCCCGTGGTGATCGTGACGGTGTGAGACGGTCGCCTCGCTGACGAGTCTCAGGGGCTTCGGGAGGCGCCGTGTACTTCGAACGAAGTAGTTCTGCCATCCGCTTCGACGGCATGTGCTCTGCCGTCCCGATCGACCGATGCGGTTGCGCGGTCTACTTCATTCGAAGTACACGACCACCGCACACGTGAACGAGAATCGGCTCATGGTCATGGCGCAGAACAGTCAGGACGGGCTCGCGGCACCGCTGTGGGTCCGCCGCCCCGAGGTGCTGCACCGAGTCGCCTATGCGCTGGCCGCGCTGGTGTTCACCGGTCAGATCGTGGCAGTGATCCTGAGAGGTTCGGACTGGCCGACGGCCCTGTCCGTGCTCCTCGCCGGCATCGGTGTCACGCTCTCGTGGTGGCGGCCGTGGGCGGGGCTGGTCGTGACGAGCGCGGCGTCCTTCGCCGTGACAGCGGTGGGAAACGACCCCCTGTCGGTGTGGATGATGGCGGTGCTCGTCCTGTTCTCGGTCACCCTCAGGGGAAAGCAGCCGCTGGCCGGAACCGGCATCGTGGCGGCGTTCTTCCTCGGGGCGTTCATGACGGTCGGAGGATTCCGTGGCGGCGCTGTCGTGGGAGCGGCCGCCGTCTTCTCGGCTGTGGCGGGAGGTGCGACAGGGGCCGCGCTCCGCATCCACCGGGACCACTGGTGGACCCTGGAGGAACGGGCCGAAAGCGCCATCGCCACCCGCGAGATCGAAGCCACCCGACGAGTGACCGAGGAACGACTCCGCATCGCCCGGGACCTCCACGACGTCATCGGCCACCAGGTCGCGATGCTGAGCCTGCACCTCGGTGCAGCGGAAATCGGGCTGCCCGAAGACGCCGAGTCCTCCCGGCAGGCGCTTGTCTCAGCCAGGTCCAGCGCCCGCACCGTCGTCGTCGAAACGCAGCGCATCCTCGCGCTCCTCCGCCTCGGGGACGACATCTCCGACGACGAGGCGCTGCGGCCGACCCCGGCGCTCAGCGGCCTGGAAGGACTCATCGCCTCTTTCGAGAGCATCGGCCTCGACATCCGGCCCTCCATCGACATCCCCGTCGGCTTCGTGGAGCCCAGCGTCGGCGTGACGGTCTACCGGGTCGTTCAGGAAGCACTCACGAATGCCTACCGGCACGGAGAGGGGACGGCGACGGTGGATGTGCGCGAGTGCGACGGCAGGATCTGCGTCACGGTGGAGAACCGCGTCGGTCGCTCACCCCGCGGCTCCGGCTCGGGCAGCGGACTCGGACTCGTGGGGATGCGCGAACGTGTCGAGTCCTCCAGCGGGCGGCTGACGATCGACAGTCACGACGGGCGATTCCGGGTCCACGCGGAGTTCAGCCCTCTGGGAGCCGTCGTCCGATGACCCGGATTCTGATCGTCGACGACCAGGACGACATCAGGGCCGGGATCCGGGCGATGCTTCGGCTCGACCCGAGTCTCGTCGTCGTGGGTGATCTCTCCGATGGACTCCAGGTCGCGCCCTTCCTCCGGGAGCACCCCGTCGACCTGGTCCTGATGGACATCCGGATGCCCGGCATCGACGGTGTCGAAGCGACCCGCCGGATCCGCGCGGAGCATCCACCCGAAAAGACGCGGGTGATCGTGCTGACCACTTTCGACCAGGACGACATCGTCCTCGCCGCCCTGCGCGCGGGCGCCAACGGTTTCCTGAGCAAGACCGTGAGCCCCGCTGAACTCGTCGCCGGGATCACCGAGGTCGTCGGCGGTGGCGGTGCGCTGTCGGCCGCCGCGACGGCCGCGCTCATCGGTCACATGACCGACAGACCGCCCCCGGTGATCGACCAGGAGCTGCTGCGGCGCTTCGGCGCTCTGACACCCAGGGAGCGGGACGTGGTCGTTCTCGTTGCCAGCGGCCTCGGCAACGACGAGATCGCGGCCCAGATGTCCGTGTCGCCGTTCACCGTGAAGACGCATGCGGTGCGGGCCATGACGAAGGTCGGCGCACGTGATCGGGCGCAGCTCGTCTCGTTCGCCTTCCGGGCCGGCCTCTACCCCTGAGCCGGGCGCGTGCAGCCGATTTCCGGGACCTTGGCCTTGCGCGTACGGATGTGCAGGACGTCGCCGCCCGGACCCCGATCATGCTGCCGATGAGGGTCCCACGATGGGGACCCGGAAGCAGTCGCTGAAGGGGCCGGGCTGCGAACCTGGGAGGGCAAGGTCCCCCCAGCCGATGTCCCAGGCGAACAGCCGCGGCCCGCGCACCAGCCGTGCATGCTAACTTAGGTGAGGCTTACCTAAGGAGCGCGTTGATGGCCATTGCATTCGTCCCGGCGGCGTACCCCACCAACGCGGAGCGGATCCGTTCGGTCCTGGCACGTTCCGACTCCCTGAGTCTCACGACCGATGGCGACTGCTACGACCTGATCTCGATGCACACGGTTGACAGCAGCGGAACGCTACGACTGCACGTCCCCTCGGACAGCCTGCTTGCCGACGAAGCCGCGTTCACCCCGCGTGGCATTCTCGCGAGTCTGGTGGAGTTCACCGACCTTGCCCCCACAGCGGTCCGCGACCGGGTCCGGGCCCGCGTGTCCCTTGCCGGCTTCCTCACTCCGGCCGAGATCCAGGATGCGCCCGAGGTGCTGGTTCTCCGCCTCGATCTGGCCCGCGCCGCCATCGAACGGGACGGGACGACCGTCGGCGTCGACCTCGACGAACTGGCTGCCGCGCGGACCGACCCGTTGGCCATCGAAGAGACGGCGCTGCTCACCCATCTCGACCGGGACCACAGCGAGATGATGGCCCAACTCGGCAGGCTCGTCGACCGGAACGTCCTGCAAGGCGTCGTCGATCTGCGCCCGATCGCACTGGACCGCCACGGGCTCACCCTGCGGTGCGAGTACGCCCGCGGGTACCAGGACGTCCGGGTTGCCTTCCACTCCCCGGCCCGCAGCGCAGCCGACATCGGTCAACGGCTCGCACACCTCGTGGCCCTGGCCCGTGGCGGTTCCCGTCGGTGCCGCGCCGATCACCGGTGAACGGATCGATCACTGCCTGCGGCAAGGTGCCCGACATGCGCGCCGGAGGGCGATCTCCTCGCGGAGTTCGTGAACCCTCCGCATTCCCCCAACGTCATGAGAGCGAGACGGCATTGACCACGGCTGCGCCCGACGTCACCGGCCGCCTCGGCCGTCCGGGCGCGGTGCGGACCGCCACCCTTGCGGACACCTGGGCTCTGCATCAGCTGTCCTCGGCGTTCGTCCCCGGCGGCGCGCTGCGAGAGCGCCCGCTCGGTCACTATGCCGGTCATGCGGGCGACTTCCTCGTCACCGAGAACGAGGCGGGGGAGGTCGAAGGCTGCGTCGCGGTGCACCGCTACCAGGAACGATCGCCCGCGTACCGCAGCCTTCGGCAGGCAGGTCCTGCGGGAGCCGGTTGCGCCGCCGCGGTCCTCTACAACTTCTGCGTCGCACCCGGCAGCCAGGGCTGTGGCATCGGTTCGGCCCTGTTGCGGGCCGTGCTCTCCCAAACCGGAACGCAGCCCGTGTTCACCGCGACCACAGGCAACGGTGAACTGTTCCTGAGGCACGGCTTCCGGTACTGCGACGCGACCACCGCACCTGCCGCCTGGCTGGCCACGCTGGACCCACGTCGAGGGTCGAGGATCCTGACCCGATCGGCCGGGTCCCTTGGCCGGTGACGGCCGCTGACACCGTTAGGCCCACTATGGCCAGGTCCGCGCCTCAGCGGATTGCGACCCGTCGAATCCGGCCGAACCGAATGGGGCGGGCGGGAAATTCCGAATTCCGGACAGAATCCCTACGAGGGCGGGGAGAGCGCTGCCGACCCTCGTGCGCGGGTGACCGGCTCCCAGTGTCTCGCTGCATGCATCACGGCAGGTGGCACGCCGTCTGTGCCTGTCTTGCCGGGCAGCGGATGCATTGGGGGCGAAAAGTGCGCTAATGCCGGGCGAAATTCACCAGTTGGTGACCGGTTTACCGGCTCGCCATCCAAGATCAACCCATTGACACCCTCTCGACGCTGGTGCTTCGCTGTGCGGCGCACCCCAAGTCCGTCGTGAAACCCACGTGTTGGCGCGGGGTGAATGAACGAGAGGAAACCGTGAAATTCACGTCCAAGAGACCTGCGATCGGCGCGGTCTTGGGAATCAGCATGCTGCTGGTCGCCGCTACCCCGTCGGTGTCCGTGGCACTCTCCGCGCCCACCGGCACGGCATCGTCGGCCACGCCG
>NZ_JBIATA010000052.1:0-26118 GCF_042891295.1 Streptomyces sp. NPDC001902 | reverse complement strand
GGCAAGCAGTACGTGGTGTCCAAGGACAACATCAACGGCCTGGAGTGGACCCTCGACCCGTCCACCATCTTCCGCTTCTGGGAGATCCAGAAGGGTGTGACCCAGTAGCCGGTGCGAGGGCGGGCGTCGGCCGGAGGGGACGGTGAAGGGCTCACGCGGCTCTCCCATCGCGACGACGATGCGCGCAGCCGCGGCGGCCGCGCCCCCTCACGGCCGCCGCGTTGCGCGGCGTGCCGCCGCCACCGCTCGCGGCCCCGGTCCTGGCGGGGCCGAACGGTGACGACGCCGGGCATGCCTTGCCGTGCACGCATAGACTCTTGCTCATGACGCAAGACGATGGTGATCTGGACAGTCTGGTGCGCAAGCGCATCCGCGCCCTGCGTGTGGCCCAGGGCTGGTCCCTGGAGGACCTGGCCGTGCGCGCCAACGTCAGTCAGTCCACGCTCTCCCGCATCGAGAACGGGCAGCGGCGCCTGGCGCTGGACCAGCTCGTCACCCTCGCCCGCGCCCTGGACACCTCCCTGGACCAGCTGGTGGAGACCGCGTCGGACGACGTGGTCTCCCACCCGACGATCGACCGGGCGCGCGGGCAGATGCGCTGGCCGATCAAGGCGGAACCCGGCATGACCGTCATCCGGCAGCGCATGACGAACCCGCCGCCCGACCACCCCTCGGGCATGCGTGCCCACCCCGGCCGTGAATGGCTCGTCGTCCTGTCCGGGACCGCGGTCCTGCTCCTGGGCAACCGTCGCCTGCGGATCGAGACCAACCAGGCGGCGGAGTTCCCCACGATGCTCCCGCACGCCATCGGGGCCGAGGGCGGACCCTGCGAGATCCTGGGCATCTTCGACCGCGACGCCCGCCGCGGCCACCAGCGCGGCGAGGCCACCGGGAAGGCGTCACCGTGACGGTTTGCGCCTGCCGCAGCGCGGCCGGGCATCGCCTTGCGCATTCCGGAAGCCGCTGGGCCGCCCGCGGACGGCCCGCCTAGCGTGGGCGCCATGAATCACCCCCACCCGCACGCAGCGGACCATGCCGCGCCCTACGTCCACGAGCACGATCACGAGCACGACACAGCCGTTCAGGCGGAGATCCTCGACCTGGACGCCGAAGTGCTCGCCGAGCACAACGCGTCCATCACGGACTGGCTGCCCGTCGGGAACAGCCCCCGCCGCATCGTGGACCTGGGCTGCGGGACGGGAGCGGGAACCCTCGCCCTCCTTCGGCGCTTCCCCGCGGCACAGGTGACGGCCGTCGACTCCTCGGCCCCGCACCTGCGCCGCCTGCAGGCGAAGGCAGCCGCGGCCGGAGTGGCCGACCGCGTGCACCTGGTCGAGGCCGACCTCGACGCGGCGGCCTGGCCCGACCTCGGCACCCCGGACCTGGTGTGGGCCTCGGCCTCCCTGCACCACATGACCGAGCCCGACCAGACCCTGCGCCAGGTCCACGACCTGCTCGCCCCGGGCGGACTGTTCGCCGTCGTCGAGCTGGCCGGCTTCCCCCGCTTCCTGCCCGGGGACGCCCCGCAGGACGCCCCGGGCCTGGAGGAGCGCTGTCATGCCGCACTCGACCACCACCACGCCGAGCACATCCCCCACCGCGGCGCCGACTGGGGGACCAAGCTGACGAAGGCCGGCTTCACCATCGAGGGCGAACGGACCCTGACCATCGACGTCGCCCCGCCCCCCACCGACGCGGTCAGCCGCTACGCGCTCAGCAGCCTGCGCCGCATGCGCACCACCGTCGCCTCCGCCCTGACGGCGGACGACCTGACCGCCCTCGACCGGCTGCTCGACGCCGACGGTCCCGACGGCATCCCGCGCCGCACCGACGTGGGCGTCCGTACCGAGCGCACGGTCTGGGCCGCCCGCCGGGCGTGAACCGCTGCCCCTGAACACCGTCACGCGTGCCGCCGCGGTCCGGCGGTGCCCAAGCGGTACAGGTGCCACGGTGCCGGGCACTGCACGGACGGGCAAAGGCCTGTGCACGACGGGGCAAGGGGCCCGGCCGGAATCCTCCCTACGGTCGAGTTGTCCCGTCACGAGTGGGACGCCAATGCGCGGTCCCGGGACCGCTCGCGGATCCGTCGGCTCCCGGCCCGCGCAAGACTGCGAGGGAGTGACGCTGATGACCGACGCCGAACAGTTCGAGGAGCGGCGGGACGAGGGGAAACCGCTGCGGTACCTGGCCGTCGCGAGCGTCGTGGCGTGGATCCTCGCGGTGTGCGCGGTGTGCGTGATCCTGCCGCTGTACTCCCACCCGAGCCTCGCGTGCGGCCTCGCGCCGCTGATCACCGCGGGGACCGCGGCGATGGTGCTCGGACGCGTGAAGGACCGCTACCGCTGCCGGGCGGAGCGGGCGCACGCCGTGTCCGACACCGTCCGGCGGGTCCTGCTCCGGCCGCTCCCCGGGCGCATCGGCGCGCTGGGGCTCGCCTCCATCTACCGTCCCTGCGGGGGCCGGGGACAGGTCGGCGGTGACCTGTACGCGGTCGCGCGCGCGGGCGAGGCGACCCGCCTGATCATCGGTGACGTGTGCGGCAAGGGCCTGCCTACGTTCGAGGACGTCGCGGCCGTGCTCGGTGCCTTCCGGGAGTGGGCGCCGCGCGCCGCGACCCTGGCGGAGCTGTCGGCGCGACTGGAGGAGAGCTTCCTGTTCCACCTGGCCGACAGCGACGACCTCTCCCGCGAGAAGGACGAACGTTTCGTGACGGCGCTTCTGCTGGAGGTGCGGGACGGCGAGCCGTTCGCCCGCATGGTCAACCACGGCCACCCGCCGCCCATACGGGCCCGCCGGGGGAGCGTCGCGCTGGTGGCGGGCTGCCCGGCTCCCCCCTTGGGCCTGTACGGTCTGCGGGACTGCGGCGCCATGGAGGAACGCTTCGAACTGTGCCCCGGGGACACGCTGTTGCTCTACACCGACGGCCTCATGGAGGCCCGCGACGCCGCCGGGCGGTGCTACCCGCTGCTGGAACGCGCCACGACGTGGCGGTGGATCCGCGAGGGCACACCGGGCCACGTGTGCCTGCCCGATGTGCTGGGGGAGATCCTCGAGGATGTCGTCGAGCACTCGGGCGCGCTTCCCGAGGACGACCTGGCGATGGTCGCCCTGACCCGTGTCGAGGAACCGGGCGCGGCCGTGCTGTCCAGGTCGGCCGGTGAGGCCTGGCGCGAGGACGCGGAGCAGTGGCGGCACGGTTGATCACCGGCCCGGTACCACCGGCGGAGGTTCCGAGGCATGCCCGGGGGAGCCGTTTGACCCGGAGGGCAGCCACACCCATAGGGGCGTTTGACCCATGCAGGGGACACGGACCGGCTGTCACAGTGGCGGGGCCGGGAGGACGGCTGGGCTCTCCGCGAGGCCGGTCGTGGAAACCGATGGATCAGCGCTGCCTGGAGGCGGCCGTACCCGCGCCCGCGACTTCGCGATGCCCTTCCGCATGGCTCCGGGCCGGTCGGTCGTCCCTTTCAGCGCGTGCACGGGGGAATCGTCCGGGCGGCACGTGATGCCACATACCCGTCATGGGTGCGAATGGTTCGCTGCTCGTTCATTTCGCGGAAAAAGGCGCGCTTTGGCGTCTCGGGGACTTCACACCGATCCACTGGGGAACGGTGCACGGAAAGGCGCAGTACATGGAGACGACAAGAGGGTCCACCGGGCCGGACCGTGAGCCCGAGGGCCTCTCCCGCCGGCGGTTCGTGGTCATGGCGGGTACCGCCGTCGCGGCGGTCGGCGTCGGTGCGGGCACCGCCGAGGCGGTCAGCGGATCCGCCCTCGAGCCGACCGGCAAGGTCAAGACGGTGGGCGGGAGCTCCGTGCTCAACCGGGCCAAGGCGCCCAAGGGCAAGTGGCTCGCGGGTGACACCCACGTCCACGACGACCATTCGTCGGACGGCAGCGGGCCCCGGCAGACCTCGCACCAGACCCTCCCCGGGAACCTTCCCGTCGGCGACCAGATCGCCCAGGGCGAGAAGGCCGGCCTCGACTTCATGCCCCTGACCGACCACCGGACGTACGACCAGGTCTGGGACCCCCAGTGGAAGTCGTCCAAGCTGCTGTTGCTCCCGGGTGAGGAGGCGAACGGCTCGCCCCACGCCATCGTGCTGGGCAACGTGGACGTGATCGTGGACGGCGCCAACCCGACCGGTTCCGCGGCCTTCCGCCATGTGCAGCAGTCGGTCTGGGACGCGCACGCGCAAGGGGCGGTGTGGTCGCAGGCGCACCCCGACGACGGTGAGTACACGCCGGCGACGGGCCCGAACGCCAACGCGAGCGTCCAAGGCGCGGACCTCGTCGAGGTGCTCAACGTGTCCACCGGTCCGGACGAGCAGGTCGAGTACGCGGAGAACCGCTGGAACGCGGGTTTCCGCTTCGGGGTGGCGGCGGCGAGCGACTGCCACTTCCGCGAGCTGTGGGACATCGACGCCCCCGGGACGCCCACCACCCACGTCTTCGCGGCGAAGCGTTCGGTCCTGGGCATCCTCGACGGGTTCCGCAGCGGCCGTACGACGGTCGCGCAGAACACCGCGGGGCCGTTCCTGACCATCGAGGCCGACGTCGACGGTGACGGCGTGTTCGAGGCGATCGGCGGCGACGAGGTGGTCGTGGCCGACCGCAAGCTGCCCAAGAAGGCCACGCTGCGTGTGAACGTCAGGGGTGGCAAGGGAACCACCGTCCACGTCTACGCGGCTCCCGGTCGATCGGCGGGCCCCATCGCGAGCTACCGGCCGCAACGGGCCAACGAGAGCTACGAACTGCCGCTCGTGCTGAAGGGCACCGACCACGGCTGGTACCGGGCCGAGGCCCGTTCCCCCGGCAGCGCCTCCGGTTCCGACGCCGACCCGAACCTGCCCGACCAGCTCCGCGGTGCCACCTCGCCCGTCTTCGTCTCCGTCGGCGCTCCGGCCGACCCCCGGCCCGAGATCGCGCTCCCGGCCGCCGACACCGCCCACGACGAGGCGGCGTTCGTCACCGGCGACCTGGGCATGTTCACCGGCTTCTCCGATGTCGCGGTCGTGGGCGACGTCACGCACGTCGTGGCGGAGGTGCACGAGAACCAGGCGAGCAAGGTGGTCTACCGCCGGCTCAACGGCAAGGGCAGGATCACCAGGTCCGTCACCTTGTCCGGCCGTTCGGCGACGGCGCGGTTCCCGCGGATCGTGGCGACCTCCCATGACGTGTGGGTGGCCTGGCAGGACGAGCAGGGCAAGGAGCAGCCGCACCGTCCGGTGATCCTCCTGGCGCACAGCACCGACGGCGGCGGCTCCTTCAAGGCCCCGGCCAAGATCAGCAAGGGCAAGGGGCGTGCCGTCCACCCGGCACTGGCACTGGTCGACGACAAGCATCCGCTGGTCGCCTGGTCCGACAACGGCGAAGGCGCGTTCGACGTGTACGCGCAGATCGTCGGCATCGACAAGGCCGCGGTGAACATCTCCGCGGCGGGCAAGGCGACCGGTCCTGGCGTGCCCGGCGATGCGCGCTCGCCGCGCTACCCCGCCTCGCTGTTCCCGGTCGTCGCCGTCCACGACGGCAAGCACGCCGTGATCAGCTGGCAGGACGACCGCTACGACCCGGACCCGTTGTGGACCGGCCACACCCCGCCCGCGGGCCAGCCGGCCGCCGGCGGTACGGACCCGGACAACTGGCAGGTCCTGGCGTCGGTACGCAAGGCGCCGGGCCGCGGCTGGAGCACTCCGGTCCAGGTCAGCAGGGTCAGTGACCGCTCGGACAGGCACCCGGGCCTGACCGTGGACCGGGACGGGACGTTCGTCGCGATCTGGGAGAGCGGTGCGCTCCAGAGCTCCGGCTCCAACCTCCAGCTCCGGGCCAGCCGCTCCACCGACGGCGGCACGACCTGGACGGCGTCCGAGAACGTCGCCCTCGACGCCGAAGCCATGAGCCAGCGGGCCAGGCTCGGCCTGGACCCTGATGGCACGGTCCGCGCGGTCTGGTATGACTCCCGCTCGGCCGACTGGCGCTGGAAGGTCTTCACCGCCACCCTCGACCGCGCGAAGGGCTGGTCCGAAGCCACCCAGGTGAGCCACCAGGGCAACGGCACCTGGCCCGCCCTGCACCGTGGCGTCGTGGTGTTCACCAGCGACCGCGGCGCGACACGTACACAGCGCGACGAGACGCAGCAGATCTTCCGGGCGAAGCTGGTCTGAACCGTCGGCATCGGGTCCGTCCGCTACCCCCTCCCCCCGCGCCTCGGGTTTTCCGTGCGGCCGCAGGCGCGCCGGGGGAGGGGGTGCTGCGGCAGGGCAGTTCCGCGGATCAATTGGCCGCGCGCGCCGCGGCGAGTAGTGTTGACAGTGCTCCGGAAATCGGTTCCGCGGATTTGTTGCGCGGGACGTCCGGGATATCGTTTCCAACCTGGCGGTCATTCCGCGCGGCGGATTCGGCCCCGCCGTCATCGGTCGTCATCGGGCAGCGGCATCGCCATGATCTGGGAAATACTGGTCCTGGGTTTCGTACTCAGTCTCGACAATTTCCGGGTGTCGATCGCGCTCGGCACCGTCCCCTTCGGTCTGAAGCGCGCGGTGCAGGTTGCGCTCACCTTCGGGCTGTGGGACGCGGTCATGCCCTTGGTCGGGCTGTTGATCGGTCGCCGGATAGGGGAATCCATCGGAGACGTCGCCGACTTGGTGGGTGCGGCCGCTCTGGGTGGTTACGGTCTCTACCTCGTCGTCTCGGCCCTTCGGCACCCCGAGCCGGAGGAGTTGGACCATCCGTGGGCGCTGTTCGGCATCCCGCTGACGCTCAGCCTGGACAACCTGTTCGCCGGGGCGAGCCTGGGGATCCTCGGGCTCTCGCCGTGGTTCTCGGCCGCCGTATTCGGAATCATGACGGCGGCGATGTCGCTGGTCGGACTGCAGCTGGGTCGGGTCGCGGCGCGCCTCATCCGGATCCGCTCGGACCTGCTGAGCGGAGTCACCTTGATCATCGCCGCTGCCGCGCTGCCGTTGTGGTTCGGCGGCTAGCCGCCCGGGATGCGGTCCGGCCGGCGAACCCGGTGCGGTCGGGGGACCAGCGGTGGGTCGTCGGAACGTGATCCGGCGTTGGCGGCCGCCACCGCCCGGGCGACCAGGTGATGGTCGGGCGACAGGTGGCAGACCGGGTCGGTGCGGGCCGCATCGCCGGTGAGCAGGAACGCCTGGCAACGGCAGCCGCCGAAGTCCAGCTCCCGCCGGAAGCAGCTCCGGCAGGGCTCGGGCATCCAGTCGGTTCCCCGGAACGCGGTCATCACCGGGGACTCGTTCCAGATCCACGCCAGCGGGTTCTCACGCACGCTGGCCCTCGGCAACGGCAGGGACTGGGCGGCCGGGCAGGGCAGGACGTCCCCGTTCGGCGTGACGGTCAGCTGCCGGGACGCCCAGCCGCCCATGCAGGGCTTGGGGTAGCGGCTGTAGTAGTCGGAGATGACGTAGATGACGTCCATGCGGTCCCGCAACCGCTCACGGGCTGCCCGCACGACGACTTCGGCCGCTTCGAGCTGGGCCCGGCTGGGCAGCAGCGCGGCACGGTTGCGCCAGGCCCAGCCGTAGTACTGGGTGTTGGCCAGCTCCAGCCGGTCGGCGCCCACCTCCTCGGCCAGGTCGAGCACGTCGGCGACCCGGTCGATGTTGTGCCGGTGCAGGACCACGTTCATGGTCAGGGGCCAGTCCAGCTCCTTGACCACGTGCATCGCCTCGATCTTGCGGTCGAAGGACGGGACGCCGGCGATCCGGTCGGACGCGGCCGCCTCGTGGGCCTGGATGCTGATCTGCACGTGGTCCAGGCCGGCGGCCCTCAACTGCTCGGCCTTCGAGCGGGAGAGCCCGAGGGCGCTGGTCACGAGGTTGGTGTAGAGGCCCAGGTGGTGGGCGGCCGCCGTGATCTCCACCAGGTCGCGCCGCAGCAGCGGTTCCCCGCCCGACAGGTGGCACTGCAGGACGCCCAGGTCGCCGGCTTCGGCCAGCACCCGCCGCCACTCGTCCGTGGCCAGCTCGTCCTGGTAACCGGCCATGTTCAGCGGGTTGGAGCAGTACGGGCAGGCCAGCGGGCACCGGTAGGTGAGTTCGGCGAGCAACCCGAACGGGCTATCCATCGGTGAGCTCCATCCAGCGCCGGGTGACGAGCCGGGTCAGGAACCGCCTTACCTCTTCCTCCGGGACGGTCTGGTAGCGGGCGCCCAGCTCGGTCACGATCTCGGCCACGGTGTGCTGCCCGTCGCACAGCTCGAGGATCGCCGCGCCGCTGCCGTTCAGGACCACCACCGTCTCGGGGTGCAGCAGCACCTGACGCTGCCTGGTCCGGCAGAAGGCGAGCCGGACATGACGCGCCAGCCGGGGCCGGTCCGGGCCGCACACCTCGACACCGGGTCCTGTCCTGGTCCTGCTCCGGGTCGCTCCTTGCGGTGTCGGGTCCATGGCGGTCACTCCGGGTAGGCCTGGTCGATGGCGTCCATGAGACTCCACAGGACGTCGCACTTGAACGCGAGCGCGTCGACGGCGCGCGCCTGCGACTCGGCGGACAGGCAGTGCGACGTGACCACCTGGAGGGCGTGCTCGCAGTCGCGCGGGGCCTGCTCCAGGCGGGTGCGGAAGTAGGCGAGGCCGTCGGGGTCGATCCACGGGTACCAGCGCTCGAAGGCGGCCAGGCGCGCGGCCATCAGGTCGGGCGCGAACAGTTCCGTGAGCGAGGACGCCACCGCCTCCACCCACGGGCGGGTCCGGGCGAAGTTCACGTAGGCGTCGACGGAGAACCGCACGCCCGGTACCAGGTGCCGGTGGTCCCGGACCTCGTCGCGGGTCAGCCCGGTGGCCTCGCTCAGGCGCAGCCACGCCTCGATGCCGCCCTCGCCGGCGGCGCTGCCGTCGTGGTCGGTGATCCGGCGGATCCAGCGGCGGCGGACGTCGAGGTCGGGGCAGTTGGAAAGGATCGCGGCGTCCTTGCGGGGGATGTTCTCCTGGTAGTAGAAGCGGTTGGCCACCCAGCCGCGGATCTGCCGATGGCTCAGCCGGCCTGTGTTCATCCGGACGTGGAAGGGGTGTTGGTCGTGGTACCGCCGCGAGTGGGCCCGCAACGCCTCGACGAAGTCGTCGGCGCCGGTTCTCGTGGTTGTCGTCGTCACGGCTCTACACCTGGATCTCGAGGCCGTCGGTGGCCACCTCTATGCCGCTTTCCCGCAGGATGTGCCGCTCGGGTGCGTCCTCCAGGAGGATCGGGTTGGTGTTGTTGACGTGCACGAGCACCGTCCGCCCCGCGGCCAGCGACGGGAGCCGGGCCAGGCTGCCGTCCGGGCCGTCGATGGGCAGGTGGCCCATCTCCCGGGCCGTCTTGCCGGCCAGCCCGAGCCGTACGAGCTCGTCGTCGCGCCAGCAGGTCCCGTCGAACAGCAGGCATCCGCAGCCCTCGAGCTCCGCGCACAGCGCCGGCGTCAGCGACTGCACGGCCGGCAGGTAGACCAGCGTCCCCCCGCTGCGTTCGTCGGTCAGCCGGTAGCCCACGACGCGGCCGTGGTCCGCCTCGCCCCCGAACCGGGCGCGTTTGACGGTCGGTACGTCGAACGCGCGGCAGGACAGCCCGTCCGCCAGGGCCAGGTCGGTGCCGGGGATCACCGCCCGCCACTCGACGGTGCAGTAGTGCTGGAGCGTGCTCAGGATTCCCGAGCCGTCGCACAGGGTCTTGTGTGCCGCCGGAGTGGCGTACACCCGCAGGGCACGGGCCTCCCGCAACAGCAGCAGACCCAGCGTGTGGTCCAGTTCGGCGTCGGTGAGCAGCACCGCTTCCAGCGGCGTCGTCCGGTCGCCCTGCGGGTGCAGGCCCGGGAAGGCCTCGAACTGGGCGCGGAGGTCGGGTGAGGCGTTGACGAGGAACCACCGGCAGCGGTCGGCGCTGACGGCGATCGAGGACTGGGTGCGCGGGGGGCCGGCCCCTGAGCGGACCGCGGCGCACACGCGGCAGCCGCAGTTCCACTGCGGGGACCCGCCCCCCGCCGCCGAGCCCAGCACTCGCAGCAACACGCCGGCACTCCGTTCGTCGAATGTCCGGGTCCGTCGTCGGCCCGGCCGCTCTCGGCGTCCCGAGCCGTCGGTCCGCTAGTCCTCCAGCCGGGCGACGTACATGGTCACCTCGGCCGCGACCGCGATCTCCTCGAACTCGGGCGTCTCCCACACAGCGAGCTGGGGTTCCATGGACTCACCTCCTCTCTGGCCGGTCACGGCGAGCTCCGGTCGCGCGCTACGACCATTCCGGGAGGGCGAAGGTGATCAGGGCGCTCCCGTGTCCCGCGCCGAGCATGCCGGGGAGGAATCCCTCGGCCCACCCGCCCCAGCCGACCGGTACGGCGATGTACTGCCTGTCGTCGACCATGTAGGTGGTCGGGCTGCTGTGGTGGCCGCTCCCGCACTGGAACTGCCACAGCCCCTGCCCGGTGCGGGCGTCGAGCGCGTTGAACTCGCCGGACGGCTCACCGGCGAACACCAGGTCACCACCGGTGGCCAGCACCGAGGCGCACATCGGCAGTTCGTTGCGCCAGCGCCACTTCTCCTCGCCGTCGGCGTCGAACGCGCTGACGGACCCCGCCATGTCCTCGATGTCCACCTGAACGCCCGCGCCCCAGTAGGGGATGCTCTCCTTGAACTCCCGGCGCCGCCGGGTGGCCGTGGCACCCGTGTCCTGTACGGGCACGTAGAACAGCTCGGACTTCGGGCTGTAGGCCGCGTGGGTCCATTCCTTCGCGCCTGCCGGACCGGGGTAGAAGTGGACGGGTACTCCCTCCTCGTCGGGGTACAGCTTGGCCGTCACCCGGCCGTCCCTCGTGATGGCCCCCCACGTGATGCGGTCCACGAAGGGGGTGATCCCGACCCTCGCCCCGTTGGTGCGGTCCAGGACGAAGAAGTAGCCGTTCTTGTCGAAGTGCCCGAGCAGTTTGCGCCCGTCCCGCTCGAACAGGATGCACTCGGCGATGCTGTCGTAGTCCCACACGTCGTGCGGGGTGCACTGGTAGTGCCAGCGGATCTGACCGCTGTCGACGTCGACGGCGATGACGCAGTCGGTGAAGAGGTTGTCACCCTCGCGGACAGCTCCGTCGAAGTCGGGCGCCGGGTTGCCGGTGCCGACGTACAGCAGGTTCGTCTCCGGGTCGAACGTGCCGGTGACCCAGCAGTTCGCCCCACCACGCGCCCAGGCCTCGCCGTGGGCGGGCCAGGTCTCCGAGCCCGGCTCCCCGGGCTTGGGCACCGTGTAGCAGCGCCACTGGTGCTCGCCGGTGGCGAGGTCGAACGCGTCGAGGTGGCCGCGTACGCCGAACTCGCCGCCGGAACTGCCGACGATGACCATGTTCTTCACGATCAGCGGGGCGAGTGTGGCGCTCTCCCCAGCGCGGACATCACCGTAGGTCGTGTCCCAGACCCGCTTTCCGGTGGTGGCGTCGAGGGCGAGCAGACGGGCGTTCGGCGTGACGGAGAAGACCTTCCCCTGGGCCACGGCGACCCCCCGGTTCACGTTCCCGCAGCACAAGGACACGTCGAAGGGGACCGCGTGCTTGTACCGCCAGATCTCCACGCCGGTCTTCGCGTCGAGGGCCCAGACCCAGCCGTCCCAGCCGGACACGAACATGACCCCGTCGACGACGATCGGGGCGGCCTCGAACGAGTAGGTCGACGCGCCCGCGATCAGTCCGGTCGTGCCCGCCTGGAAGACCCATGCGGGGACGACGCGCTTGACGCTCTCGGTGTTGATCTGGTCCAGGGGGCTGTACCGCTGCCCGTTGTAGGCGCCGTAGTAGGTGAGCCAGTTGTGCGGCTCCTGGCGGGCGTTGAGCATGCGCTCGTAGTCGAGGCCGGCCACCACCGGCGGCGCGACCTCCCCGCCCGCGACCTTGCCGCTCAGCAACCCCTGGTCGACTGCCTCACCCGCGTCCACGTAGTCGAGGGACATCTCCTCCTCCTTCCTACGGCCGCGGTTGCTCGGGGCGGTCGAGGCGAGCCTCCGGCGGAGCCTCTCCCAGGACGACGATGGCCCCGGTCAACCCCCGGCCCTCGTCGTTGCCCGTGGGCGAGCAGTACCAGTAGTAGCCCGGTCCGTCGAGGTTGAGGGTCGCCCGTCCGCGCGAATGGTTCACCAGCCAGATGAACTTCCGGTCGCCATTGCTCGGCAGGAGCGCGCAGTGCGTGTTCAGGTCGTCATTGATGAGCTCGAGCTCGATATCGCCTCCATGGGGCATGACCAGAATTGATGGATCCCAGATCAGCTCATCCGGGTGGATTCGAATGGTGGCCTGCATGGTGCCGTCCGGTTTCTCGGCGGCATATCCGATGCTCCCGGTTCCCAGCACTTGACCCAGCGCTGCTTTGTTCTGTTCGACCAACCCGATCTTGTCCAGCAGGTCGGATCGCTCCTGCGTGGTCGTCATCGGGGCTTCACTCTCCTCATGCCGAATCGCTGTGTCCACTTCCGCCGGCGGCGGTGCTCCGCGGCCGGTCGCACACCTTCCTTCGAAGATGTTCTCCGAATTGACGTGGAATTCGGCGCGGGTGGATTGAATTGCTCCGAAAAGCGGACAATTTGCTACCCGATAAGCACGCTACGCCGTATGGATCACACCGACAAGGGTGAGCGCGCGTGCGGGCCGGCTCATGCCGTTCGCCCGCGACCGGCTACCGTTCGTCCCCCATGTGCCACCGTTGGGAGGATCAAGCGAGGTCGTACCGGTCGAGGCACATGACCTTGTCCCACGCGGCGACGAAGTCCTTCACGAACTTCTCCCGTGCGTCGTCGCTCGCGTAGACCTCCGCGACCGCACGCAGCTCGGCGTTCGAGCCGAAGACGAGGTCGACGCGGCTGCCGGTCCACTTGACCTCGCCGGTCGCCCGGTCGCGGCCCACGAAGGTTTCGGCGGTCGTGGACGCCGGCTCCCACTCCGTGCGCGTGTCGAGCAGGTTCACGAAGAAGTCGTTGCTCAGCGACCCGGGCTTCGCGGTGAAGACGCCCAGCGGCGATTGACGGTGGTTGGCGCCCAGCACCCGCAGGCCACCGACCAGGACGGTCATCTCGGGCGCGCTCAGGTCCAACAGGTTCGCGCGGTCGACCAGCAGGTGCTCCGACGGCAGCCGGTCGGCCTTGCCGCGGTAGTTGCGGAACCCGTCCGCGGTCGGCTCGAGGGCGGCGAAGGACTCCACATCGGTCCACTCCTGCGTGGCGTCCGTGCGTCCCGGAAGGAAGGGGACGTGCACGTCGTGGCCGGCCGTCCCGGCGGCCCGCTCGACGGCGGCGGCCCCGCCGAGCACGATGAGGTCGGCCAGCGAGATCCTCGCGTCCCCGGCTTGGGAGCCGTTGAAGGCCTCCTGGATCCCCTCCAGGGTGCGCAGCACCTGTGCCAGCGTGTCGGGCTCGTTGACCTCCCACCCCCGTTGCGGCTCGAGGCGGATGCGCGCGCCGTTCGCCCCGCCGCGCCTGTCGCTGCCGCGGAACGTCGACGCCGACGCCCACGCGGTCGAGACGAGCTGGGAGACCGACAGCCCGCAGGCGAGGAGCCGGCTCTTGAGCACGGCGATGTCCGCGGCCCCGACGAGCTCGTGGTCCACGGCGGGGACCGGGTCCTGCCACGGCAGCGTCTCCCGGGGGACCAGCGGTCCGAGGTAGCGCTGGACCGGGCCCATGTCGAGGTGCGTCAGCTTGAACCAGGCCCGCGCGAACGCGTCCGCCAGTTGGTCCGGGTTGTCCAGGAAGCGCCGTGAGATCGGCTCGTAGCCCGGGTCCGACCGCAGCGCCAGGTCCGTCGTCAGCATGGTCGGGGCGTGCGTCGTCGACGGGTCGTGGGCGTCCGGGACCGTACCGGCCCCGCCGCCGTCCCGCGGGACCCACTGCCACAGACCGGCGGGGCTCAGTTCCAGGTCCCACTCGTAGCCGAACAGGGTCTCGAAGAAGCTGTTGTCCCACGTCGTGGGGGTGGGCGTCCACGTACCGTCGAGCCCGCTGGAGATGGTGTCCGTGCCCTTCCCGGTGCCGTAGCTGCTCTTCCATCCCAGGCCCTGTTCCTCGAGCGGGGCGCCCTCGGGCTCGGGGCCGAGGTGGGCGTCCGGGGCGGCCGCGCCGTGGGTCTTGCCGAACGTGTGGCCGCCCGCGATCAACGCGACGGTCTCCTCGTCGTTCATCCCCATGCGCCGGAAGGTCTCGCGGATGTCCCGTGCCGAGGCGAGCGGGTCCGGGACGGTGTTCGGCCCCTCCGGGTTGACGTAGATGAGGCCCATCTGGTCGGCGGCCAGGGGGCGCTGCAGCTCCCGGACGCCGCCATGGCGTTCGTCGCCGAGCCAGGCGTGCTCGGGACCCCAGTAGACGTCCTCGTCGGGCTCCCACACCTCCGCCCGGCCGCCGGCGAAGCCGAAGGTCGTGAAACCCATCGTCTCCAGGGCGCGGTTGCCCGCGAAGACCATCAGGTCGGCCCAGGAGATCTTGCGGCCGTACTTCTTCTTCACCGGCCAGAGCAGCCGGCGCGCCTTGTCGAGGTTGCGGTTGTCCGGCCAGCTGTTCAGCGGCGCGAACCGCTGCATGCCGGCGCCCGCGCCACCGCGGCCGTCGTGGATGCGGTAGGTCCCGGCGCAGTGCCAGACCATCCGGACCACGAGCGGCCCGTAGTGGCCGAAGTCGGCCGGCCACCACACCTGCGACGTGGTCAGCGCGTCGTCGACGTCGCGCGCCAGGGCGTCGAGGTCCAGCGTGCGGAACGCCGCCGCGTAGTCGAAGTCCTCACCCATGGGATCGGCCTCGGCGGGGTGTTTCCGCAGGACCCTCAGGTCGAGCCGGTTCGGCCACCAGTCGCGGTTGCTCGCGCGTCCGATCGGCCGGCCGCGGTGCCCGGTGACGGAGAGGCCGAGGCCGCCCGCGTTGCCGGCGTCCGTCTCGCCGGCAACGGCGTCCGGGATGTCGGACACGGGGATCTCCTTCCGGATCAGAGGGTGCGTCGTGGTTCAGATGTTCAGCGCGCGGCGCACGGCTGGCGCGTTCCGCCGGGAAACCGGCACCATCTCGTTCGTCCGGTCATCCATGACCAGGGACAGCTCGCCCTTGAGCCCGCGCTCGACCTCCCGGATGCGGCTCAGATTGACCACGTAACGGCGGTGCACCCGCAGGAAGCCGACATCCGCCAGATCGCTGTCGAGCTTGTCCAGGCTCAGGGAGGCGGCTCGCAATCGACCTTGATCGGTGGAGAGCCACACGTCGTTTCCGTGCGATTCGGCGAAGGAGACTTCCGGCAGTCGCAGCAGCACCATCCGGTTGTCGCGCATCGCGACCAGTCGGCGCGGCGGCACCCGAGGGTGGGAGGACCCCTCCCTTTGGGGCAGCCGTGCCCCGTCGGAAACCCCGAACAGGACCAGGTTCCCGATCAGGTGCCCGGAGGAGAAGACGGGCCGGATGGTGATCGTCGTCGGCTCATCGGCCAGGTGGGCGAAGATCTGCGTCGAGCCGACCCAGTCGGGATCGTGGGCCCCTTGCCTGCTGGCATACCGGGCGGCCGCGATGAATTCCGGCAGCCCGGGGTTCCAACGCAGGGTGGGGTCGATCGCCGGGGTGTACGCGGGGACGCCCAGGAGCACGCTCGCCATGTCGTCGGCGATCACCACCTTGCCCGCGGTGTCCACGGCGGCGAGCGCCGCACCGGACGTCGCCCTGGCCTGGGTGTAGGCCGCGACCAACTCCGCGCCGCTGTCCCGGGCGCGCCTCTTCAGCGGGTACCGGGTCATGGTGACGGCGCCGGCCAGCCAGCTTTCGGCGGCCGCGGGAAGCCCGTTGCGCCAGAAGGAGACGTTGAGGACCGCGATCGGCTCCCTGGTCACCACGTCACGCACCGCGATGCCCGCGCACACCCAGTTGTGGAACGCCTGGCACCAGTGCTCCGCGCCCCTGATCGGCACCGGGCCGTGCGCCTCGAGCGCCGTGCCCATGCCGTTCGTGCCGACCGCGCACTCGGACCAGCAGAACCAGGGCGCCAGATTGCAGTCGTCGGCTCGGGCGAGCGTGGCGTGATCACCCCACGCGGCCAGGATCCGGCCGGTGGCGTCGGTGACGGTGACGAGCCCACCGAGGTTGCCCACTTCATGTGCCACGGCGGCGGCACGGAAGCCCAGCTCGGCGAAGACCACGTCGTGCTCGGGCGTGTGGTCCGGCTCCATGACGGCCGGCGGAGCCTTCGTGAGGTGGGGATCGACTCGGTACTGCTCTCGGCAGCGCTGCCAGGAGATCGCCACCAGGGGCCGGACACCGGGGACGTGGTCCTCGCCCTGCACGAACCGTTCCCACGCCGCGAGAACGGGGCCGCCGCCGAGGTTCGCCGCGTTGGGCTCAAGCCGATGTGTGCTTCTCATGGTTCAGAACCGCCCTTGGTCCATCCCCAATGCCGGCGGCGTGCCCGCGGTCCGGGCCGGTCACCGCTCGTGGCGGCCGGGCCTGCGGCGGACCGCGTACCGCGTCGCGGGTCTCCCTGCTCCGTCACCCGTTCCGGGCTGTGTCACAGACCTCCACTGCCCACCCTAGTACCGTCGGCGGGCTGCGGACGCCCCGTGGGCACTAGCCGATGGGGCGGCGGTAGACGCCGTGCCACCAGGTGCGTGCCAGTTCGCGGGCGAACGCGGGGTCGCCGGCGGGGTCTCCGGTGGTGACCTGGTCGGTCAGGGCGCGCTCGCCGCCGGTGACGATGATCCGGGTGGCGCTGACGGGGTCGAGGTCGGCGGGGGTGCGGCCGGCCTCCTGTTCGTCGCGGAGGATCTTGATGGTCCAGTCGGTGAACTGGTGGAGTTCGGCGGTGAAGTAGTCGCGCACGGCCGTGTCGTAGGTGGCGACCTCGGCGAGTGCCCGCCGGACGGCGGCGTGCCGGCGGTAGACCTCGATGACGTGCAGGAAGGCCCCCTCGAGGCCTTCGACGCCGGCCGAGGGCTGCCAGGCCGAGGTGAGGTCGAAGGACGAGGCCATGAGCCGGCCGGCCAGGCGCAGCAGTAGGTCGACCTTGTCGCGGAAGTGGCTGTAGAAGGTCGAGCGGGCGACGCCGGCCTCGGTGCAGATCTGCTGCACGCCCAGTTCGGTGAAGTTCGCGCCGCCTGCCAGCAGGCGCTGGGTGGCGTCCAGGACGTCCGCCTCGGCCGAGGTGGGGCGGCCGACCTTGGCGGTGCGGCGTCGGGTGATCGAAGGCATGTCCGGATCCTGGGGTCGTCGCGGGCGGGGGCCCGGCAGCGAACGTCACATTACACCGCGTCCGGACATCGTGTAGCGTAATTTCCGGACGCGATGTCCGGATGCAGTGACCGGAAAGGCGGAGGGATCCCGGTCACCTGCGCGAGCAAGTACATGTGCGATGAGGAGTGACTGGTGAAATATCGTCTGCTGGGACGCACCGGGGTCTGGGTCTCCGAGATCTCCCTGGGCGCGATGACGTTCGGCGGCAAGGACCACCCGGTGTACGGCCCCCATGGGGCACTGGGGCAGCAGGACGTGGACCGGGTGGTCGGCGCGGCACTGGACGCCGGGATCAACTTCCTGGACACCGCGGACGTCTACGCCGACGGAGAGAGCGAGGAACTGCTCGGCCGGGCGGTCGGGCGGCGCCGGCGGGACGTCGTGCTGGCGACCAAGCTCCTCGCTCCCGTCGGGCCGGGGCCCAACGACCAGGGCCTGTCGCGTCTGCACGTGATGCGGGCCCTGGAGGACAGCCTGCGCCGGCTGGGGACCGACTACGTCGACCTCTACCAGATCCACAACTACGACCACGTGACGCCGCTGGAGGAGACGCTGAGCGCCCTCGACGACGCGGTGCGCCAGGGCAAGGTCCGCTACATCGGCTGCTCTAACCTGGCCGCCTGGCAGATCAGCAAGGCGCTGGGCATCTCCGCACTGCAGCACCGGGCGGCGTTCGTCGCCAACCAGACCCACTACTCCTTGGTGGCCCGCGACGCCGAGCGTGACCTGGTGCCCCTGGCCGAGGACTCGGGGCTGGGCCTGACGGTGTGGCAGCCGCTGGCCGGCGGATTCCTGACCGGCAAGTTCGACCGCGGCGGGGTGACCACGGAACCGGACTCCCGCCGGGCCCGGAACGGCTTCGACTTCGTACCGTTCGACGAGGAGCGGGGCTTCGCGGTGCTCGACGTGGTCCGGGGCGTCGCCGCGCGGCACGAGGTCGGCCCGGCCCGGGTCGCCCTGGCCTGGCTGCTGGCGCAGCGCGCCGTCACCAGCGTGATCGTCGGCGTCCGCACGGTGGAGCAACTCGCGGACGACGTCGCCGCCGTCGGCCTGACGCTGACCGAGCAGGACCTCGCCGAACTCGACGAGGTCAGCCGGCCGCCGCTCGCCTACCCGAACTGGATCCAGCAGTGGTTCGCCCCGACCCGGATCCCGGCGGGCAACCTGGCCTGACCGGCCGTCGCCTCGGCGCCGGCAGCGCCTCCGGGGCCCCGGTTCGCCGCGGGCGGGCACCGGGCCCCGGGCGTCTACGTACGCGCGCCGGTGTCGATCCGGTATCCGACGCCGGGCACCGTGGCGATGATCCATGGTTCGCCGAGTCGTTTGCGCAGCGCGGAGACGGTGATGCGCACGGCGTTGGTGAGGGGGTCGGCGTTCTCGTCCCAGGCCCGTTCCAGTAGCTCTTCGGCGCTGACGACCCCGCCTTCGGCGGCGACGAGGACTTCCAGCACGGCGAATTGCTTGCGGGTGAGCGCGACGTAGCGTGCGTCGCGGAAGACCTCCCGGCGGAAGGGGTCGAGCCGCAGGCCCGCGATCTCGCGGACGGGGGGCCGGGCGTACGCGCGTCGGCGGTCGAGCGCCCTCAGCCGCAGGACGAGCTCCCGCAGCTCGAAGGGTTTGGTGAGGTAGTCGTCGGCGCCGAGCCCGAACCCGGAAGCCTTGTCGTCTATCCGGTCGGCGGCGGTGAGCATGAGGATCGGGATGCCGCTGCCGGAGGCGACGATGTGCCGCGCGACCTCGTCGCCGGAGGGGCCGGGGATGTCGCGGTCGAGGACCGCGAGGTCGTAGGAGTGGACGCCGAGCAGTTCCAGCGCGGAGTCGCCGTCGCCGGCGATGTCGGCGGCGATCGCCTCCAGCCGCAGACCGTCGCGGACGGCTTCCGCCAGGTAGGGCTCGTCCTCCACGATCAGTACGCGCATGTCCGAAGCCTAGGCGCCACGACGTATCGCCGACGTATGCGACGACGTGTGCCCACCGGACGCTCAGCCTGCCCGTGCCGGCGCTGGGCGAGGCCGGTCCGAGGGCGCTTGCGCCGTGGTGCGCCACCAGCGGCGCGACGCCAGCGCGGCCAGCACGGCGCCTGCGGCGTTGACCAGGACGTCGTCCACGGAGGACACCCGGTCCAACTGCAGGACGTACTGCGCGGTTTCGACCAGGACCGAGCAGCCCGCCCCGAGCGCCAGGATCCGTGGCACGGACGCCAGCGCCGCGAACCGCCTCGGGGCGAAGAACCCCAGCGCCGCGAAGACCAGCAGGTTGCCGACGATCCCGAGCGGCCCCATCGTGACCAGGTCCCGCAGCGGTACCAGGCTCACCCGGGCGGGGACGACGCCGGCCCCGCCGCCCGGCATCATGGTCAGCCACAGGAACGGCACCGTCCCGTGGACCATGCCCACCTCGGCCAGCGACATCCGCCAGGCCGACGTGCCGCCGACGGCACGCCGACCGCGCGCCAGAACCCACACCACCAGCAAGGCCAACGGCAGCGCGACCAACGTCATGAGCACCACACCGTTGAACGTGTCGAAGCAGCCGTGCCACCGCCCTGCCATGCACATCGGAGCGGACATCATGAGCGGGCGCCGCACGACGGACGCGGCGCCCGCCACGCCGAGGATCGCCAGGCCGAGGAGCACGATCCTGCGCATGCGGGGGAGCGGTGCTGACGGGGATGCGTTGTCGTTCACGCCCCCATGGGAGACGCGGGGCCGTTGCGGTGGCGTATGCGCTTTTCGATACGCCCGCGATACACGGGGGTCCGGCACACCAGTGCGTGCCGGACCTCCCGGTGGACCCGTCCGAGGAGCGGGTCAGGAGCCGTGGTGGGACGGACGTCCCGTGGCGGTCACGTCATCCGCGTAGATCAGGGCGGTCTTGTGACCGTACTGGACGGTGTACATCTTCTTGGCGCCGAAGACGACCTTCCCGCTGGAGGGGAAGAAGTCGTCCGTCAGGGCCGGGGCCGCCGTGGAGACGTAGGCCTGGCCCGCCGGGATGCCGTACATGCTCAGCGGAGCCTGCGTGGACGGTGAGAGACCGGCGGGGTACTCGGCGGCCTCCGGGTAGCTGGTGCCGTAGACCTTCACCGGGTCGGTCGCGGCGGGCCTGACGATCGTCACGTCGCGCGCGGGGATCGTGTTGACACCGCGCGGGTTGTGGAACCACACCTTGCTGCCGCTGAACCAGATCGCGGTCCAGTCGCCCTTCTTCCCGGCGACGACGAACTGCTGCCCCGCCTGGGCGGTGCTGCCCCAGTCGCTGATCCGGTCGGTGCCGGGGGCACCGGGGTGGATCGACTGCTCGCCGAAGAGCGGGGCGTCCGCACGCGGTTCGGTGCGCACATAGACGAAGTTCGACGCCTGACGCACCGTGGTGCACTCCTCCGTGGCGTCGCGAAACGGACCGTCAGTGAAGGGCGGCCCGGCCGACAGGCCTGCAGCGGAGCCTGTCCTGAGTGACCGTCATGGTCCAGGTCACATCGCCCCTGAACTCGATGCCCGATGAACGTATCACACTGTCTGGACGCCAAGATGAACGGTGTGTTTGTGAGGGGAAGGGGGAGGTGTGATGCCGAGTATGGGACGATATTCGCGCATGGCGGGAAGCCGGACGTGGCCAAGGTGCCTCAATGACACTGTTGTGACGGTCGCGGTCTCCGGCATTGCATCGTGTGATCGCGGAGCATGTGATCTCGCCGGGCGCCGCCCTTCACGCCGTTGCGCCCCCACCGAAGCCTGTGGAAAACGGCTCACACGTGACAAGTACGTCTATAGGCTGACACCAAGTCACCTGGGTGGGGTGTGTGGGGAACGGGGCGGGAGGTACGCCGTGCGTGTGCTGTCGGGGCGGTACGAGTTGGTGGAGACCGTGGGCCGGGGCGGCATGGGCGAGGTCTGGCGCGGGATCGACCGTGAGCTCGGCCGTGCCGTGGCGGTCAAGGTGCTGCCCCCGGAGCTGACCCGGCACGAGGAGTTCCGGACCCGATTCCGCCGGGAGGCCCGTACGGTCGCCTCGCTCACCCACCGGGGGATCGCGGTGCTCCACGACGTCGGTGAGGACACCGGCGGCGAGGAGGTCGTCCCCTACCTCGTCATGGAGTTCATCGAGGGGCGCACGCTCGCCGAGGTGCTGGGCGACGGTCCCCTCACGATGGAGCGCTCGGCGGCGATCATGCGGGACGTCGCCGACGCCCTGGCCCACAGCCATGCGCAGGGGCTGGTCCACCGCGACGTCAAACCGTCCAACGTGATGATCACGGCTGACGGCCAGGTCAAGATCCTCGACTTCGGCATCGCCAAGGTCGTCGCCGACACGGCGACCCGGCTGACCGCGACCGGGATGACCGTGGGGACGCCCGCCTACCTCTCGCCGGAGCAGATCCACGGCACGGCGGTGGACGCGCGCACCGACCAGTACTCGCTGGGGTGCCTGTTCTACGAGCTGCTCACCGGCCGGCCGCCCTTCACCGGTGACTCGCCGTTCGCGGTGATGAACCAGCACCTCGCCAAGGACCCGGTGCCGCCCTCGGCACTGCGCCCGCAACTGCCCGGCGCCGTCGACTCCGTGGTGCTCCGCGCGCTGGCCAAGCAGCCCGAGCAGCGGTTCCTGGGCATGGGCGCCCTGCGCGACGCCCTGGGGAACCTGCACAGCGGCGGCAGCCTGGCGGGCACGGCCGGCGGCACCCGCCTCGCGGGGCCGCAGGAGCAGGTGGCGGTGCCGGCCGGGCCGCCCCCGGCAGCGCGTGTCGCGCAGCCGGCACCGCCGGCGCCCCCTCAGCCCGCGTCGGCGCCGACGATCCCTCCGGTGGCGGGCACGGGCGCGGCGGCGCCCCCCGCCGCACCCGCACCGGGCGGGGTGAAGATCGGCTCCCTGTGGCGGGGCGAACGGCTGGCCCCCTTAGTGGCGACGTTGCTGGCGCTGCCCGTGGTGATCTCCACGTGGGATTCCTACGCCTACTCGAGCTCGGCCATGACGGCTCTGGTCGCCGCCTGGCTCACCGCGCTGATGCTGACCTGCCTGCGTCCCGGCCTTGCGGGGGCCTTCGCGGCGGTCGCACCGGCCACTTTGCTGTGGGTGCGTGACGACATGCCGGGCATCGTGGTTCTCCTGCTGCTGGCCGTGGCGTGCGCGGTGGGGGTGTTCTACCGGTCGGGGACGGCCGCCCAGGTCCTGTCCTACGGCGCGATCCTGTGCGTCGGGCCGGTCATCGCGAGCACGTCCGGCTACTACGGAGAGGGGGCGACGTTCCTGCTCCTGGCGGCCGCGGCCTGCACCGGCCTCGCCGCCGTCCGGCACCCGCGCCGGCGCAGCGACAGCTGACCCCACACGCATCGGCGGCGGGTGTGGGGGAGGATGGGGCCCGGCCTGTCGGCGCGTGCCGGTGGGGACGTGTCGGGGCAGGCCCGGTGGAGCAGTTGAGAGGGGGACGGTGGAGATCGCCATGCAGTCCGGAGCCACGACGCGGCCCCGCAAGCCGTTGAGCCGGGAGCGGATCCTGGGTGCCGCGGTGGCCCTGGCCGATGACGGCGGGGTCGCGGCGCTGAGCATGCGGAAGATCGCGGGGGCGCTCGGTGTGGTGCCGATGGCGCTGTACAAGCATGTGGCGAACAAGGACGAGTTGCTCGACGGCATGATCGATGCCGTGGTCGGCGAGATCGACCCGCCGGTCGCCGGGGCGGACTGGCAGGGTGCGGTGCGGGGGCGTGTGCTGTCCGCGCGCCGGATGCTGCTGCGTCATCCGTGGGCGTCCGGGGTGATCGAGGCGCGGATGAAGGCGCGGACGACCCCGACGCCGGCGGTGCTGGCGTACCTGGACTCGATGATCGGGATCTTCAGGGCCGGGGGTTTCCCGCTGGACCTGGTCCATCATGCGATGCACGTCATGGGCAGCCGTGTCCTGGGCTTCTCCCAGGAGTTGTTCGAGGACAGCCCGGGCGGCGAGCCGGATCCGGCCGCACCGCCACCCGAGGAGATGGCCGCACGCTACCCCCACGTCACCGAGCTGGCCATGGCGGTGGCCCATGACGCGCGGTCCGTCGTCGGTGCCGGCTGCGACGACCAGCTGGAGTTCGAGTTCGCCCTCGACCTGATGCTGGACGGCCTGGAGCGGCTCCGGAACCGGGCCTGACGCGGCGGCAGGATCACCGCCCGGGCGGCCTTCCCCTCCCACGCCCCTTGACGGGTGTACGCCGTACACCTACCGTGCGTGACAAGGGAGTTGAGTGGCGCATCGCCCGGGCGTACCGCTCCGGGCGGTCGGCGACGAGGGGCTGGGGAGCTCGATGAAAGCGATCGTCCAGAAGAGGTTCGGTCCGCCGGAAGTCCTGCGCCTGGAGGACGTCGAACGGCCCGAGGCGGGAGCCGGCGAGGTACTGGTGCGGGTGCGTGCGGCGGCCGTCAACCCGTACGACTGGCACATGATGCGCGGCGACCCGTATGTGGCGCGGCTGATGGGCGGCATGGGGGCGACCCGGCCGAGGGTGCCGGTGGCGGGCATCGACGCGGCCGGGCACGTGGAGGCGGTCGGCGCGGGCGTGCACGGCGTCACACCCGGGGACGAGGTGCTGGGCTTCTGCCCGGGCTCGTTCGCCGAGTACGCCCGTACCACCCCCGACCTGGTGGTCCCCAAACCCGCGGGGCTGACCTTCGAACAGGCGGCGGCGGTGCCGATGGGGGCGGTGACCGCGCTGCGCGGCATCCGCACCGTGGGCCGGGCCCAGGCCGGGCAGCGGGTGCTGGTCAACGGCGCCGCCGGAGGCGTGGGCCACTTCGCGGTGCAGATCGCTGCGGCCCTGGACGCCGAGGTCACCGCGGTGTGCAGCCGCGGCAACGCCGACCTGGCACGCTCCTTGGGTGCCGCGCACGTCGTCGACTACACCAGGCAGGACTTCACCGGGTCGGGCGCACGCTACGACCTGATCCTGGACAACGTCGGCAACCACCCGCCGGCCCGGCTGCGCCGGGTACTCACCCCGGAAGGCATCCTGGTGGCCAACGGCGGCGGTTCGCCCGGCCGCGTGTTCGGTGCGGTCGCCTCCACGCTGCGCGTGGTCGCGGCCAACGCGTTCGTCCGGCAGCGGCTGCGCGTCATCCTCCCGGCGGCCCCGGCCGGGCCCACCCACGAGGACCTGCTCGCCGTCACCGCGCTGATGGAGGCGGGCCGGCTGGCCCCCGTGGTCGACCGTACCTACCCGCTGGCGGAGGCTGCCGAGGGCATGCGCCACGTGGAGCGGGGCCATGCCCGCGGCAAGACCGTCATCACCGTCGGCCGTCAGGAACCCCCGAGTGAAGGGCCGGGAGCTGCGAAATGAGACCCCTGGTCGACCGCGTCGCGATGGAGTCGGTTTTCGGCCCCGACGAGCTGGTGACCGTGGATGACGCGGCCCTCGCCGGCGTCATCCACGAGCCGACCCGGGTCTTTCTGAGGGACGTGGGCCTTCCGGACCGGATCGGCTGGTTCGTGGCGGACCAGCGGCTCGTCGACGGCGACCTGCGCATCGGCGGCGATGCCTGGCAGGCCGTCTCGGCGAAGTACCCGAACTGCCCCTTCGACATGTCGTCGTGGCTGTCCCTCGGCGGGATCGGCATGGACGACGTCGTCGCCGACACCAGGACCGGGGCCGTGTACTGCATTCCGGAGGACGGGGGACCGCACCTGCTCAACAGCACGGTGGACGCGCTGGCGTTCTTCCTCCACGCGCTGGAGGAGGAACGGCCGGACTACGACCCCGAGGCCGCCACCGACGAGGGCGTCGACCCGGAGGGTGCGCGCGACAGGCTGCTGGCACGCATGCGTCGTGCCGACGGCGCGGTCATGGAGGACGAGGACTCCGCCTGGTACAGCGTGCTGCGCTACGTGCGAAACCTCATGCAGGACTAGGGCGTGTATCGGAAGTGGATCTTGGGTGTGGGATGATCTCGATCGGTGGCACGCGGAGATCTGACGGATACACAGTGGGCAGTGCTGAGGCCGCTGCTGCCCAAGGGCAAGAAGCCGGCTGCCGACATGGACCCTGCGGCAACGGATCGACGGCATACGGTTTCGGATCCGCACCGGTATCCCATGGCGGGACGTGCCCACCGACTACGGACCCTGGGGCCGGGTGTACGACCTGTTCCGCCGCTGGCAGCGGGGCGGAACCTGGAAACGAATCTTCACCCAGCTCCAAGCCCAGGCCGACGCGAAGAACCTGATCACCTGGGACATCAACGTCGACTCCACCGTCGTGCGCGCCCACCAGCACGCCGCCGGGGCAGGAAAAGGGGGGACCCGCAGAAGGAACGGCCCGGCGGCATCGCCACCGAGCCGGACGACCACGGCCTCGGACGCTCGCGCGGCGGCCTGACCACCAAGCTGCACCTGGCCGTCGAACGGGGAAACGTCTAAGCGTCGAGCTCGGTGAAGAGAGTCAGCTGAAGAGCGCCCGGTGCCTCAAGCCGGGAGTTCAGTGAGTTCCAGGGGGTGCGCGTCGGCCCGGCGACCACCTGAGCTCCGGCGGCGGCCAGCTTCGACGTGGTGGCGGCGGAGTCGTCGACCTGGAAGGCAACCCGAATGTGGCCGGCTACTCGCCGCCCGACCTCGACTTCGTCGATGAAGGCAGCGTGGTTTGGATCAGTCAGCTCCAAGGTGGCTCGGCCGGCATCGAGGATGGTGACGCGTCCGTCGGGAGAGGTGAAGGCGCCGCGCTCGGTCAGGCCGAGGACGTCGCGGTAGAAGTGCAGCGCCGCATCATAGTCGGCTGCCGTGACCACTAAGCGGAGCTCGCGGACGGCGGGTTCGTCGGACATGTCGGCTCCTTGAAGGATCTCGAGTACTGGTCCGAAAATGAAGCTTGAGACCAGGTCAGCGTGATGAACTCGGGTGTTTAAGCGGCCTCGATGGGGTCGAAGCGGACGGTGAGGCCGAGG
>NZ_JBIATA010000051.1:21481-30926 GCF_042891295.1 Streptomyces sp. NPDC001902 | reverse complement strand
CTCGCCGATGTTCCGCGACGTGGCCACCACCGCGTACCCCAGCTTCCGGTACGCCTCGACCAGACCGGCACCGATGCCCTGCGACGCACCGGTGATGACCGCGACCTTCTGACCCTCAATGCTCATGGTGTTACTTCTTCCAGGGGGTGTCATGGGGAATCCGGTGCACTAGACGACCGGTCACATATAAAGTAGACGACCGGTCGAGAACTGTCAAAGGCCCGGACCCCGGACGGGGGCGGCGCCGCCGGAGGCGGCTTCCCGAGGGGCGGGCAGGTCCAAGCGGTGCGGGAACCCGATGCGCAGCACGAACGCCGCCGCGGCGGCGGCCAGGACGACCAGTGCCGCCAGGACCAGTGCCTGCTGGTAGCCGTGGCGCAGCAGCGGCGCGACGGCCACAGGGCCGAGGATCTGACCCACCGAGTAGCCGGCGGTCAGCAGGGCGACCGCACGTGGGAACCGCAGATGCGTCCCGGCCGCGAGGGCGACCGTGCTCACGCCGATGAAGGTGGCGCCGAAGAGGAACGCCGAGACGAGCGCGGCGGCGGACCCCCCGACCAGGGCCGGCAGGGCGATGCCGGCGGCCTGCACGACCAGCGCGGCGAGCAGCACGTCCGGGCGGGACCAGCGCCGTCCCAGCCACGCCCACAGCGCGGCGGAGGGGACGGCCGCCACCCCTGCCAGCACCCACGCGGCGGTGCCGAGCCGTCCGGGTGAGCCCTGGTCGATCGCGGCGACCAGGAAGGTGCCGGCGATGATGTAGCCGACGCCTTCCAGCGTGTACGACGCGAACAGGGCACCGAACCAGCGATGCGTGCGCGGTGCCGCCGTCCACCCCGGCGCTCCGGGGGCCGCATCGACCGACGCATCCGGCGCGTCCGGCGCGGGTTCCGTCCGCATGGTCCACGCCGGCACGGCGAGCAGCGCGGCGAGTGCGGCGGACGCCCACCAGGCGGCCCGCCAGTCGGCGAAGCCGCGCAGGACGAGGACGAGCAGGCCGGACAGCGCGATCCCTGCGCCGACCCCGCCGAAGCCCCAGCCCGGCAGGTGTGCGGGGTGCGCGCGCAGCCGCCCGAGGAGCGCGCTGACGGCGATGACGAAGACCGTCGCGCTCACCGTGCCCGCGACCAGCCGAAGAACCAGCCATACGGCGGTCGCGTGCGTGAGCGGCATGGCGGCGAGGCTCACGACGAGCAGCACCAGCGAACCGCGCAGGACGGCGGCGGAGCGCGTCAGCCGGGGGAGGACGGTCCCGGCGAGCGCTCCGGCGAGGTAGCCGACGTAGTTGGCCGTCGCCAGGTGCGCACCGGCCCCGGCCGTCAGGCCCGCTTGAACGTGCATCAGGGGGAGGATCGGGGTGTAGACGAACCGGCCGACCCCCATGGCCGCCGCCAGCGCCGCCCCGGCCCGGGCCACGTGGGCCCAGGGCGACCCGGGGGCGCCGCCGCGTGCGGCGGCCGGGCGCCGGGTTGATTGGATCATGACACATTCCTCGACGGGTGGGTTCCGGGACGGGACCGGACGGACCACGGCTCCCCGTCGCGACCGTGTCCGGGCGGCGGGGAGCCGTGTGGTGCCGCGTGCGGCGGGCGTGCGCCGTCAGGCGTCGCCGTTCGCCTTCCCCGGGTCATTGGGGTGGGACTGCACGGCGGTGACGGCCGCGGCCATCCACGGCCACAGCGGCAGCGTGCCGAGGACCTTCTCGTACAGCTCGGCCTCGTCGGCGGCGCGCCACAGGCCGATGCTGCGCAGTTCGCCCACGGGGCGCCACAACCTGACGAGGTGGCCGGCGGCGGCCAGTTCCCCGGCGCGGACGGCCTCGGCCGCGCGACGCCGGTCCACCTCGGCGGGGTCGGTGCCCTCGGGGACGGTGGTGGTGAGTTCGACCAGGAACTCCTTCACGGTGTTGCCTCTCTTCGAAACTGCCGGAACCTTCGACGGGCGGGCACGCGGCCGGACCGGTGTACGAACCGCCGGTCCTGCGCCCTGCCACCCTGCGCCCACGGGCCGGGGCGGCGCCACGACCGCCGCCCTCCCTGCTGGGAGGCGGAACCTCGCAACGCGCTCCACCCGGCGGACGGGGGGCCTTCGGCCTCAGTGGTCGGTGACGATCCGCGAGACGTGGTAGGCGCGGATCAGCCAGTCGTCACCCTCGCGCTGCAGGACCAGCGAGAGGTGCACGGCGGCCTCCCACCCCTCCGCGCCCCGGAAGACGACGTCGGCGAAGCCGCCGGCCACCCGGTCGCCGATGCGGTAGCCCTGCGCCTTCCCCACGTCCGCCCAGCGGTCCTCCGTCACGGCCTCGTAGTAGGCGCGCACCGCGTCCCGGCCGGCCGTGGTTTCGGGCCCGAACCCCTGGAACAGGGCGTCCACGGTGAACAACTCGGCCATCTCGTCCGGCCGGTGGCCGTCGAAGGCGGCCTTCCAGCGGGACAGCGTCTCGCGCATCGGGTCGTTCGCGGCGTCCTTCGGGTCAGCGCTCATGTCGGTTCTCCTCTGTGCTCAACGGTAGGAAGAACGGCGCCCGTCCGCGTGCGGAGGGCGGCCGGATCAGGGATGGCCGATGATAGTCGACCGGTCTAATAAAAGTAGTTGGGCGGTCGTATACTGGCAAACACGGGCCGCACCGTGACGCCGGCGAGAAGCCCGCCGCCGGCACCGCCCGTCCCGTGCCCACCTCGCGAACGACCGTCGCCGCCCCGCAGGAGGAACACTCACATCATGGTCTCGCCACTGGCCGCACTCGGGGTCGACGCCCCGGTCCTCGCCGCGCCGATGGCCGGCGGTCCCACCACCCCCGCGCTGGTCACCGCGGCCGCCCGAGCCGGCGGCCTGGGCTTCCTGCCCGGCGGATACCGCACCGCGGCGGCGCTCGCCGAGCAGATCGCCGCGGTCCGGCCCGGACAGGTGCCCTTCGGCGTCAACCTCTTCGCACCCAATCCCGTCCCGGTGGACCCCGACGCCTTCCGGCGCTACGCCCGCGCCATCGCGCCCGACGCCGGGACGCACGGCATCGACGCGCCGGCGGCGGAGATCGTCGAGGACGACGACCACTGGGCGGACAAGGTCGACCTGCTGCTCTCCGACCCGGTGCCGGTGGTCAGCTTCACCTTCGGCGTCCCGCACGCCTCGGTCGTCTCCGCGCTGCGCGCAGCCGGAAGCCTGGTCGTCCTGACGGTCACCTCGGCCGCGGAGGCCCGGGCCGCCGCGGAGGCGGGCGCGGACGCACTGGCCGTGCAGGCGTCCGCCGCGGGCGGGCACTCCGGCACGCTCACCCCGCAGCACGTACCGGCGGCCGTCCCCCTCGAGGACTTGCTCGGCGAGGTGCGCGCGGCGGTGCCCCTGCCGCTCGTCGCCGCCGGAGGCCTGGCGACCCCGGCCGCCGTGGCCGGTGCGCTGCGGGCCGGAGCCGACGCGGTCATGGTCGGCACCGTCCTGCTGCGCGCCGAGGAGGCCGGCACCTCCGCGCCGCACCGGGCGGCGCTGGCCGACCCGGCACGCACCGGGACGGTGGTGACCCGGGCGTTCACGGGTCGTCCGGCGAGGGCACTGCGCAACGGCTTCACCGACCGCCACACCGGGCACGCTCCGGCCGGCTACCCGGCCCTGCACCACCTGACCAGCCCGATGCGCAAGGCGGCCGCCGCCGCGGGCGACCCCGAGCGGATCAACCTGTGGGCGGGCACGGGCTACCGTCACGCCACCGAGGAGCCCGCGGAGCGGATCCTGCGGCGGCTGGCGTCCGCAATCTGATCCAGGGGCACACGGGCGGGCCGCACACGGCGGCCCACCCGGTCCCGGTCCCGCCGCTCAGGTCAGTGCGACGCCGAGCAGGACCTCCAGCTGCGCGATCGTCTCCTTGGGGTCCTTGGCGTGGACGCCCGCGAGCCCCAGCTGCGCCGCGGGCGCCAGGTACTGCTCGGTGTCGTCGACGAACACGCAGGCCTCGGCGGGCAGACCGAGCTTCTCCAGCGCCAGTTCGAAGATGGCGGGCTCGGGCTTGCGCATCCCGTGGTGCTCGGAGATGACCACCGCGTCGTACGAACCCTCCAGGTCGTGGCCGTCGTAGAGGTCCCACGGCGCGGAGCCCACGGAGTTGGACAGGATCCCCACGCGCACCCCGGCGCGCCGGGCGGCGGCCGCGGCGTCGATCAGGGCCGTCTCGGGGCGGAGGTCGGCGAAGATCCGGCCCATGAGGTTGTCGGGCGCCACGCCGAGGCTGCGGGCCGCCGCGGTGTTCCATTCCACCTGGGTGATCGCGCCGCGTTCGAGGTCGTGAGTGCGCCGGGTCCCCTCCTCGTCGAGGTAGAGCGCGGTGATGCACGCCCCCTCGGCCAGTCCCTCGCGCCGTTCGAAGGCGAGCACGGCGGGCAGCAGAGGCGTGGTGAGGACACCGCCGAAGTCGAGGATCAGGCCGGTGCGGTGGGACATGACGGAACTCCTGCGGTAGCGACGAGGACGCCTGCCGCCGCGATGCGGACGCGGCAGCCGCGCGATGGGCCGTCCGCCGGCGACGCTGCCGCACGGTGCCCGAGGGGGCCGTCCGGGAGCGGCGGCCACACGGGCGGCACGCGCGGGGCGACGACCGGACGTCATCCTGCCATCCCCTTCCGTGGCCCGCCCGGCCACCCCTCCCCCGGACCTCAGTGGGCCCCCGGACGACGTCGGCAGTGCGTCACCTGCGTCACCGCCTTGACCGGTGACGCATGCGCGTGCGAGGGTTGCCGCCGGGAGAACCCCGGGAACAGGAAAGAAGGTTGGGAATGATCGACAGGCGGAGCTTCGGCAAGGTTTTCGGTGCGGGCGCGGCCGCGGCGTCACTCGCGGGGCTGTCGGGCCTCGCGTCGCAGCCCGCCTCGGCGGCGACACCGCACGGGCCGCGGCCGGGCACCGGGGGACCCGCGTCCGTCCGGGGGACGTACACCTCCCTCGGCGCCCTCAAGCAGGTCGACGCCGGCGTCCTGAACATCGGTTACGCCGAGTCCGGCCCCGCCGAGGGCCCCGTGGTGATACTCCTGCACGGCTGGCCGTACGACATCCACAGCTACGTCGACGTCGCACCCCTGCTGGCGGCGGAGGGCTACCGCGTCATCGTCCCGCACCTGCGCGGCCACGGCACGACGCGCTTCCGCTCCCCCAGGGCCTTCCGCAACGCCCAGCAGTCGGTGGTCGCGCTCGACGTCATCGCCCTGATGAACGCCCTGCGGATCGAGAAGGCCGTCCTCGCCGGCTACGACTGGGGCTCGCGGACCGCCGACATCATCGCCGCGGTCTGGCCGGAGCGCTGCAAGGCCCTGGTCTCCGTCACCGGTTACCTGATCACCAACCGCGAGGCGAACCAGCAGCCGCTGCCGCCCAAGGCGGAGTGGGCGTGGTGGTACCAGTACTACTTCTCGACCGAGCGCGGACGGCTCGGCCTGGAGGAGAACCGGCACGACCTCGCCCGGCTGGTCTGGCAGTTCAACTCCCCCACGTGGGAGTTCGACGACGCCACGTTCCGCCGCACCGCGGCGTCCTTCGAGAACCCGGACTACGTGGCCATCGTGCTCCACAACTACCGCTGGCGGCTGGGCCTCGAGAAGGGCGATCCGCGCTACGACCGCCTGGAGCGGCGCCTCGCCGCAGGCCCGATGATCGGGGTGCCCACCATCACCCTCGACGGCGAGGCCGACCCGTTCACCCCGGCCGGGGAGGGGGCCGCCTACCGCGCCAAGTTCTCGGGGAAGTACGCCCACCGCACGCTGAAGGGCATCGGGCACAACGTCCCCCAGGAAGCGCCGGAGGCCTTCGCCGCGGCCGTCGTCGACGTCGACGCCTTCTGAAGAGCCGCGCCCACCGCCAGGGGGCGGGCGGCGGCGTGACCGCCCGTCACGGAGATCGGTTCGGGGCGGATCGGGAGCACGGCACCCTCGGGGCCGGGCGACCCGGTCCGCCCCTTTCGGTTCCCTCGTCGGCCAGGACACCGCCGGCTGCATCCGGCTCGCGGGCGAGGCCGTACCCGGCGTGACCCTCCTCCGCGCGGCCGTTGGCGAGTCCCTCTCGGGTCCCGACAGCGGCACGGACACGGCCGTCGTCGGCACCCACCGCCCGCACCTCGCCGTCCCCCGCCAGGGTCCGCTGTCATCGGCGCCCACCCGTCGCGGTGGCGCGGTGCGCAGGTACGGCGTTCGCGGTGGCCGGGCAGGAACCCCCGGGAACGCAGGCCACCGCCCCCGGCCGCGGGGCGGACGAGGGCGGTAGGGCCGGCCGGCAGCCGTGCGATCAGCCGAAGGTGAAGGAGTAGGCGCTGAGTCCGGGCGAGAGCTTCAGCGTCAGGACGCCCTGCCGGGACGAGCTCCCGGTCACCACACGGTGGATGCCGGGGGCGCCGGAGACGGTGAAGGTGCTGGTCCTCCCGTCCAGGGTCGCGGTGACGGTTCCCGTGCCGCCGACGTCGAGGTAGACGTCGCGGGCGAAGAAGTCCAGGGTGATCCCGGCGTTCCGCCCGCTGGTGATCGCCTCCTCGCCGGCGTCCCAGGCCCCGGTCAGGGCGGCCTGTCCCGGCAGGAGCGTCTCCGGGCGGCGGAACTCACCGGTCCCCGTGGCCACGGGTCCGTTCACCACCGCCGCGCTGCGGCCCACCCCCAGCGGGATCTCCGGGGTCTGCCTCCCGTCGGTCGGGGTGTCGTCGGGTACGTCGGTGGGGGGCGGCAGCGCGGTGCCGGGGCGCGCGTCGGTGAGCAGCCGCCGGATCAGCGACTCGGTGCCGCCGTAACCGCCCTCGCCCACGGCGACGTGCCGGACCCTGCCCCGGGCGTCGATCAGGTACTGGGTGGGCCAGGCCTGGTTGCCGAAGTTGTCCCAGGTCGCATAGGAGTTGTCCAGTGCCACCGGGTAGTCGACGCCGAGCCGCCGGGCGCCCGCCGCGACGTTGCCGGGGACGCGCTCGAAGGCGTACTCGGGGGTGTGCACGCCGATCACCACGAGGCCGTCGGACCGGTAGTTCCCGTACCAGGCGTCGACGTGCTCGATGGCGCGCTGGCAGTTGATGCAGGAGTAGGCCCAGAAGTCGACGAGGACGACCTTGCCGGCCAGTGACTCCTTCGTCAGCGGTGCGTTCCCCGGGGTGTTGAGCCACTGCTGGATCCCCGAGATCTCCGGCGCCGCGCCGCAGTCCAGGAGGACGGAGGCCGGTTCCTCCGCGCAGGAGCGCAGCTCCCGTGAGCCGGACGGGCCGTGCCCACCGGGGAGCCCGGGGCCGGCGATCGCGTCGTTGATCCGCGAGGTGTAGTCGGGGACGGCACGCTGCACGACGTCGGTGAGGTTGAAGGTGAGGCCGAAGGCCAGGACGACGAAGGTCAGTCCGGCGGCGAACCGCACCCCCCGCTGCCGTTCGCGGAACGCGCGCACCCGCTCGCCGACCCTGCGGCCTGCGAGCGCGAAGAAGAGCAGCGGCACCGCCGTGCCGACGGCGAAGGCGACGGCGAGCACGACCGTCCCCGCGCCGATCCGGTGCGTGGCGCCGGCGACGGCGATCGCCGCCAGGACGGGCCCGGCGCAGGGCACGTAGACTGTGCCGAGAACGAGTCCCAGGAGGAAGCCGCCGCGTCCGCCACCCACCCGCCGCTGCCCGATGCGTGCGAACGGGCGCTCCAGCAGGTCCTGCACCGCGGGGAACATCATGGCCACGCCGAGCAGGAGAAGCACCCCGAGTCCCACCCACCGCAGGATGTCCGGGGGCACCGGCAGGGCACCGAGCACGAGGGTGCCGAACAGCGTGATAAGGCTGAAGCTGACGACCAGCCCGGCCATCACCGCGTACGGCCGGCTCCTGCGCGCCGGTTCGGCCGCCTGCCCGGTCGCCGGGACCCCTCCCGAGAGGAAGACCAGGGGCAGGACGGGGAGCACGCACGGGGAGACGGCGGTGACGAATCCGCCGACCAGTCCGATGAGCAGCAGCGTGAGCAAGACGACCTCCGGACGGGGCCCTCACGGACGGCCCCGGGGGGAACGGCGTGGGGGGGGGGGGGGGGGGGGGGGGGGGGGGCGGGGGCGGGGGGGGGCGGGGGGGGGGGGGGGGGGCCGGCCCCCCCCCCACGACGCGGACGGACGGTGCCGCCGCGGGTGGGCGGCGGCGGGTACGGCGTCAGACGACGGTGGCCTCGACGGTCACCGGGATGGCGAGCGCCTTGGAGTAGGGGCAGATCTGGTGGGCGCCCGCACCGAGTTCGTCGGCGGTCTTCTGGTCCACGCCGCCGACCTCCAGGTGCAGCACGGCGCTCAGGCCGTAGTCGCCCTGTTCGTGCCGGTGGTGGAGGGTGACCTCGGCGACGACGGCCACGTCGTGCACGCGCACCTTGCGCTGCGCCGCGGTGATCTTCACCGCGCCCAGGAAGCACGAGGCCCATCCCGCGGCGAGCAACTGCTCGGGGTTGGTCGCCCCGCCGTTGCCGCCGAACTCCTCCGGGACGGCGAGGGTCAGGTCCAGGAGCCCGTCGCTGGACGCCGCCCGGCCTCCGTTGCGGCCCTCGCCGGTGGCGGTGACGACGGCGGTGTAGTGCGTCTCGGTCACGATCATGCCTCTCTCGCGCGTCCCGGGCCGGTCGGCCCAGCGGATCACCTGTCCGGGTGGTGCGACTGTCGCAGAACCGTTCATCACCTGTCAAACAGGTGACGCACCACGTCCCCGCGCCACCCACCCCGCGAGCCGTGAGGTGAATCACTTCCTTGACAGGTGACGGAATGGGGGACATCGTCAACGGGAACGACACCCTTCGGCGGAGGAGACGACGCGATGCCGCCCACGCAACAGAAGACCCCCGATGCCGCCGCGGCGGCGCGCAGGGCCCGGTTCGGCAAGCTGCCGGAGCGCGTCCGGCCCGAACAGATGGTCCAGGAGAGCCCGGCCACGGCACCCGACCCGGCCCGGGACGTGTACACCGCCGACGACTGGCTCGTCCGCTACTGCCTGTGAACCCCGCCGGCTCCGCCGGCCGAGCAACGGAGGTCTCCCCCGTGCGCATCCCCAAGCCGCTCCTGGCGGCATCCCTGACGGTGCTCGCGGCAGCCGTGAGCGTCGCCTGCTTCGCCCAGGTCGTCTGACCGCCCCACCCCCCATCGCCACCACGCCGGCCCGCCCCGACCACCGTCGGGAGCGGGCCGGCGCCGTCGCACCCGGGGTGCGGCCGGAGCCGCCGGGCGGCGCTTGACGCATTTGAGACGACCGGTCATATTGGTTCTTCGGCGCAGGCCCGCCCGTCGCTCCGGCGTGACGGGCGCGGCCTGCGCCGCGGCCCGGCGGGGGCCCCCCCCCCCGGGGGGGGCCCCCCCCCCCCCCCCCCCCCCCCCCCCCCCCCCCCCCCGCGCGCGCCCCCCGCCCCCCCCCCCCCGCCCCCCCCCCCGCCCCCCCCGGGCCCCCCCCCCCCGCCCCCCCCCCCCCCCCCCCCCCCGCCGCCCCCCCCCGACG
>NZ_JBIATA010000051.1:0-21474 GCF_042891295.1 Streptomyces sp. NPDC001902 | reverse complement strand
TGTCGGAGGTTTGCCCCCCTGTTTTTTTGTGGGGGGCCCCGCCCCCCCCCGCCCGGGGGGGGGGGGCCGGGGGCCGCCCCCCCCCCCGGCGCCCCGGGGGGCGCCCCCCGCGGGGGGGCCCCCGCACCCCGCCACCCCCCACCCCACCGGTCGACCCGTCGAGGAGAACCATGTCCACGTACCGCGCATTCGAGGTCACAGGCGCCCGCAACTTCGAGCTCGTCACCCGCGAGGTCGTCGCCCCGCCCGCGGGGCACGTGCGGCTGAGGGTGGAGACCTGCGGCGTCTGCCACTCCGACGCGCTCGCCGTGGAGGGTCTGCGGGCCGACCCGTCGCAGCCGGTCGTCCCCGGCCACGAGGTCGTCGGCGTCATCGACGCCGTCGGCGAGGGCGTGAGCGCCTGGCGCGTCGGCGACCGGGTGGGCGTCGGCTTCCTGGGCGGTCACTGCGGCGAGTGCACGTCCTGCCGACGCGGGGACTTCGTCAACTGCACCGACCAGCCGCAGACCGGCACCACCACCGACGGCGGTTACGCCGAGGTCCTCGTCACCCGCAGCAGCGGCCTGGTCCGGGTGCCGGACGAGCTCTCCCCCACCCTCGCCGCCCCGCTGCTGTGCGCCGGACTCACGACCTTCAGCGCCCTGCGCCGGCTGGACGTCCGCCCCGGCGCGCTCGTCGCGGTCCAGGGCATCGGCGGCCTCGGCCACCTGGGCCTCCAGTACGCCGCCCGGCTCGGCTACCGCGTCGCGGCCATCGCCCGCGGCCAGGAGAAGGAGAAGCTCGCCCTCGAACTCGGCGCGAGCCACTACATCGACAGCGCGGCGCAGGACCCCGGAGCCGAGCTGCGCAAGCTGGGCGGCGCGGACGCCATCGTCGCCACCGCGGCGAACGGCACGTCGATGACGCCGCTGGTCCCCGGACTCGCCCCGCGCGGGCACATGGTCGTGGTCGGCGTCTCCATGGACCCGGTCTCCGTCGCCACGACCGACCTCGTCCTCGGTTCGCGCACCATCAGCGGGAGCCTGACCGGCTCCGCGATCGAGAACGAGGACAACCTCGAGTTCAGCTCGCGCTCCGGCATCCGCCCGATGGTCGAGACGATGCCCCTGTCGCGGGCGCCCGAGGCCTACGAGCGCATGATGTCCGGCAAGGCCCGCTTCCGGGTGGTCCTGGACGCGGCGGCCTGACCCGGCGGGCCGTGCCCTGCCGGGTGTATTTTTGACAGATCAGAGACGACTGGCCATATTGCGGTGCGGAGGTGGCACCATGGCCCGGCAGAGCATGCGCGAGGCGATCGTCGACGCGGCGGTCGCACAGTTCCACGCGAAGGGGTACAACGCCGCAGGGGTGAAGGACATCACGGACGCGGCCGGCGTTCCGAAGGGGTCGTTCTACAACCACTTCGACAGCAAGGAGTCGCTGGCCCTCGTCGCGCTCGACCGCTACGGCGCGGGCCGGCGGACGCACGAACTGGCGGAACCCGGCACCGCGCCGCTGGCGCGGCTGCGCGCGCACTTCGAGTTCCTGCGCGACGAGACCGTGGACGCGGACTTCACCCGGGGCTGCATGATCGGCAACTTCGGCGCCGAGATCGCCGACCACAGCGAGACGATCCGCGCGGGGGTCCGTGCGTCCCTCGGCCAGTGGGCCTCGTCGATCTCCGGCGCGCTCGCCGAGGCACAGCAGGCCGGCGAGCTGCGGGCGGACCTCGACACCGAGCGGACGGCGCGGTTCATCCTCAACACCTGGGAGGGCACGCTGATCGCCGCGCGTTCCGGCCGCTCGGGCGAGGCCTTCGACGACTTCTTCGAAACGGTCTTCGGAACGCTGCTCGCACCGCCGCCGCCCCCGGCGGCATGACCCACCGGTGCCCGGACGCCCCACGGCGACCGGGCACCGGCTTCCCGTGGACGACCGGAGTGCCGTCCAGCCCCTCGAGATCACGGCCGCGCACCCGCTGCCCGTCGCCCTCGACGCCCCGCACCCGGTGCGGCCAGGTCACAATGGTGACCCCGCGCGACGTGGCCGGAGGGCGGACGACCATGGGCGTGATCGCCACCGCGGCCAAGGAGGCCATGGTGGCCCGGTTCCTGCGCCGAAGTGCCGTGGGCCGGCTGCCCCGGCTGCCCCGGCGGACTCCGGCCGTCCTCCACGCGCTGCTCGACGGAAGTGCCGCCCCCGAGGCCGCGCGGGTGCTCACCGACGTCCTGATGGACGGTGTCGTGCGGATGGGCGCCGCGATGGGTGCCGCCCTGCCGTTCGTGATCCGTCTTGCCGCGGACCCGGAGGTCCCGGGGCGGTCCGCGCTGGTCGACCTCGTCGCCGTCGCGGCCGGACTCGCCCGGCCCGTCCACCCGGGGAACGAGCGCGCGGTGCTCCTCCGGGGGCCGGACGGCGATCACCCGGAACGCGCGCAGTGCCGGGCCGTGCTCGACGCGCACGGCGCCCTGGTCCGCACGCTGCCCGGCGACGAGGCTCCGCCCGCCTGACGGGGAACCCGGCCCGCACGGACTTCGCGCCCCTCAAGTGGGCAGGGTCCGGCGCCGGTTGGGGCGCGGGAGCGACTGCGGCACCCATGGCTCGGGCCACAACCCCTCGATTGGCCCTGGCCGGTGGCGCCCGGGCCTCCGTACGCTCGCGGGCATGCGGATTCGTATCGTCGACGCCTTCACCGACCGCCCCTTCGCCGGCAATCCCGCGGGCGTCCTGCTGCTGGACGCCGACGCCTTCCCCGACGACGGCTGGCTCCAGCGGGTGGCCGCCGAGGTCAACCTCTCCGAGACCGCCTTCGCCCACCCCACGCCGGGCGCCCAGGACGCGGACTGGGCCCTGCGCTGGTTCACCCCCAAGGCCGAGGTGAACATGTGCGGGCACGCCACCCTCGCCACCGCGCACATCCTGCACAGCACGGGCGCCGCCCGCGGTCCGGTACGGTTCGGCGCCCGCTGCGGCATCCTCACGACGACGGCCGACGACGACGGCACCATCACCATGGACTTCCCCGTAGCCCCGCTGACCTCGGTCGTCGTCACCGACGACATCGGCGCCGCGATCGGCGCCGACGTGCTGTCGGTGCACGAGACCGGCGACGACGTGGGCGACCTGCTGGTGGAGGTCGTCGACGAGAAGACCGTGCGGGCGCTCACCCCCGATGTCGCCGCCGTCGCCGCGCTGCCGTCCAAGCGCGGGCTCATCGTCACGGCCGCCGCCGAGTCCCCGGCGACGACCGGCTACGACTTCGTCTCGCGCGGCTTCTTCCCCGCCGTCGGCATCGAGGAGGACCCGGTGACCGGCAGCGCCCACACCGCCCTGGCGCCGTTCTGGTCGCGGCGTCTGGGCCGCGACGAGCTCACCGGGTTGCAGGCCTCGGCGCGTTCGGGTCTGGTGCGGACGGTGCTGCGCGGTGACCGCGTGCGGCTCAGCGGCCGTGCCGTCACCGTGATCGACGGCGAGCTGCACGCCCACCCGTAGAGGGGCCTCACGCGGTCGGCAGCCAGCCGACCTTCCCGGCGAGCAGCGCGTAGCCCACGAAGGCCACGATGTCGATCAGCGCGTGGGCCGCCACCAGCGGCCCCACGCGGCCCCAGCGCCGGTAGAGCAGAACGAAGACGACGCCCATCGCCATGTTCCCGATGAGCCCGCCGATGCCCTGGTAGAGGTGGTACGAACCGCGCAGCACGCTGCTGGCCACCAGCGCACCGACCGGTGTCCAGCCCAACTGGCCCAGTCTGCGCAGCAGGTAGCCGACGACGACGACCTCCTCGAGCACCGCGTTCTGGACCGCGGAGGCGGTCAGCACGGGGATCTTCCACCAGACGTCGGGCAGCGACTCCGGCACGACCGTCAGGTTGAACCCGGAGGCGCGCGCGCCCAGGTAGAACAGCAGCCCGGTGCCGCCGATGGCCGCAGCCACCGCGGCGCCGCGCAGCAGGTCGGTCCGCGGGCGGCGCAAGTCGAAGCCGATGGCCGGCATGCCCGTGCCCTCGCGGGCCAGCAGGTGGGCGACGAGCGCGACCGGGACGAGCGCGGTGGCGACACCGAACAGCTGCCAGGCCAGGTCCAGCCACGGACGGCCCGGCGCCTGCGAGCCGACGAGGGTCGCCGCCTGGTCCTTGAGCCCGCCGGGCTTGGTCAGCGAACCGATGAAGCTGATCAGCGCCGCGAGCGCGCTCGCCCCGAGCGACAGCGCGAGCACCAGCAGGGTCTCGCTGCGCAGCGCGCGCGGGCCGAGCCGCTCCACCGACCCGGCCCCGGACCCGCCCGGCTCCGCCGCGTTCCTGTCCACAGATGCCTCCACCCGCGCCATCCTGCCTCATCGGCGGGGCGGCACGGGCGGCGGCTCAGCGTTCCAGGGGCCACTCGTGCACGGGGGCGCCGGTGTGCATCAGCTCGCAGTAGCGCAGGGTCATCGCGGCCAGCGCCCGCTGCCGGTCCAGTCCGCGGTCCAGCTCCTGGTGGAAGGCGACGGCCTGCCACTCGGCGCCGTTCGTGCGCTTGCGGCAGCGGCCCTCGATGATGCCGAGGTAGTGGTCCCGGTCCACCGGGTCGATGCCCCACGCGTCCAGTCCGGCGGCCGCCATCGGGAGCAGTTCGTCCAGGACGAGTTCGACGGCCCCGATCTCCACGAGGCCGTTGCCGCGTCCCGGCCGGGGCCAGGTGAACACCGCGTCGATGCCGTACCGGCACGCGGCGTCGAAGTTCGCCGCGGCGGCGGCGAACGGCAGCCTGCTCCACACCGGGCGCGACGCCTCGGCGAGGGAGCGGACGAGCCCGTAGTAGAAGGCGGTGTTGGCGAGCACGTCGGCGACGGTGGGCCCGGCGGGCATCACGCGGTTCTCCACCCGCAGGTGCGGCACGCCGTCGACGACCGCGTACACCGGGCGGTTCCACCGGTAGATCGTGCCGTTGTGCAGGGTGAGTTCCTTCAGCTGCGGCACCCCGCCCTCGTCCAGCACGTGCAGCGGGTCCTCGTCCTCACATATGGGCAGCAGGGAGGGGAAGTAGCGCACATTCTCGGCGAAGAGGTCGTACGCGGAGTCGATCCAGCGCTCGCCGAACCAGGTCAGCGGGCGCACGCCCTGGGCCCGGTGCTCCTCGGGGCGGGTGTCGGTGGCCTGCTGGAACAGCGTGGGGCGGGTCTCCCGCCACAGCTCACGGCCGAACAGGAAGGGCGAGTTGGCGCCGAGCGCGACCTGTGGGCCGGCCACCACCTGCGCTGCGTTCCACACCGCGGCGAACCGCGCGGGGGTGACCTGCAGGTGCATCTGCATCGAGGTGCACGCGGCCTCCGGGGCGATCGAGCCGGAGACGCAGGTCAGCCGCTCCACCCCCGAGATGTCCAGGGTGATGTCCTCGCCGCGGGCGGCGAGGATGCGGTCGTTGAGCAGCATGTAGCGGTCGACGCGGGAGAGGTTGGCGCCGACCAGGTCCTGCGCGCCGAGGGTGGGCAGGATTCCCACCATCACGATGCGGGCGCCGACCTCGCGGGCCTTTCCCTCGGCATATCCCAGGCCCATGCGCAACTCTTCTGCGAGCCGGTCCAGGACCCGGCCGGAAAGCCGGTGCGGGGCGATGTTCACTTCAATGTTGAACTGTGCGAGCTCGGTCTGGAAATCACGGCTCGCGATGCGCTCGAGGACCTCCTCGTTCATCATGCGCGGCAGCCCGTCGCGGTCGGTGAGATTGAGTTCGATCTCCAGCCCCATCAGATTGCGGGGGCGGTCGAATCGCTTCTCCTCCAGCAGTCGCTCCAACCCCAGCAGGCACTGCTTCAGCTTCCTGCGGTAGCGCTGGCGGTCGGCCAGGTCGAACCCCGTGGCCGCGACCTTTTCCCCCATCGGAGGTCCTTCCTCGAGTGGGCCGTGATCACATCATGCCCAGCCCTGAGATCGATAAGGCCCCCGGCGCCTGCGCTGAGCCGCTAAGCTGGCCACGAGCACCGTCTTGCGGCACATTCCGCGGGCATGGACGGAATTCACATGCCGTCGGCGCCAGTGTCGTGAAAAACACCGACGAGATTCAGCCATCCGCAGTAGCGCGGAAAGCGCAGTTCACGGCGTGGGCGACGGCGCAATTGGGGAGCTATTACCTTCCCCGGGTGACCTGGAAGCGCCTTGCCCGTAATATCACTGACGGCTAGATGAAACACTGCGCGAACACTCCTCGTATATCCTTCGTTCACAGGCAGAGCCTCCGCGACCCGCCGCGCGCCCGCGACGCATCCGGCCACGGGAAGGGATCCGCATGCCCACGCTGATTCCGTACGCCGCCGCCCCCGCGCGCCCCGCGGATCCGGGCTGTCCCGGCCTGCCGCCGCTTCGTCTGCTCCATCGCTGACAGTGCTGTCCGCGCCCCGCCGAACACCCCCCGTGTCTCCTCATGAGAGGCCGCCCACCATGCCGCTGCAGGTAGCCCCAGCCCCCGCTCCCGCCCTGCGGAGCGTTCTCGCCGCCCTGAGCTCCCCCACCGCCGTCCGTGAGGCCCGCACCCCCTCACTGCGCAACGCCACGGGGCCCCTGGTCGCCGAGCATCCGCTCCCCCTGCACGTCCTCGACCCCGTGATCACCGAACCGGGAGGACTGCCTCGGGCGCGACTGACCGGCTGGCGCTTCCACATCCGTACCGGCGACAAGGTGGCCGCCGCGGGCGAGACCGTGGACACCCCGGACGGCTGGGCGTTCTCGCACTTCTGCGAGGGCCCCTACCTGGCCTCCACCGAGCGCGCGCTGCGCCAGGCCGACGCGCTCACCACCCCCTACCAGCCGCACCTGCTCTCGGTACCGGGGCTCTACATGCTGACGCTGTGGCTGCACGGGGACGTCACAGCGGACGCGGGCACGGCCCAGCCGGCCCCTTCCGACCTGCTGATCCCGCTGGCGCCGGCCCCGCCGGGGATCGCCGCGCACCGCATGCACCGGCTCTCCGACCTGGTGCCGGTGCTCACCCTGCGGCTGGCTCCGCCACCCCTGCTCGGCACCACCGCCTGAGGCTCCCGGCTGGGGCGACCCGCACACGCCTCCGTGACCGCCCGGTCACGGAGGCGTTGCATTGTCCGGGCAACCGCCCGCGAGAGTGAATGCGTCCCCAACTAACGAGGACAGCTCACGCGAAATCCCTGCGGAAATCCCTCAGTAGAGCAACACTGGGACCGACCGACTGAACGGGGGAGCGGCATGACTGAGGTTCCTACCCAAGGCAGCCGTACTTCACACCACTCGCAGCGAAAGACGTCGTCCATGTGCCCGCACCAGCCGCATTGTCCGTCCGCCGGCAGCCCCGACCGCGAGGCCGCCCACATCATGGCCAGCCACCCCGAGCAGGGCTGGAGCCTGCTGTGCAACGGCGTCCTGCTCTTCGAGGACACCGGTGAGCTCCTCCCCGACGGGCAGATCATCGCCCCGCACCGCCCGCTCGGCAGCGAGCACATCGTCACGGCGGCCTGACCCGGGCCGGGAACGACACAGGGCCGACCCCGCTGGAGCAGCGGGGCCGACCCTTGAGCGCGTCAGGCGCCCTTACGCGTCGTACTCGTCCAGCGGGGGGCAGGAGCAGACCAAATTGCGGTCGCCGAAGGCGCCGTCGATGCGGCGGACCGGCGGCCAGTACTTGTCCGCGGCCGACACGCCGGACGGGAAGACCGCCTCCTCACGGGAGTACGGGTGCTCCCAGTCGCCGCCCAGCGCCGCCGCCGTGTGCGGGGCGTTGCGCAGCGGGTTGTCCTGCGCGGGCCACTCCCCCGAGCCGACCCGCTCGATCTCGGCGCGGATCGCGATCATCGTGTCGCAGAAGCGGTCCAGCTCCGCGAGGTCCTCGCTCTCCGTCGGCTCGATCATCAGCGTCCCGGCCACCGGGAACGACATCGTCGGCGCGTGGAAGCCGTAGTCGATCAGGCGCTTGGCGACGTCGTCGACCGTCACGCCCGTCTCCTTGGTCAGCGGGCGCAGGTCGATGATGCACTCGTGCGCGACGAGACCGCCGGGACCCGTGTAGAGCACCGGGAAGTGCGGCTCCAGGCGCTTGGCCACGTAGTTCGCGCTGAGCACCGCCACCTGGGTGGCGCGCTTGAGGCCCTCGCCGCCCATGAGCCGTACGTACGCCCAGGAGATCGGCAGGATGCCGGCCGAGCCCCAGGGGGCGGCCGAGATCGGGCCGACGCCCGTCTCCGGGCCGGCGGACGGCTGGAGCGGGTGGTTCGGCAGGTACGGGGCGAGGTGGGCGCGGACCGCGACCGGACCGACGCCGGGGCCGCCGCCGCCGTGCGGGATGCAGAAGGTCTTGTGCAGGTTCAGGTGCGACACGTCGCCGCCGAAGTGGCCGGGCTTCGCCAGGCCCACCAGGGCGTTGAGGTTCGCGCCGTCCACGTAGACCTGGCCGCCCGCGTCGTGCACCGCGGCGCAGATGTCGCCGATGTGCTCCTCGAAGACGCCGTGCGTGGAGGGGTAGGTGACCATGAGCACGGCGAGCTCGTCGCGGTACTGCTCGATCTTGGCGCGCAGGTCCTCGACGTCGACCTCGCCGTCGCCCGCGGTCTTCACGACGACGACCCTCATGCCGGCCATCACGGCGCTGGCGGCGTTGGTGCCGTGCGCGGAGGACGGGATGAGGCACACGGTGCGCTGGGCGTCACCGTTGGCGCGGTGGTATGCGCGGACGGCCAGCAGGCCGGCGAGCTCACCCTGGGAACCGGCGTTCGGCTGGAGGCTGACCTTGTCGTAGCCGGTGACCTCGGCGAGGCGCTCCTCCAGCTCACGGATGAGCGTCAGGTAGCCCTCGGCCTGGTCGGCCGGCGCGAAGGGGTGGAGCGCGCCGAACTCGGGCCAGGTGACCGGCTCCATCTCGGTGGTCGCGTTGAGCTTCATGGTGCAGGAGCCCAGCGGGATCATGCCGCGGTCCAGCGCGTAGTCGCGGTCGGCGAGGCGGCGCAGGTAGCGCAGCATCGCGGTCTCGGAGCGGTGCTGGTGGAAGACCGGGTGGGTCAGGTAGTCCACGCCGCGGGTCAGACCGGCGGGCAGCGCGTCCCCGGTGGTCGCGTCCAGGGCCTCGACGTCGGCGCCGGTGACGCCGAAGGCGTCCCAGACCGCGGCGAGGTCGGCGCGGCCGGTGGTCTCGTCGCAGGCGATGCCGACCAGGTCGGCGTCGACCTGGCGCAGGTTCACCCCGGCCTCGCGGGCGGCGGCCACGACCTCGGCGGCACGGCCGGGCACGCGGGCGGTGACGGTGTCGAAGAAGGCTCCGGTGGTCACCTCGACACCGCCGGCGCGCAGGCCCGCGGCGAGGACCGAGGCGTAGCGGTGGGTGCGGCGGGCGATCTGCGCCAGGCCCTCCGGGCCGTGGTAGACCGCGTACATGCCGGCCATGACGGCGAGCAGCACCTGCGCGGTGCAGATGTTGCTGGTGGCCTTCTCGCGGCGGATGTGCTGCTCGCGGGTCTGCAGGGCCAGACGGTAGGCCCTGTCGCCGTCGGCGTCGACGGAGACGCCGACCAGGCGGCCCGGGAGGCTGCGGGCGTACGCGTCACGGACGGCCATGTAACCGGCGTGCGGGCCGCCGAAGCCCATGGGCACACCGAAGCGCTGGGTGGTGCCGACCGCGATGTCCGCGCCGAGCTCGCCGGGGGAGGTGAGCACGGTCAGGGCCAGCAGGTCGGCGGCGACGGTGACGATCGCGCCGAGCCCGTGCGCCTGCTCCACGAGCGGCTTGAGGTCGCGCACGGCACCGGAGGCGCCCGGGTACTGCAGCAGCACGCCGAAGACGCCGCGCTCGGCGATCTCCGCCGGGATGCCCTCGCTGAGGTCGGCGACGACGACCTCGACGCCGGTCGGCTCGGCGCGGGTCTCGATCACGGCGACGGTCTGCGGGAAGGTGTCGGCGTCGATCAGGAAGACGCCGTCCTTGACCTTGCCGACCCGGCGGGCCAGGGCCATGGCCTCGGCGGCCGCGGTGCTCTCGTCGAGCAGCGAGGCGCCGGAGGTGGACAGCCCGGTGAGGTCGGCGACGACCGTCTGGAAGTTCAGCAGGGCCTCCAGGCGGCCCTGGGAGATCTCCGGCTGGTAGGGCGTGTACGCCGTGTACCAGGCGGGGTTCTCCATGACGTTGCGCAGGATGACCGGCGGGGTGAAGGTGCCGTAGTAGCCGAGGCCGATCATGGGGCGCAGCACCTGGTTGCGGTCGGCGAGCGAGCGCAGCTCGGCGAGGACCTCGGGCTCGGTGCGGGCGTCGGACAGACCGAGCGCCTCGGCGCTCTTGATGGTGTCCGGCACGGCGGCGGCGGTCAGCTCGTCCAGCGAGCCGTAGCCGACCTGCGCGAGCATCTTGGCCTGCGCACCGGCGTCGGGCCCGATGTGGCGCTGCTCGAAGGGGATGCCGCGCTCCAGCTCGGAGAGTGGGATGCGGTTGGCGGTCATCTGCGGAGGCCTCCTGGTCTGACGCGACACGGCCTCCCCCTCTGTCATCTGAACCTGAGAGCTTCACCGTCCCGCAGGTGCCGGGACGGCTTTCACCGTCGGTGAGGAAGCGGCCGCGCACGCGGTGTGCCGCCCTTCCTGCTTTCCAGAGTGACCTCACCCATGCGGTACGGATGCCTGAGAGATTCCGGGGAGGGTTTGCTCCTTCGGCGCCCGGCGGACGGTTCCCCGCGTCGCCAGGACTCTCCCGCAAGGGGTCAGCAGCCGCTGTCAGCGTACCAGCGCGGTCCGGGGACGGGTCATGTGACAGCCGCCACCTTTCGTGCCTAAATAGGATTAATCGCGACCAGTTGGAGGGACCGTGCAGACCGGTATCGATCCGCGCAGCCTCATCGGGCGCAGGGCCTTCGACCGCAACGGGATGAAGATCGGCACGGTCGACGAGGTGTACCTCGACGACGCCACCGGAGAGCCCGAGTGGGCCGCGGTGCGCACCGGCCTGTTCAGCCGCGACGCCTTCGTGCCGCTGGAACCGAGCGAGTTCACCGGGGAGGAGCTGCGCGTGCCGTTCGACAAGGCACTGATCAAGGACGCCCCGGACTTCGGCGTGGGCCGGCACCTCTCCCCCGAGCAGGAGCTGCAGCTCTACCACCACTACGGCATGAGCGGGCCTTCGCTGTCCGGCCCGGTGCCGGAGCCCCCGCCGGACCACGACTTCGGCAAGCTGGCCGGCGACGCCTGACGCGGGAGCCCCCGCAGGCCCGGTAACACCAGCGGGAGCGGTTCGGACGGCTCGAGTTCCGGGTCGGTCACCGCGAAGGTGCGCACCCGCCCCGGCGCCGGCGAGCCCGGCTCCTCGAAGCGGACGGTGACCCTCCCGACCCCGCTGCCCTGTACCCACCCCGCGCCGTGCTCGGTGTGCCGCACGTCCTGGCCCGGCACCCAGCGCCGCTCCGCCGGCTCCGGCTCCCGGGCTTCCTCCACGGGCCGCTCGTCAGCCCCCTCGGACGGGGCGGACCCCTCGCCCGCCTCCTCCTCCCGTTCGGCCGCCTGGGCGAACAGGTCCTCCTGCGTGAAGTCCGCGAGCCCCGCGACACCGACCCCGAGCAGGCGTACGCCGCCGGTGATCTCGACGGCCTCCAGCAGCCGCGCCGCGGTCTCCCGCACCACCGCGAGGTCGTCGGTCGGGGCGCGCAGGGTCTCCGATCGGGTCAGCGTCGTGAAGTCGTACCGCCGCACCTTCAGCACCACCGTGCGGCCCGAGCGGCCCGCCGTGCGCAGCCTGCGCACGCAGCGGTCGGCCAGCCGGTCCACCTCGAGCCGGACCCGGACGCGGTCGGTGAGGTCAACGTCGAAGGTGTCCTCGACCGAGACCGACTTGCTCTCGCGGTCGGCGACCACGGGCCGCTCGTCGATCCCCAGGGCCATCCCGTGCACATGGGCGCCGTGCGCCTTGCCGAGCAGCCGCACCAGCTCGGCCTCCCCCGCCTCCACGACCTCGCCGACCGTGAGGATGCCCGCCCGCCTCAGGTGCTCCGCCGTCGCGGGCCCGACGCCCGGCAGCGTACGCACCTGCATGGGGGCCAGCAGCTCGCGCTCGGTGCCGGGCTCGATGACGACCAGCCCGTCGGGCTTGGCCTGCTCCGAGGCGATCTTGGCGAGCAGCTTGGAGCCCGCGAGCCCCACCGAGCCGGTGACCCCGGTGGCCGCCCGGATGTCCGCCCGCAGCCGCTCCCCCACCGCGCGCGGGTCGTCCGCGATCCCGCCCGCCTCCAGGTCCACGAAGGCCTCGTCGAGGCTGAGCGGCTCGACCAGCGGCGACAGCCGTGACAGCAGTTCCATGACGATGTCGCTGATCTGCCGGTAGACGGCGAAGCGCGGCACGAGGTACGCCGCGTTCGGGCACAGCCGGCGCGCGTGGGCCATCGCCATGGCCGAGTGCACCCCGTGCACCCGGGCCTCGTACGAGGCGGTCGCGACCACGCCGCGCGGCCCGAGGCCCCCCACGACGACCGGCTTCCCCCGCAGACTCGGCTTCGCGGCCTGCTCGACGGCGGCGAAGAACGCGTCCATGTCCAGGTGGAGGATGGTCGGCGCGCTTCTCACAGTCACCGATGGTGCCCCACGGGTCCGACATCCGCCGTACGTCTGTACGGCGGACGGGTGGGCCGCGGTCCGATCCGGGCGGTTCGGCCCGGTTCAGCCCGCGCGGTTGCGGCGCCGGGCCAGCTCGTCGCCCGGATTGTGGCCGACCACGGTCTCCCCGGTGTCGACGCGCTCGGAGTGCAGCTGCGACAGGGCGCCCTCGACGTCCCGCCACACCACGCCCACGGCGATCCCGAAGATCCCCTGACCGCCCTGGAGGAGGTCGACGACCTCGTCCGGGGAGGTGCACTCGTACACCGTCGCGCCGTCGCTCATCAGCGTCATGCGGGTGAGTTCGGCTGGCGCGCTCGACCGCAGGTGCTGCACGGCGGTGCGGATGTTCTGCAGGGACACCCCCGTGTCGAGGAGCCGCTTGACGATCTTGAGGACCACGACGTCCCGGAAGCTGTACAGCCGCTGCGTCCCCGAGCCGTACGCGGGGCGGATGCTGGGCTCCACGAGCCCGGTACGCGCCCAGTAGTCCAGCTGGCGATACGTGATGCCGGTCGCCGCGCAGGCGGTGGGCCCGCGGTAGCCGACCCGTTCACCGGCCCCCTCCGGCTGCTGTCCCGAGGTGTCGCCCGAACCCCCTCCGGGGGGCGTCGCGGCGTTGCGGGCCAAGGCCCCGCGCATCGGATACGGGCCGCCAAAGGCCGTACCGTCGCCGGTGCTTCTCACGCCGACCTCCCGTCCCTTCGCACCCCTCAGGGCACGCGCACGTGCCATCGGGACTTTCCTCCTCGACGGTAGGCAGTCACTCCGGGTGCGTCAACGATCGCCACGCTCGGCACGCCGAGTGATATCAACCCCAGAGGTGGTTTCCCGTGTCCATGGTGGGGGTAGGTCTGGACGAATGGCCTTCGCGGGCCCTATTGACTGCTGGTTCCGAAGTCCTCCGGCGAGATCTGGTCGAGGAACTCGCGGAACTTCTCGACCTCGTCCTCCTGCTCGTCGGGAATGGCGATGCCGGCGTCGTCCAGCACCCCGTCGCTACCGTAGATGGGGGTTCCGGTGCGCAGCGCGAGCGCTATGGCATCCGAGGGACGGGCGCTCACCTCGACGCCACTGGCGAACACCAGCTCGGCGTAGAAGACGCCGTCACGCAGGTCGGTGATCCGGACCTCGGTCAGCGTCTGACCGACGGCCTCGAGCACGTCCTTGAACAGATCATGGGTCAGCGGCCGCGCGGGCGTCATGCCCTGCTGCGCGAAAGCGATGGCGGTGGCCTCCCCCGGCCCGATCCAGATGGGCAGGTAGCGGTCGCCTCCCACTTCCCGCAGGAGCACAATCGGCTGGTTGGAGGGCATTTCGACCCGGACACCCACGACGTCGAGCTCGTTCACACAGCAACCCTAGGCCGTGCCCGGCAGGTTTGGGTAGTCGGGACGGGCCCGGCCGGTCACCGACCGGGCGTGTCCTGGCCAATGTCGCTCAGAAGAGCCGCACCCTCAGCGCGGACTGCACCAGCGCCGCGTGCAGCCGCACGGACAGCGCCGCCAGCTCCCGCGCGGTGGCCTCCGCGTGCGTCCTGGTCTGCGGATTGCGGTGCCTGCGCAGGGGCGCGACCACCTGCTCCACCAGACCGGCCTCACGATCGGCGGCCGCCTTGACCGCCCGCAGATGGCGCGGTTCGAGCCCGAAGCGGCCCAGATCGGCCACGATCTTGGCGATGTTCACCGTTTCGGCGTCGTAGTCACCGTCAGGACCGGCCTCCACCAGTCCGTACGCCTCCCACTGGGCGAGCTCGCCCGCTTCGGCCCCCGTGGCGGCCAGCAGCTCGTCCCTGCCGATGCGCAGTGCCGCGGGTGCCTCCCGCTCCACCGCGCCGACATCGATCAGCTCCCGGGACTCCCCGGAGGACGGGACGGGCAGCGGCAGCGGTTCGCCGCGGTCGAGGGCGTCGAGGTGCTCGCGGATCACTTTCAACGGAAGATAGTGGTCCCGCTGCATGCGCAGCACGTGCCCGAGCCGTTCCACGTCCCGGACGGTGAACTTCCGGTACCCGGAGGGCGTGCGTTGCGGCTCCACCAGCCCCTCCGCCTCCAGGAAGCGGATCTTGGAGATGGTGACCTCGGGGAACTCCTCCCGCAACTCGTTGAGCACCGCGCCGATGCTCAGCAGCCGGTCGTCCGCGGTGGCGGTGCCGTTGCCGGCACCGCCCGACGGTGTACGAAGCATGAACCTTCCCTCGCGGGGGTCAGGCGCCCCACTGGCTCGCGTAGAAGACCAGTCGGTACTTGCCGATCTGCACCTCGTCGCCACTGGACAGGGTCACCGAGTCGATCCGCTCGCGGTTGACGTAGGTGCCGTTGAGGCTGCCGACGTCGGAGACCGTGAAGGAACCGTCCTGAGCGCGCCGGAACTCCACGTGACGCCGCGAGACGGTGACGTCGTCCAGGAAGATGTCGCTCTCCGGGTGACGGCCGGCCGTCGTCAGTTCGCCGTCCAGGAGGAAGCGGCTCCCCGAGTTCGGACCACGGCGTACCACCAGCAGCGCGGAGCCCGGCGGCAGCGCGTCGACCGCGGCCTGGGCCTCCGGGGACAGCGCCGGCAGCACGGTCTGTCCCGTCGCCTCGGCCTCGTACGCCTCGATCCCGGAGATGGAGATCGTGGACGTCGTCTCGGAGGCACGCTCGGACGGCACCGCGGCACGCAGCGGCGCGCCACAGTTGGAGCAGAAGCGGCTCGCTTCCGCGTTCTGGAACCCGCACCGCGTACAGACCGGCAAGGACCCTCCACCCGTGCTAGAGGCTGATGGTTGCTGGAAACCTATGCGCCCCGCAGCCGCAGGGTCAACAGAAACCGCACCATGAGCGCCCGAAATGTCACCGCCCGGAGCAGCGGTCCCGTCACGGAACAGCGGGCGCTCCTCGCCCGGTCCCTCATCCTGCGCGTGCCGCGGGGCGCGGTGACGCGCCGTGGGGCTGTCACCAGCCTGACGCGAACTCTTGCCGAACCACTTACCGAACAACTTCACGGGCGATTCCCCTTGAACGACACAGACCCGCCCGTGGGGCAGGACGAACCCTCAGTCACGACCGACACATAGTTTCCCTCACGCACCACCCCAGCGGTGCGGCGACCCCCCGCATTCTCCTGCCCTCCCCCGCAAACCCCACTCGCCCCCGCCTCACCGGGTCGACGACTGAGCGTAGTCAGGCTGCTCCGACGGCCGCAAGGCGTCGACAACGATCTTCTCCGATCGCGTCACATCCGCTGTGGCCTGCTCCTTCTCCAAAGTCTGTACCACGCCGCCCGGGATGTTCAGGGCGGGTTCAAGATCCTGTGGATTACCGATGACCTTGAAGCGGTAGGGCGCGCTGACCTTGTGCCCGTCGATCTGCACACCGCCCGACCCCTGGATGAAGTAGGTGTCGGCGACGACCCGCACGTCGTTGATCTGGATCGCCTCCGCTCCCGCGGCGCGCAGCTCCTGCAGCGCGTCGAGCAGCATGTCGGCCTCGACGGCGTCCTGGGGGTCGTTGATCGTCAACGTGATGCCGGGTCCCTCGACGGCGACCGTGCCGGCCAGCACCCCGAGCTGCTCCGCCTTCTGCTCGGTCTGCTTGCGGGCCTCCTCGGCCTGGTCCGAGCTGTTCTCCAGCTCGGTGCGCTGCTCCTCGAGGCGCCGCCGCTCGTCGCCGAGCCGCTGCGAGCGGTTGTCCAGCTCGTCCAGGATGCGCACCAGATCCTCCTGGCGGGCACCGCGCAGCGCGCTGGTGTCGCTGGTCGAGCGGACCTGGATGGCCAGGCCCAGACCGAGGACGAACAGCAGCAGCGCGACGATCAACTGCGCCCGGGACACCCGCGGCGGCCACAGTCCCGCCTTGAGGCGTTGCCGGCCGCTCACGCCGGACGCCGTTCCCCGCCCATCCCCCGATTCCTGCGGCGGCTGCTGCCGACCGGGCGCGGATTGCCCCGCATCCGACGGCCCGGCGGCCGGCACCGGTCCGGCCGCGGGCAGCTCCGGGCGCGCAGCGGGCCGCTCCCGCGCCGGCGGCTCGGCCCCGGCTGGCAGCTCGGGACGCGGCCGTTCCGGCCGGGAGGGCTCCGCGGGCCGCGGCGCCTCCGGCCGTTCCGGCGTCTGGTCGTTCTCGTCACTCATCGTGCTGTCACGCCCGGAAGACATGGCGGCGGATCGCCGCGGCGTTGGAGAAGATGCGGATGCCGAGGACGACGACCACACCCGTGGAGAGCTGCGCACCCACCCCCAGCTTGTCGCCCAGGAAGACGATCAGCGCGGCCACGACGACGTTGGACAGGAAGGAGACCACGAAGACCTTGTCGTCGAAGATCCCGTCGAGCATGGCCCGCAGACCGCCGAAGACGGCGTCGAGCGCGGCGACCACGGCGATCGGGAGGTAGGGCTCGACCACCGTCGGCACGACGGGGCGGACCACCAGGCCCACCACCACTCCAACGATCAGGCCCAGTACGGCGATCAATTCGTACCCTTCCCATTTCCGGATGCGCTCGACGACGGCCCGGCCGACGGGACCGGGGTCGCGGAGCGGATGATCAGGCTCGGAGCCGCGGGCAGTTCCAGCTTCTCCTTCTCGGAGATGCGTGCGCGGATCCCGTAGTTCTCCTGCAGGACGTGCAGGTACTGCCCGTCCGCACCGTCCTGGAAGGACGTGCTCAGCTTCTGCGGGTCCCCGATCGCCAGGATCGTGTAGGGCGGAACCAGCGGCCGGTTGTCGACCAGTATGGCGTCACCCGCGGCACGGATGGCCGACAACGACGTCAACCGCTGCCCGTTGATGGAGATGGCCTCCGCCCCCGCTGCCCACAGGCCGTTGACGACGCGCTGCATGTCCCGGTCGCGCACCCGGCCGGTGTCGGAGAAGTCACTGGTCGTACGCGGATCGCCACCGCCGCCCGACGAGGCCTCCTTGGCGTCGTTGACCTCCAGCTCGATGCCCGGCCCCGTGACCGGCGTCGCCCCGGCCAGGAGCGCCACGCGCTCCGCGTCACCGTCGCGGTCGTTGAGCGCCTGACGCTGCTTGGCCGCCACCTCGTCGCGCAGCCCGTCCACGCTCTTCTGCAGCTCGTCGGCGGTACGGGTCTCGGACTCGATGCGGTCGATGAGCTTCTGCCGTTCCTTGGCCAGCGTCGGGGCGGCCACCTGCGTCTGCGCCGCGCCTATGGTGACCACGACGCCGGCCAGCACCAGGCCCAGTGCGAGCACCAGCCGGCCCCGCAGCGTTGCGGGCAGACGGGACGTGCCCGTGGCGCCCCGGCGGGCGGCGGCCTCGGCGTACCCGTCGTCGAGACTGTGCTCCATGACGTTCGTCAGCAGCGACATGGAGGCGTCCGGGCGCCGGGTCACGGCCCTCCCAGGGGCGCTGCTCCGATCGGGGTGCTGCTGCGACATGCCGCACATCGTCGCATGTCCGTGCCACCGACCTCGAACGGGCCCCTCCCGACGCGCCGTTCGTCGCGTCGGGAGGGGCCCGTGAGCCGGTGCCGGAGCGGGATCAGCGGCCGGCGCTGTCCACGATCGACGACCACTCGTCGAGCAGTGCCTGCGCGGAGGCGTCGTCCGGCCCCTCCGCCCACAGGTGCGTGACCGCCTCGGCCGGGTCGGGCAGCACCATCACCCAGCGGCCGTCCGCCTCGACCACACGCACGCCGTCGGTGGTGTCGACGTTGCGGTCCCCCGCCTCCTCGACCACCCGGCGCATGACCAGGCCCTTGACCGCCCACGGCGTCGCCAGGTCCCGCTTGAGGACGTGGGCACGCGGGATGCGTGCGTCGATCTGGCTCAGGGTGAGCTGGGTACGCGCCACCAGGCCGATCAGCCGCACGAAGGCCGCGGCGCCGTCGAAGACGCTGCTGAACTCCGGGATGATGATGCCGCCCTTGCCGTCACCGCCGAAGATGGTCGTGTCCTGCCGGCCGACCCGGGTGAGGTCGTCGGGCGAGGTCGTCGTCCAGTCCACCTGCGTCCCGTGGTACGCCGCGACCTGTTCGGCGATGCGGGTCGTCGTCACGGGGAGCGCCACCCGGCCGCTGCGCCGCTCGGCGGCGACCAGGTCGAGCATGACCAGCAGCGCCCGGTCGTCCTCGATGATCTTGCCGCGCTCGTCCACCAGCGACAGCCGCTCCCCGACCGGGTCGAAGCGCACGCCGAAGGCCGCCCGCGAGGACGCCACGATCTCCCCGAGCCGGACCAGGCCCGCACGCCGGCCGTCGGCCGTCTCGGTGGGCCGGGCCTCGTTGAGGCCGGGGTTGATCGTCAGCGAGTCCACCCCGAGCCGGCCGAGCAGGCTGGGCAGGACGAGTCCCGCGCTGCCGTTCGCGGCGTCGACCACGACCTTCAGCCCTGCCTCGGCGATGCCCGAGGTGTCCACGGCCCGCAGCAGCGCGCCCGTGTAGGAGTCGAAGACGCTCGCCGGGAAGTTCAGGTCGCCGATCTCGCCGGGGAACGCACGGCGGTACTCCTGGCGCGCGAACACGCGGTCCAGCTTGCGCTGCCCCGCCGCCGACAGGTCGGCGCCGCGTTCGTCGAAGAACATGATGTCCACCGAGTCGGGGATGCCCGGACTCGTACGGATCATGATGCCGCCGGCGCTGCCGCGCGCGGTCTGCTGCCGCGCCACGGGCATCGGCACGTTCTCCAGGTCCCGCACGTCGATCGCGCTGGCCTGGAGCGCCGAGATCACCGCACGCTTCAGCGCACGGGCACCACGGGAGTGGTCACGGGCGGTCGTGACGGTGGCGCCCTTCTTGAGCGTCGTCGCGTACGCGCCCGCGAGGCGCACGGCGAGCTCCGGGGTGATCTCCACGTTCAGGATGCCGGAGACGCCCCGCGCGCCGAACAGGTTCGCCTGGCCCCTGGACTCCCAGATCACCGACGTGTTCACGAAGGCGCCGGCCTCGATGGTCTTGAACGGGTACACCCGGACGTTGCCCGCGATGATCGACTCCTCGCCGATCAGGCACTCGTCGCCGATGACCGCCCCGTCGTCGATCCGCGCCGCGCGCATGACGTCGGTGTTCTTGCCGATGACGCAGCCGCGCAGGTTGGTCTGCGGCCCGATGTAGACGTTGTCGTGGACGACGGCCTTGTGCAGGAAGGCACCGGACTTCACGACGACGTTGGAGCCGATCACCGTGTGCTCGCGCAGCTCGGCCCCGGCCTCGACCTTGGCGTAGTCACCGACGTACAGGGGACCGCGCAGCGTCGCGTCCGGGTGCACCTCCGCGCCCTCGGCGACCCAGACGCCGGGCGAGATCTCGAAGCCCTCCAGGTCGACGTCGACCTTGCCCTCCAGGACGTCGGCCTGCGCCTTGATGTAGCTCTCGTGGGTGCCGACGTCCTCCCAGTAGCCCTCGGCGATGTAGCCGTAGACGGGCTTGCCTTCCTTCATCAACTGCGGGAAGACGTCACCGGACCAGTCCACCGAGACGTCGGGCTCGACGTAGTCGAAGACCTCCGGCTCCATGACGTAGATGCCGGTGTTCACCGTGTCCGAGAAGACCTGGCCCCAGGTCGGCTTCTCGAGGAAGCGCTCGACCTTGCCCTCCTCGTCGACGATGGTGATCCCGAACTCCAGGGGGTTGGGCACCCGGGTCAGGCAGACCGTGACCAGCGCGCCCTTCTCCTTGTGGAAGTTGATCAGCTCGGTCAGGTCGAAATCGGTCAGTGCGTCACCGGAGATCACCAGGAACGAATCGTCCTTGAGGGCGTCCTCGGCGTTCTTGACGCTGCCGGCGGTGCCGAGTGGCTTCTCCTCGTTCGCGTAGGTGAGGTCCATGCCGAGTTCTTCGCCGTCACCGAAGTAGTTCTTGACGAGCGAGGCGAGGAACTGCACGGTCACCACGGTCTCGGTCAGACCGTGCCGCTTGAGCAGCTTGAGCACGTGCTGCATGATCGGCTGATTCACGACCGGCAGCAGCGGCTTGGGCATGCTCGAGGTCATCGGGCGAAGGCGTGTTCCTTCGCCGCCGGCCATCACGACGGCCTTCATGTCGGAAGCGTCCTCCTCAAAGAGACGACTGTCTTGCCGACGTCACCCGTGCTCTCTCTCACGCGGACCGTCGCGGTCCCCCGGACCGCCGGTCACGCGCGGGGTACCCGGCCGGAGGGCTCTCCTGCCGGGTACGCGGGCTCAATCGGCCGTGGCGTCCGCCCTGACGAGTCGGCGGACCTGGACCACGTAGAGGATCCCTGCCCACCAATACAGCGTTGTACCCCATCCTGCGAACGCCCATCCGAAAATAGCAGCGAGCGTGTTCAGCCACCCGTCGCCGTCGCTCAGCAGCAGCAGCGGGAAGGCGTACATGAGGTTGAAGGTGGCGGCCTTTCCCATGAAGTTGACCTGCGGCGGACCCCAGCCGTGCCGGCGCATGACCAGGATCATCACGCCCATGACGGCGTCCCGGGCCACCAGGATGGCCGTCAGCCACCACGGTAGGATCCCGCGCCACGTGAGGCCGATGATCGTGGAGACGATGTACAGCCGGTCGGCGGCCGGGTCCAGCACCCTGCCGAGGCTGCTGATCTGGTTCCAGCGGCGCGCGAGCTTCCCGTCCAGGTAGTCGCTGACGCCGCTGAGGGCGAGCACGAGCAGTGCCCAGCCGTCGACCTTCGGACCGCCGAACTCGGGCCACAGGATGAGCCACAGGAATACGGGCACGCCCAACAGCCGTGCCATGCTCAGGATGTTGGGGATCGTGAAGACGCGATCCGTCTGCACCCTTGTCTCCTGGACCTCCACCGGGGGCCCCTTCTCTTGAACGTACGCTCGGATGATTCCACCCGACCTTACCTCAGGGCATGAAAAAGCCCGCCGCCGGGCCTCTGAAGAGGCTCCGGCGACGGGCTCAATAATTGTTCGGCGGCGTCCTACTCTCCCACAGGGTCCCCCCTGCAGTACCATCGGCGCTGAAAGGCTTAGCTTCCGGGTTCGGAATGTAACCG
>NZ_JBIATA010000050.1:0-31701 GCF_042891295.1 Streptomyces sp. NPDC001902 | reverse complement strand
CTCGACGCCGACACCGGCCGCGCCGTCATGGAACTCCTGCGCGCCGTCGTCCACAGCGAAGGCGTCACCGCCCTCGTCGCCACCCACGACCCCCAGCTCCTCGCCCTCGCCGACCGCGTCCTGGAACTCCGCGACGGCCACATCACCCCCACCGACTGACCCACGCCTTCCCCGAAGAGTGGGGACATCACGCCCCTCGGCGCGTAAATTGGGATACGAACGGTGCCCATCGGTCGGCACCATGTGCATCCGTGTGAACGCGGAACGCACGGAGGTGAGGGGATCACATGGCTTCGGTGACCCGGGCGGCGCGGAACGTCGAGCACACCGCGGAGAGCCTCCACGAGGATCTGGTCCGTCTAGAGGCCCAGAGGCAGGCCCTGGAGAGGGAGCTCGCCGCGGTCGTGGCGCACCTCGGTTCGGTGCAGCGGGCCCTGGGCGCCCTCCAGTCGGTCATCCGCACCCCTGGGGCCGCCGCCCCCGCCCCTGCGGACGTGACGTCCCCTGCCGGCACCGGCGCGACGTACGGCAGGCTCACCGAGCAGATCATGGACTTCTTCGAGCAGGCCGGTGACACCGAGGTGCGTGCCCGCGACGTCGCCGCGGCCCTCGGGCGCGACGGTGACAGTGGCAGCATCAACGCCGTCCGGAGCACACTGGACCGCCTCGTGGGGGCGTCGCGCGTGGACCGTGCGGGCCGTGGCCTGTACCGGGCGCGCCGGGGATAGGCCGCCTCCGGTCGGGGTTCGACATTCTTCGAACATTCGGGTTATCGTGACGCCATGGCGGACCAGCATTCCCACGAGGCGAGCGAGATGAGCCTGCCGCGCGTCCTCGCCGCGCTCAGCGATCCGACACGGATCGGGATCGTGCGCGTGCTGGCCGACGGCAGGGAACGCGGGTGGGGCCAGTTGCGGGCGCCCGTCGCCAAGTCCACCTTGAGCCACCATCTGAAGATCCTGCGCGAGGCCGGCATCACACGGACCCGCCAGGAGGGGACGCGCTGCTACGTCACGCTGCGTCGCGCCGAGCTGGACGAGCGGTTCCCCGATCTGACCCGGGCCCTGCTCTCCGCGGCCGACGCAGAGGACGTCGGCGAGGTCACCGTGGTGGATCCGTAGTCCGGGACACCGCCGTTGGAGTCCCGCGTGGTCACCGCGTGTGTTCGCCGTACTAATCTGTGTGCGCGGACGTTGGCCCCCAGGGGCCGGGAATGAGAGGACACATGGTCTCAGCAGCGCACACGACCGAGGATCTCCAGGTCACGGCCGGAGCCCTGCAGGGAGAACTGCAGCGCCTCGAGCTGCAGAAGCAGGCACTCGAACGGGAGTTGGCGGCGGTCGTCGCCCACCTGGGATCGGTGCGAAGGGCTCTCGGCGCGCTCGGCCACCTGGCGGTCACGGCTCCCGCCCTCGCGGCCGCGGGCACCCAGGTCGAGGAACGGCAGCCTCCCGTCGTGGAGGTCGAGGAAGCGAGGGCCGAGGAGGAGAGGACCGGGGAAGCACGGACCGGGGAAGCACGGACCGCTGAAGCGCAGTCCGAGGAAGCCGAGGACGGCACCTCGGAACGGAACGGCACTTCCGCGGCGGGCGGCTACGGCAGGCTCACCGAGCAGATCCTCGACTACCTCGCCACAACAGGCGGGTCGGAGGTGCGGGCGCGCGAGGTCGCGGCGGCTCTCGGCCGGGACGAGAACGCCGGCAGCATCAACGCGGTGCGCAGCACGCTCGACCGGCTGGTGGGCGGCTCCAGGGTCCAGCGCGCCGGGCGCGGCCTGTACCGGGCCGCCGGCTGACGACCCGGGGCCAGGAGGCCTTGGCGCTCCGTTGTCACAATCCCGGCGGCTGAACGGTCAAGAGTGTGCTTGACCGGCGCTCCGCGCCGGGTGAGCGGCCGGAGGAGGGGGTTTCCCCTGCCCCCCTCCTCCGGCCGTTCGCGTCTCGACGGCTGTTCCGCCTGGAAGGACAACGATGCTCCCGAACACCGATGGCGCCCCCGACGTGCGGGCGATCGTCATGTCACTGGCCGCCGAGGCCGCCGCCCTGGAGGCGCACGTCCATCGGCTGCAGGAGGAGATCACCGCGGTGGACGCCCGGCTGGAAGCCGTGAACGAGTCCCTGCGCGACCTGCCCAGCCTGCCGGACATCGCGCGCCCGGACGCAGACGTAGACTGACGCTGTGACACAGCATGTGAACAGTGTGAACTCTTCCTCCTCTCCCGCTGCCCTCCCTCGCGCCGCCGACAGCACGGGCGGGCCACTCGCCCCGGGTACCCACACGATCACCGTCGACCACAAGGGCGCCGCCGTCGCGCAGCGGTACCACGTGGCCGGCGCCGGGGGCCCGGTGTGCCTCGCCCTCTCGGGCGGGCCCGGCATCGGCTGGGAGTACCTGCGCATGCCGCTCCTGGAGCGTGCGTTCACGATGGTGTACGTCGAGCCCGTCGGCACCGGCGCGTCCGGACGCCTGCCCGACCCGCGCGACTACACCTTGGCGACGTACACGCGCTTCGTGAACGCTGTGATCGAGCACCTCGCGCAGCCCTCGGTGACGCTGCTCGGCCATTCGTACGGCGGTTTCGTCGCCCAGCAGTACGCGCTGGAGCACCCGGAGCACCTCGGCTCCCTCGTCCTGTACGACACGTCCCCCGTGACCGGCGAGGAGTTCTGGGCGGACGCCGTGGCCAACATGGAGCGGTTCGCCCGCCGTCATGTCGCGGACCACCCCGAGGTCGCCACCTACGTGGAGGCCCTGACGGCGCCGCTCGGGCAGCTCGACGACGACGGCGCCACCGACTGCCTGCGCACGATCCTGCCGGCGTACGTCGTCGACTACTGGGGACGCGAGGACGAGTTCGGGCCCGCGCGCGGGTCCCTGCGCATGTACGCCGAACCCTCCCTCGGCGAGGGCCCCGCCTTCGACGTCCGCGAGCGGCTGTCCGGCATCACGGCGCCCACGCTGGTGCTGGTCGGCGCGGACGACTTCATCTGCGGACCGCGGTGGGCACGGATGATCCACGAGCGGATCCCCGGTGCGCGGCTTGCCGTCCTGGAGGACACGGGCCACCTGGCGCACTTCGAGCGCCCCGGGCGGTTCGCGGACGTCGTGACCGGCTTCGTGCTGGAGCACATCGTTCCCCAGGGGGCGTCGCGCTGACCGTGCGGGCGGAGCCGGGCAACCGGACCTACGCCGGGTCCGCCGGACGGTCGTCCGGCGGGCCCGGGTCAGCGGGTGCACGGCCCGTCACTTGATGGGATAGGCCTTGAGCACGGTCTGCCTGAAGGAGTTGCCCGCGGCATCCTCGACGAAGGTGCGCAGGGACACGGCACCGCCCGAGAAGCGCTTCGGGTGGGACACCTTCACGGTGCGATGCATGCCCGAGCCCTTGACCTCGGCGCGCTGCCAGGTCTTGCCCTCGTCGTAGGAGACCTCGACGGTGAACATGCGGGCGGCGGACACCGGGGCCCCCGCCTCACGCTGGATGCAGGCCGGGATCTCCAGCGTGCTGCCGGCTCCCGCGCGGGGCCACTCGTCGAGCTCCGGCGACATGCGGACCGCGTACAGCGGGAGCGACTTGGGCTGCTCGGTACCGGCGGAGCGGAACCGCCACTCCGCGGAATTGCCGGCGGAGATGTCGCTGAGGGCGGGGTCGCGGTCGTAGGTGGCCTTCAGCACGTGGTCCGAGGGAGTCGGGTCCTGTGGAACCGTGACGTCCGTGAAGGGGTAGTCGGAGACCATCTCGCCGTTGCGCCGGAGCTCGCCCCGGAGGATGCCGGTTCCGCTGCCGACGATGGGGTCCAGGTTCCCACCCCGGCCGGTGATCCGGCCGGGGGCAGGGAGGGCGCGGGGAGGGCGCGGAACGCGCCCCGGCTCAGCGCCGGGGCAGGTGGTACGGCTCGTGCGGCGTCCGGGAGGCGGGCACGACCAGGCCGTCCACGTACTGGCGGACCAGGCGCGGGCACCTGTCCTCGGTGGCCCGCCAGGTGGCGCCCGGCAGGGGGCGGCCGAGTTGGGCCACGACGGCGAGGACGTCCTCGGCGGTGACGTCCTCACGTACGCGTCCCGAACGCTGCGCGCGGGACAGCAGCCGCCGCGTGGCGCCGGCCACGCGGGCCCGCGGCCCGTCGGCGGCGCCTTCGGGCAGGCAGTACAAGGCAGCCGGCCGCGCGGACGCCATGGCTTCCAGGAAACCGCGGAGCGCGACCAGAGGATCGCTCGTGGCCAGCCGTGCTTCGGCGGCCACGGCCACGGCCGCGATCTGCTCGGCCACGTCGGTCAGCAGTTCCTCGCGGCTGGCGTAGTGGCGGTAGAGCGTCGCGTTGCTGACCCCGGCCAGGCGGGCTATCCGGTCCAGCGACACGCCCGCGCCCTGTTCGGCGAGCAAGTCGGCGGCGGCCGTACGGATCCTGCGGCGGTTGCGCACCGCGTCGGCCCGCAGTCCGCCGTAGCGCGGCCCGCACTCCTGCTGCGCTCCGCCGTCCGGTGCGGAAGTGGTCACGCGCCGGTCCGCGGTGGGCGCGGGGCGCGCAGGTGGGCGCGCTGGGCCAGTTCGGCGTCGTCGACCAGGGTGAGCATCGGCCGGCCGGGCGCGCACAGCATGGTCACGACGAACCGGGTCCGCGCGTCCGGCAGGGCGTTGCCGTCCTGGTAGTGGATGACGTCCCCACCCGGCTCCCAGAACGTCTCACCGGCCTTGACGATCCGTTCCGGCTCGCCTTCGAGCTCGAACCGGACCGCTCCTTCGAGCACGTACCCGAAGGCCGGCCCCGAGTGGCGGTGGGGCGGGGTCCCGGGGTCGCCGGGGGGCCACTCGACGGCGATCGTCATCCCCGAGGCGCCCTCGGGGATGAAGGGCGGCTTGGCGTCCTGCAGCATCGTCACCGCCGTCTTCCAGGCCTCCGACCGCGGCTGCTCGTTGCTGCTGCCCTGTGTCTCCGACACTGCGCTGCACCTCCATGATTGTGCCCGAATTGTGCGGAAATGATGGCATGTCGCCGTCGCGCACGGCCGAGGTACCGACATCGGCCGGCGATGGCCACCACCGTCGTCCCTTCCGGGCGGACGTCGCTGCTCCTCCATACGACCGGACAGCACCCGCCGGTGTGACGTCCCCCGCCTTCGCGCCTCCCCCACCGCTCGCAGGAGCCGTCCCCCGGTGGTGTCACAACCGCGGCACGGGCGCGGTCACAGCAGGTGGAGCGGCCGGCTGCGCCGTCACGAGGACATCGGAGGGCCGACGGCCCCGCGGACGAAAGGGACCCGGATGAGAGTCGTTGTCGCAGGGGCCGGCGGTCTGCTCGGTTCCAGGACGGTCGCCAGGCTGCGGGACCACGGGGTGGAGGTCGTCCCCCTGCCCGACTGCGACCGGCCCGGAGCCGTCACGGACAGGGACCTCGCCGGGACACTGCGCGGCGCCGACATCGTGGTCGACGTCACCGACACGCCCTCGCCCGCCGAACCGGTCAGCCTGCAGTACTTCCGCACCGCCACCGCGCGCTTGCTGGCCGCGGCCGAGGCGGCGGGGGTCGAGCACCATGTGGTCCTCTCCTTCACGGGGGCCGAGCGACTGCTGTCGGGCTACTTCCGCGCGAAGCTGCTGCTGGAGGAGCAGGTGCGGCGCTCCCCGGTCCCCCACTCGATCGTCCGTGCCGCCCTGTCCTTCGAATGCGTCGAGGCGATGGCCGTGGCGGGCGCGGACCAGGACGGCGAGGTGCGCGTGGCACCCGCCCTGGTGCGGCCCGTGTCGGCGGACGACATCGCGGCGGCGGTCGCGCGCGTGGCGGTGGGGGTGCCGCTGTTCGGCACCCTGGAGGTCGCCGGGCCGCAGGAGTTCGCGCTCGACGAGCTCACCGCCGACCTGCTGACCGCCACGGGCGACGCCCGGAACGTCGTCACCGACGAGCACGCGTGGTTCTTCGGCGCCGAGCTGCAGCGACGGTCGCTGCTCCCCGGAGCGGACGCCCACGTGGGCCGCACGACGTTCCGCGAGTGGCTCACGCAGCGGTGACGCCCGCGGCACCCGCGGCACCCGTCCGCGCCCGCCCCGTCTCCGGCGGCCGCCGTCCGCGAGTCCCCCTCCACGGCCGCCGCCCTCCCCTCCCCTTGTCCCGACAGGAAGGCCGCCATGAGTGATCCGGCGCAGTCCGCGCACTCCCCCTCGCCCAGCCCCCTCGACCGGTTGCCCGACCGCGACGCCGAGGAGACCGCGGAATGGCGGGCGTCGCTCGACGCCGTCATCCGGCACGCCGGTCCCGACCGGGCCGCCTACCTGCTGCGGCGCGTCCACGAGTACGCGGCGGCGTCCGGGGTGCCGGTCCCCGGGCTGCTGTCCACGGAACCCGTCAACACGATCCCCGCGGCGGCCCAGCCGGCCTTCCCCGGCGACCTCGCGATGGAGTCCCGGATCACCGCGCTGAACCGGTGGAACGCGGCGGCCATGGTCACCCGCGCCTCCCGCCTGGGCCTGGGGGGCCACATCGCGACGTACGCGTCGGCGGCCTGGCTCTACGAGGTCGGCTTCCAGCACTTCTTCAAGGGCAAGGACCGGGGCTCCCCCCGGGCCGAAGGCTCCGGGGGAGGTTCGGGCGACCAGCTGTTCGTGCAGGGGCACGCGTCACCCGGCATCTACGCCCGCGCGTTCCTGGAGGGCAGGCTGGGCGAGGAGCAACTCGACGGCTACCGCCGTGAGGCCGACGGCCACGGCCTGCCGTCCTACCCGCACCCCCGGCGCCTGCCGTGGCTGTGGGAGTTCCCCACCGTCTCCATGGGTCTCGGCCCCCTCGCGGCCGTCTACCAGGCCAGGTTCAACCGCTACCTCCACGCCCGCGGCATCAAGGACACGTCCGCGTCGCGGGTGTGGGCGTTCCTCGGGGACGGCGAGGTGGACGAGCCCGAGTCGCTGGCCGCGCTGGCGCTCGCCGCGCGCGAGGGTCTCGACAACCTGACCTTCGTCGTCAACTGCAACCTGCAGCGCCTGGACGGGCCGGTACGGTCCAACTCCAGCATCGTGCGGGAACTCGAGGGCCGGTTCCGCGGCGCGGGCTGGAACGTGGTCAAGTCCCTGTGGGGCGAGGCCTGGGACCCGCTGCTGGCGCAGGACACGGAGGGGGCCCTGGTGCGGCGGCTCGGCGAGGTGCCCGACGCCCAGATGCAGACGTACGCCGCCCGGGACGCGGCCTACGCACGCGAGCACTTCTTCACCGGCAACGCACTGGCCCGCATCGCGGCGGGACTGACAGACGGACGGATATCCGAGCTGTTCACCGAGTCCCGGGGCGGTCACGAACCCCTGAAGGTGTACGCCGCCTACCGCGCCGCCGTGGAGCACCGGGGCGCGCCGACCGTCGTCCTCGCCCAGACCGTCAAGGGGCACACCCTGGGTTCCGACTTCGAGTCGCGCAACGCCAACCACCAGATGAAGAAGCTGACGATGCCGCAGTTCCGCCGGATGCGCGACACGTTGGAGCTGCCCATCCCGGACAGCGCGCTCAGCGGGGACCTGGTCCCGTACTGGCACCCCGGCGAGGACTCCGAGGAGGTGCGCTACCTGCGGGAGCGGCGGGCGGCCCTGGGCGGCCCCGCGCCGGTGCGCAGGGTGGTCGCCAAGCCGCTCGAGCAGCCGCCGGCCGCGCCCTTCGAGGCCCTGCGCAAGGGCTTCGGCAAGCAGGAGGTGGCCACCACCATGGCGCTCGTGCGGCTGGTCAAGGACCTCATGCGCGACCCCGACACGGGACGGCGCTGGGTGCCGATCATCCCCGACGAGGCGCGGACGTTCGGCATGGAGTCCCTCTTCCCGACGGCCGGGATCTACTCCCCCGACGGCCAGACCTACGAGCCCGTCGACGCCGACCAGTTGCTGCACTACCGCGAGGCCGAGAACGGGCAGCTGATCGACGAGGGGATCACCGAGGCCGGGTCGATGGCGGAGTTCACGGCCGCCGCGACGGCCTACGCCACGCACGGCGAGCCCATGATCCCGTTCTACATCTTCTACGCGATGTTCGGGTTCCAGCGGACGGGCGACCAGTTCTGGGCCCTGGCCGACCAGTTGGGGCGGGGCTTCGTGGTCGGCGCGACCGCGGGGCGTACGACGATGACGGGCGAGGGCCTGCAGCACGCCGACGGGCACTCGCACCTGCTGGCGTCCACCAACCCCGCCGCCGTGAGCTACGACCCCGCCTTCGCCTTCGAGATCGCCGTGATCGTCAGGGAGGGGCTGCGGCGGATGTACGGCGACCGGCCCGAGGACGTCTTCTACTACCTGACGGTCTACAACGAGTCGAAGCGGCAGCCTGCGATGCCCGACGGGCCGTCGGTCGAGGAGGGGATCCTGCGGGGCATCTACCGCTTCCGGCAGGCGCAGTCCCCCGGCGCCGGGCCGCGCATCCAGCTGCTGTCCTCCGGCACGGCGATCCACTGGGCGCTGGAGGCCCAGGAGCTCCTCGCGTCCGAGTGGGGGGTGCAGGCGGACGTCTGGTCGGTGACCTCCTGGACGGAACTGCGCCGCGACGCGCTCGACGCCGACCGGCAGCGGATCGGTGGTGAGGAGCGCGTCCCGTACGTGACCTCGGCGCTGTCGGGGGCACCCGGGCCCGTCCTGGCGGTCAGCGACTGGATGCGGCAGGTGCCCGACCAGATCAGCCAGTGGATCGAGCAGGACTACTCCTCCCTCGGCACGGACGGCTTCGGCCTGTCGGACACCCGGGAGGCGGCGCGCCGCTACTTCCGGGTGGACGCCGGGTCGATCGTGGTGGCCGCCCTGGACCGGTTGGCGCGCGCCGGAGCGGTCACCCCGCAGACGGTGGAGCAGGCCCGCGGCCGATACGGCTGGCAGGCCTGACGCGCCCACCGGGGACACGGACGTCTCCGTGTCCCCACGGGCCCTCGGTGTGAACGTCGCCGAGGGCCCGCCGCCCCGCGCCGGGCGGCGGCCCGGCGCGGGGTTCACTCCCGCATCCCGGCCAGTGCCGCCGCCGGCCCCCGCACGGCCAGCGCGGCCGGGACGGTCGCGGCGGCGACCGCGAGCACCGCGCACGCGCCCACGGCCGCACCGACGGCCGTCCACGGCAGTGCGATCGGGCTGTCCACCGACAGCAGGGCCAACGCGCAGCGCATCCCGGCGAGGTTGAGTGCGGCGACGGCCAGGCCCAGCAGCGCGCCGACCGCGACGACCACCAGGGACTCGGCGCCCACCAGCCGCAGCACCTGCCGCCGCGTGGCCCCGGCCAGCCGCAGCACGGCCAGCTCGCGGACCCGGTCGGAGGTGGCCATCACCATGGTGTTGACCAGGGAGATGGCGGTGTACAGCAGGGCGATGCCGAGGACGAGCAGGAAGCCGAGCCGGGTCGTGCGGTCGTTCCCGGGCCGGGCGGCCGCGAGCCACGCGTCCCGGGTCAGCGCCCGGCCGCCGGACGGCTGCACCGCCTCGCGCAGCGCGGCGGCCACCGCGCCGGGGTCGGCGCCCTGGGCCAGGGCGACGTCCACCCGGTCGACGGGAGCGCCGGGGGCGTTGGCGGGGGTGACGTAGACGCCGTTCCCGCCCGTGCCGGTGGCCATCACCGCCGCGATGCGCAGCGTCCTGCCGGTGCCGTTCCCGAGCCACACCCGGACGCTCTGCCCGACGGAGTGCCGTTCCCATTCCTCGTTGACGACGATCGACCCGTCGTCCAGGTCGCTCACCTTCCCCTCGACGAGCGGCAGCCGGCTGGTGGCGGCGAGGGCCCGGGGGTCGGCGGCGTGCGCCTCGGACCTGATCAGCGCCGGGCCGTCCTCCAGGACGTACACCGCGCTCGACGCGGTCGGTGACACCTGCGTCCCGGGGACGTCGCGCAGACGCTCCAGGGTCCGGGTGCCGAAGCCCGCGCCGTCCGGTGCGACGAGGACGAAGGCGGCGGTGGTCCGCTCGCGCGCCTCGGCGGCCTCGGCACGGCCGAGCGTGGCGGTGGCGCCGAGCAACGAGCCCGTGAGGGCGACCACCACCAGCACGGGCGAGGCGACCGCGGCGGTACGGCGCACGCCGGCGGCGGCGTTCTCGCCCACCAGCATGCCGGCCGCGCCGGGCAGCAGGCCCGAGGCCCGGGCGAGCAGCCTGGTCAGCGGGCGCAGCACGACGGGTGCGAGCAGCGCGGTCGCGGTGATCAGCAGCATCGGCCGGCTCACGTACGTCTTGCGGTGCAGCAGGTCGCCGGGGTCGCCGTACAGCGTGACGCAGAGGGTCACCACGGCGGTCAGCAGCAGCCCGCCGCCGGACAGCCACCGGCCCCACGTCATCGCCCCGGTGTCCACGGAGGCCTCGCGCAGCGCCTGGGCCGGGCCGGTGCGGCCGGCCCGCCACGAGGCCGCGGCCGCCCCTCCGAGGGCGACGAGCAGGCCCGTCCAGAACGCGGCGTGGTACGGCCAGGTGTGGTCGCCGACGGCGAACCAGCCCGGTGCCAGTCCGCCGTCGACCACCGACGCGGCCAGCCACGGCGCGGCGTACCCGCCGAGCGCGCAGCCCGCCGCCGAGGCGAGCACGCCGACCAGGAGGGACTCGGTCAGCACCATGCGGCGCAGCAGGCCCGGGGTGGCGCCCGCGGTGCGCAGCAGCCCGAACTCGCGGCGCCGCTGGGCGACCGCGAAGGCGAACGTGGACGCCACGACGAACACCGACACGAAGGCGGTGACGCCGCCGGCGGTGCCGAACAGGGCGTTCAGCGCGGTCACCGCCTCGGCGTCCCGGCCGGGGTCGGCGTCGGCGTGACGGCGCTCGTTCCCGGTCAGCACCCGGGCGCCGCTGCCGCGGACGGCGTCCCGTACCGCGGCGGCGTCCGCATCGGCCACCAACTGCACGCTGACGGGGCACAGTCGGGCGGCGCGCGCGTCGGTGTAGAACACGGCGTGTTCGAACCCGCGGCCGGGCACGGTGCCCACGACGCGGACGGTGCCCCGGTCGGTGCGCACCCGTGCGCCCGGCGTGGCCCAGCCGCCGGTCACGACGACCTCGTCGGCGGCGCGGGGCGCGCGTCCCGCACTGAGCCGGTACGGGGCGAACGCCGCGGTGGACCAGGGGTGTCCCACGAGGTCGCCGGGCCCGCCCTCGGCCCGTACGGGGAAGGACCGGTCCTCGACCACCGTGCCGAGCCGCCGCAGCCCGGCGAGGGTCGCGGCGGGTACGGCACGCGGCTGCGCGAGCGGCTGCGTCCGCTCGCCCCTCGGCGTGGCCACGCGCAGGGTGTCCTGGCCGCGGACCACGACCGGCGCCGCCGCGAAGCGTTCCGGCCCCCGTACCGGCGCGTCCTGGGAGGAGGCGAGGACCAGCCCCATCACGGCCAGCAGCGCGACCCCCAGCGACAGCGCGACGAAGCTGCCGGCGAAGGTGACCCAGCGGGTGCGCAGGGTGTGCAGGGCGAGGCTCAGCACGGCACGGCCTCCAGCCCGGTCATGCGCGCGGCGATGACGTCGGCGCCCGCCGCGGCCAGTTCGCCGTTGACGCGGCCGTCGACGAGGAACACGACGCGGTCGGCGTAGGAGGCGGCGACCGGGTCGTGGGTGACCATCACGACGGTCTGGCCCTCGTGGTCGGCCATGCCGCGCAGCAGGGTCAGCACCTCGCGGCTGGTCCGCGAGTCCAGGGCGCCGGTCGGTTCGTCGCCGAACAGCACCTCGGGGCGGGTGATCAACGCACGTGCCAGGGCGACGCGTTGCTGCTGCCCGCCCGACAGCTCCGACGGCCGGTGCCCGGCGCGGTCGCCGAGCCCGACCTGCCGCAGCACGTCACGCACCCGCGCCCGGGAGGGCCGGCGGCCGGCCAGGCGCAGGGGGAGCGCGGCGTTCTGCTCGGCGGTCAGCGACGGCAGCAGGTTGAACGCCTGGAAGACGAACCCGATGCGTTCACGGCGCAGCAGGGTCAACTGCCTCTCACCGAGACCGGTGAGGTCGGTGCCGCCGAGGAGGACCGACCCCGACGTGGGCCGGTCCAGGCCCGCGGCGCACTGCAGGAGGGTCGACTTGCCCGAGCCGGAGGGCCCCATGACGGCGGTGAAGGACCCGCTGGGAAAGGCGAGGGAGACCTCGTCGAGGGCCGTCACGGCGTTGTCGCCGCAGCCGTGCCGCCTGCTGACGGAGCGCAATCGGATGGCGTCGTCGTTCATCTGTCCCCACTCGTTCGGTGCCGGTTCTCCGCCGCGCCCGGCGGGGCGGCGTGCTCCGGGACGCGGCGCCTCCCGGACGGCTCCACGAAATCCCGTGGGACGGGTCCGGCGCAGTGCGGCAGGGGCGAGATCCGGGGTAGGGCCAGGCATACCCCCGGTCCTCCCGCCGGCCCGATGGTCCGGACCCGCGCCCGGGTCCTACGGTGATCCGCATGCAACCCAGGAATGTGTGGCAGGCGATGTCCGGACCGGGGTTCCTGCTGTCCGCGTGGCCGTGGCGCTCGCTGGCGTACCTGCTGACCGGGGTGGTCGCGGGCGCCGTCACCCTCGTGGGGATCGTGACCGCGGCGGCCGCCGGGGCCGCCCTCGCAGTCGTGCTGGTGGGCCTGCCGTTGCTCGTGCTCACCGCGCTCGCGGGTCTTCCCGTCGCCGTGCTGGAGCGGGGCCGGCTGCGCCTGGTCGACCGTGATCCCGCGCCGGGACCCCATGTGCCGCCCGCCGAGGGAGGGTTGTGGGCCTGGCTGACCACCCGGCTGCGGGAGCGGGCGACGTGGCGGGAGCTCGGCTACGCCCTGCTGTTCGCGGGTCTGCTGTGGCCGGTGGACGCCCTCCTGGTCACCGTCGCGCTGGCGGTGCCGGTCTCCCTGGTCGCGACTCCGGTGCTGATGGCCACCGCCGGGGAGGGCCACGAGGCGAAGGTGCTCAAGCAGTGGAGCGTCACCACGTGGCCCGCGGCGTGGGGCACCGCCGTCCTGGGGCTGCTGCTGCTCGCGCTCGGCGCGTACGTCCTGGGCGCCGCCGCGGGCGCCAGGGCCGGCCTCGCCCGGCTCCTCGTCGCCCCGCGCGACCGGGACCTGGGCGCCCGGATCGTCGAACTGACCCGCTCCCGCGTGCGCCTGGTGGACGCCTTCGAGGCGGAGCGGCGCAGGATCGAACGGGACCTCCACGACGGGGCGCAGCAACGCCTCGTCGCCCTGTCCATGGCCCTGGGGCTGGCCCGCATGGACGCGCCGCCCGGCCCGCTGGCCGACCGGCTCGCCACGGCCCACGACGAGGCGGGCAGGGCCCTGGAGGAACTGCGCGAGCTCATCCACGGCATCCACCCCCGGGTCCTGGCCGACTTCGGCCTGGCGGCGGCCGTCGCCGACGCCGCCGACCGCTCCGCCGTCCCCGTCGACGTCGACGTGGAACTGCCCGGACGGCTGCCCCGGGCGGTCGAGGCCGCCGCGTACTTCGTGGTGCGCGAGGCCCTCGCCAACGTCGCCCGGCACAGCGCCGCCGACCGCGCCGAGGTGAGCGGCGGGCACCGCGACGGGCGGCTCTTCCTCCAGGTGCGCGACGACGGCCGGGGCGGCGCCGAGCCCGCTGCGGGCAGCGGGCTGACCGGGCTCGCCGACCGGGTGTCCGTACTGGATGGCAGACTCTCCCTGTCCAGCCCCCGGGGCGGGCCGACCCTGCTACGTGTGGAGATCCCTTGCGAGTGGACCGAGCGCTCCGCGTAGTGCTGGCCGAGGACAGCGTCCTGCTGCGGGACGGGCTGACCGGCCTCCTCGACCGCTGCGGGCACGAGGTGGTGGCCGCCGTGGGCGACGCCGGCGCGCTGGTCACGGCCGTCGACGAGCACTCCCCCGACGTGGTGGTGACGGACGTCCGCATGCCGCCCGGCTTCCAGGACGAGGGCCTGCGGGCCGCGGTGCTGCTGCGGCAGAAGCGGCCCACCCTGCCCGTCCTCGTCCTCAGTCAGTACGTGCAGCGCGCCTACGCCGCCGAGTTGCTGGACTCCGGCGACGGAACGGGCCTCGGATACCTGCTGAAGGACCGGGTCGGCCAGGTCGAGGAGTTCGTCGAGGCGCTGTGCGAGGTCGCCGCGGGCGGCACGGTCGTCGACCCCGAGGTCGTACGGCAGTTGCTGCGCCGCCGCCGCGATCCGCTGCAGCGGCTCACCCCGCGTGAACGGGAAGTGCTGGCGCTGGTCGCGGAGGGCAGGTCGAACGGCGCGATCGCGCGCCACCTGGTCGTCTCCGAGGCGGCCGTGGGCAAGCACATCGGCAGCATCCTCGCCAAGCTCGACCTCCCCCCGGCCGACGAGACCCACCGCCGCGTCCTGGCCGTCCTGGCCTACCTGCGGGCCTGATCCATGCCGAACCCCCGCACCGGTCGCTCCGCGGGTCAGCCCGCCGCCGCACCGTGCCGCCGGCGGACCATCTCGGTGATCCAGGCCGGCGCGAACGGGGACGTGCACCCCGGGGAGGTCGGGTAGTCCTTGAGCACCTCCAGGCGCTCGCCGATGTCGACGGCGCGGGCGCGGAGCTCGGGGTGCTCGATCCCGATCTGGGCCAGGCAGTGGTTCATCGCCCACTGCAGGCGGTCCGGGGCGTCCTTCATGTCCGCCTCGATGGCGTCGAGCAGCCCCGGGAGGTCCAGGCCGTCGGGCTTCTTCGCCACGCGTTCGGTGGTCAGCGCCCATCCGGCGCTCGCCACCACGGGATCCGGGTCGGCCAGCCAGGCCACCCGCAGCTCTTCGGCGTGCGGGTTCTTCTTCACCACGTAGTTCACGAGCCAGTCGTGCACCTTGGGCGCGCGCGCCTCGCGCAGCATGACGTCCAGCTCGCCGCGCCCGAACGCCTTGGGGCGGCAGATCAGGATCGCCAGCAGTCGCGCCGCGGTGTCGTCCGTCTCCCAGAGCCCGCAGGCGAGTTCCTGCTGCGTCTTCAGCCGCTTCGCGAGGGCGCGCAGCTTGCCGAGGTTCACACCGTGGTCGTCGCCGTGCCTCTCGTTCACCGCGCGGGTCTTGGGGTCCTCCAGCGCGGCCAGCTCGGCCATCACCTCGGCCGGCCTCGTCTCGGCCACATCGGTCTCCTGTCCCTCGCGAGCGGGGTTCGGCCTACGACAGTGCCACATGCGGCCGGCGGCCGCGGCGGCCGGTCCCTACGCGGCTGAGGCGGCCACGTCCAGTTCGGCCCAGACGACCTTGCCGTCCACCGCCGAGCGGGATCCCCAGCGACGGGACATCTGGGCGACCAGGAAGAGGCCGCGGCCGTTCTCGTCCATGGAGTCCGCGCTGCGCAGGCGCGGGGCGCAGACGTCGGTGTCCGACACCTCGCAGGTCAGGGCCTGGTGCCGGATCAGGCGCAGCCCGATCGGGCCGGCGCCGTGGCGCACGGCGTTGGTGACCAGCTCGCTCACGAGGAGCTTCGTGGAGTGTTCGAGCCCGTCGAGGCCCCAGGCGGTCAGCTGGCCGGCGGCCAGCTTCCGGGCGCGGCGCACGGCGGTCTCGTCGGCGGGCAGCGTCCAGGAGGCGATGTGGGCCGAGTTGAGCGACCGGGTCCTGACCAGGAGCAGGGTGACGTCGTCGCACGGTACCTGCGCGGGGAGGGACTCCGTCGCGCGGGTGCAGAGCTCCTCCAGGGACCGGCCCGGTTCCCCGAGGGCGGCGCCCAGGCGGTCCATCCCTTCCTCGATGTCGCCGCCGCGGCTCTCGATCAGGCCGTCGGTGTAGAGGGCGATCAGGCTTCCCTCGGGCAGTTCCAGCTCCACGGCCTCGAAGGGGTCCCCGAGGCCGATGCCCAGGGGCGCTCCGGTGGGCAGGTCGGGGAAGGTGACCCGGCCCTCGTGGTCGACGATGGCGGGCGGGGGGTGCCCGGCCCGGGCCATGGTGCACACGCGGGTGGCCGGGTCGTAGACGGCGTACAGGCAGGTGGCGCCCACGACGGCGGGTGTCTGGTCCGCGGGGTCGGTGTCCTCCTCGACCAGTCTCTGGACCGTGTCGTCGAGGCGGGTCAGCAGTTCGGCGGGGGGCAGTTCCATGTCGGCCAGCGTGCGGACGGCGGCGCGGAGCGTGCCCATGGTCGCCGCGGCGTGCAGACCGTGACCGACGACGTCACCGACGACGAGGGCGACCCGGGCGCCCGACAGCGGGATGACGTCGAACCAGTCGCCGCCCACCCCGTGGTCCATGTCAGCGGGCAGGTAGCGCGATGCCGCGTCGACGGCCATGCCGCCCCTCAGCCGGCGCGGGAGCAGGTTGCGCTGGAGGGTGAGGGCCGCGGTGTGCTCGCGTGCGTACTGGCGCGCGTTGTCCAGTGCCAGGGCGGCACGCCCGACGAGTTCCTCGGCCAGCAGCAGGTCGACGTCCTGGAACGGCTCGGGGTCCGCGGTGCGGATGAACAGCGCCACGCCCAGCAGTGCGCGCCGGGCGCGGATCGGGACGACCATCAGCGAGTGGACCCCGTTCTTGCGGATCCTCGCGGCCAGGGCCGGGTCCTGGTCGATCCAGATCCCCGGGGCGATGTCCAGGATCGGCTCCAGGTGGGACCTGCCCGTGCTCAGGACGTGGGCGAACGGTGAGCCGGGCGGCACCGTGACCGGTTCGCCGCGCACCCACGCGGATTCCGGTGCTCCCTGGTGGATCGTGGCCAGACCCGCACGTCGCAGACCGGGGAGGCGTTCGCCCGTCGGGTCGATGCGCACCGGCGGTCCCTCGCTGAACGGCACGGACTGCTCCAGGTCCACGGCGACGTAGTCCGCGAGCAGCGGCACGGCGAGCTCGGCCAGTTCCTGGCTGGTCTGCATCACGTCCAAGGTGCTGCCCAGACGCGTACTGGCCTCGCCGACGGCGGCGAGGCGCTCGCGCGCGAGCCGGCTCTCGACGACGTCGGCGCTGATGACGCAGACCCCCAGCGATTCCCCGTCGGCGCCCTGGAGGCAGTGGAACGACGCCGCGAACGGATGCTCCCGGCCCTTGCTCACCGGCAGCCAGGTCCGGTACTCGTGCACCTTGGTGGTGCCGCTCTTCAGGACCTGCCGCATCACGGCCTCGAGGGCGCCCGCCTTGGCGCCGGCCAGCACGTCGACGAACCGTCGTCCGAGTCGCTCGTCGCCGGGGATGCCGTCGTGGTCCTCCATGACGTCGTTGACGAAGACGCACCGCAGCTGCGGGTCGCGGATGACCACTCCGATGGGCGCGCGCGCGAGGAGCGGCCCCCACACCGATCCGCTCAGTGCGTCCCCGGACAGGACGCCGGTGTCGGTCAGGGTCGCGAGCCAGCGTGTCGTGCCGTTCCGGCCCCGCAGCATCGTGATCCGCAGGGTGACGTCGATCGTGCGCCCGTCCTGGTGGGACACCGCCGTCGTGCCCGGCCAGCCGTTCTCGGCACGGCACTGCTCGACGAAGTCCGACATCGACGGGGTCTCCCCGAAGGACGGCAGCACCAGCGCGGCGGGCAGTCCGACCACGGCTCCGGCGGAGTGTCCGACCAGGCGCTCGGCGGCCGGCGTCCACGCGACGACCGTTCCCCGCTCGTCGAAGAGCGCGAACGCCGAGTCGGATATCCCGGGCGTGTTCACGTGCTTACCGAGTGTCACCGCGTCCGTGCAGGTCATCGAAGTCTCGTCCTCAGGCAGACAGAGTGGGCGGAATGCCCGATTTGCGTCTTCCGGGGTTGTGACCGGACAGCATCCGGATCTGTGACAGACAGCCCCGCATCCGGCACTCCCCAGGCGCCGTCCGCGGCGCCGGGTCACCGCGCGCCGGCGTCGGTGGACGCCTCCGCGGCGGCTATGTCGCCGGTCTCCGCCCAGACGGTCGTCACGCCCTCCTCGTGCAGGGTGTGGAGGGGGACGGAGGTGTGCGACAGGATCGCGGGGATCTTCTCGTCGCCGGGCAGGACGAGGCCGTAGACCTCCTTCCACCCGGCGCCGACGGCACGGTGCCCGAGGTCGCGCAGCAGACGGCTGCCGAGCCCGCTGTTCTGCCACGCGTCCTCGACGAGCAGCGCCGCCTCCGCGTTCCCGCGGTCCGGCATCAGGTGGCCCACGGCCACGATGTCGCCGGCCGGCTGCTGCACGGCCAGGTGCACGGCTCCGGGCCTGGACAGCAGGGTGTGCAGGTAGGAACGAGGATCGCCCATCGCGCGGTGGTACCGGCTCCACAGGGTGCGGGCCGAGCACCTGAGGTGCATGGCCACGGTGCGTTCGAGGTCCTGGGGGCCGACCTCGACCACATCGGGCCCCTGCCGCGCGGGCCTTGCGTTCCGCAGCCGGTCGCGAGCGAAGGGAATCACCGGCCCTCGCCTCCCGGGGCCGTCACGACGGGAACCACAGGTCGGCCTCCTCGGCCTCCTCCTTGCCGATGGCGAAGAGGGCGATGTCCTTCTTGCGGGACCGCTGCGGCGGCAACCGGGCCACGAAGGCGTGGTCCCCGTCGCCGACCAGCGGCCTGCCGTGCCCGCCGGAGCCCGAAGTGGGCGGGAAGTACTCGGCGTTGACCTCCCTGTAGCGCGCCCACTCCTGCGGGAGGTCGTCCTCGCGGAAGATCGCCTCGACCGGGCAAACTGGCTCGCACGCACGGCAGTCCACGCACTCCACGGGGTTGATGTAGAGCGTCCGGCCGCCCTCGTAGATGCAGTCCACCGGACACTCGGCGACGCAGGCCCGGTCCTTGACGTCGACGCAGGGCTGCGCAATGACGTAGGCCACCTTCTGCTCCTCGGTCGCTGCGGGGACGGACCGGTGGGCCGGCTGCCCCGGGCGTCCTTCGATCAGCTGTATGACCGGCACACCCCTGACGCCGTGACATGGCGCCCCGCCCGGAGGCCGGGCGACACGACCGGCTGTGTCACACGACGGAGCGCCGAGCGGTCTGGTGGTTGACTCTCAGTACACGGTTCGCAGCATGCGACATCCGAGATGAGGTGCATTGTGTCCCCTGAGAACACTTTCGTGATCGTCGGAGGCGGTCTGGCCGCGGGCAAGGCGGCGGAGGCTCTGCGGGAGAACGGCTACGACGGCCGGCTCGTCCTCATCGGCGACGAACGGGACAGGCCCTACGTCCGCCCGCCGCTCTCGAAGGGCTATCTGCTCGGCAAGGAGACGCGCGACTCGATCTTCGTGCATCCCGACGAGTGGTACGACAAGCACGACGTCGACCTGATGCTCGGCACGACGGTGACCGGCCTCGACGCCGGCGCCAAGGAGGTGGAGCTCGACGGCGGGCGCCGCATGTCCTGGACGAAGCTGCTCCTGGCCACCGGTTCGACCCCGCGGCGCCTGCCCGTCCCCGGGGCGGACCTGGACAACGTGCTCTACCTGCGCCGTGTGGGCGACAGCGAGCGGCTCAAGGAGGCGTTCACCGCGGGCGCGCGGATCGTCGTCATCGGCGCCGGGTGGATCGGCCTGGAGACCGCCGCCGCCGCCAAGCAGGCCGGGGCGGAGGTGACGGTGCTGGAGCACGAGGAGCTGCCGCTGCTCAGGGTCCTGGGGCGCGAGGCCGCCGAGGTCTTCGCGGGCCTGCACACCGAGCACGGCGTCGTGCTGCGCCACGGCGTGACGGTGGAACGCATCACCGGCACCGGCGGCCGCGCCGACGGGGTGGAGCTCGCCGACGGCACCCGCCTCCCCGCGGACGCCGTGGTCGTGGGCGTCGGCATCACCCCCAACGTCCAGCTCGCCGAGGCGGCCGGGCTGGAGGTGCGCAACGGCGTCGTCACCGACGCGCACCTGCGGACCTCGTCACCGGACGTCTTCGCCGCGGGCGACGTCGCCAACGCCTACCACCCGTTCCTCGACCGTCACATCCGCGTCGAGCACTGGGCCAACGCGCTCAACCAGCCGGCCACCGCCGCGCAGGCCATGCTCGGCAAGGACGCCGTCTACGACCGGCTGCCGTACTTCTACACCGACCAGTACGACCTGGGCATGGAGTACACCGGCTACGTGGAGCCCGGCGGCTACGACCGCGTCGTCTTCCGCGGGGACCGGGCGGCTCGGGAGTTCATCGCCTTCTGGATGTCGGGGAACCGCATCCTGGCCGGCATGAACGTCAACGTGTGGGACGTCGTCGAGCCGGTCCGCGACCTGATCACCTCGCGCGCCGCGGTCGACGACGCGCGCCTGGCCGACCCGGACGTGCCCCTGGACCGCGTCGTCGCCTGACGACCGGTCCCGTGGGCGTGGGACGGCCGGGTGATCCGGTCGTCCCACGCCCTTCCGGACGCCCCGCCACGCGGTCCGGGGGGCGGGGACCGCTGTCACAGATGGCTTGACCGCCCGGTCGTATGGGGTGACAACCAAGTCGATCGGAGCAGACCGTGGCCCTCACTGAACGACACATTTCCACCATGGTGCTGGTGATCGGTACCGGAGGAGCAGGACTGCGAGCGGCGATCGAACTGGCGGAGGCCGGTGTCGACGTCCTCGCGGTCGGCAAGCGGCCCAAGGACGACGCCCACACGGCCCTGGCGGCCGGAGGCATCAACGCCGCGCTCGCCACGATGGACCCCGAGGACAGCTGGCAGCAGCACGCCGCGGACACGCTCAAGGAGAGCTACCTGCTGGCCGACCCCCGCACCGTGGAGATCGTCACCCAGGGTGCGGCCCTGGGCATCGACGACCTGGAGCGGTACGGCATGGCCTTCGCCAGGGAGGAGGACGGCCGGATCTCGCAGCGCTTCTTCGGCGCGCACAAGTACCGCCGCACCGCCTTCGCCGGGGACTACACCGGCCTGGAGATCCAGCGCACGCTCGTGCGGCGGGCCGAGCAGCTCGACATCCCGGTGCTCGACGGCGTCTACATCACCCGCATCCTCGAGCACGACGGCGCCGTGTTCGGCGCGTACGGCTTCGACCTCACCGACGGCACGCGCTACCTCATCCACGCCGACGCCGTCATCCTCGCGGCCGGCGGCCACACCCGGATCTGGCGGCGCACCTCCTCCCGGCGCGACGAGAACACCGGTGACTCGTTCCGTCTGGCCGTGGAGGCCGGCGCGCGGCTGCGCGACGCCGAGCTCGTGCAGTTCCACCCCTCCGGCATCATCGAGCCGGAGAACGCGGCCGGCACGCTCGTCAGCGAGGCCGCCCGCGGTGAGGGCGGCATCCTGCGCAACGCCCTCGGGGAGCGGTTCATGAGCCGCTACGACCCCGAGCGGATGGAGCTGTCCACCCGCGACCGCGTCGCCCTCGCCTCGTACACGGAGATCAAGGAGGGCCGCGGCACCCCCAAGGGGGCCGTGTGGCTGGACGTCTCCCACCTGCCGCGGCAGACCATCATGAACCGGCTCCCCCGGGTCTACCAGACGCTGCTCGACCTGCAGATGCTGGACATCACCCGCGACCCGATCGAGATCGCGCCCACCGCGCACTACTCGATGGGCGGCGTCTGGGTGCGGCCCGAGGACCACAGCACCGACGTCCGCGGCCTGTACGCCATCGGCGAGGCGTCCAGCGGCCTGCACGGCGCGAACCGCCTGGGCGGCAACAGCCTCATCGAGCTGCTGGTCTTCGGTCGCATCACGGGTCAGGCGGCCGCCGCCTACTCGCTGGGACTGACCTCGCAGCCGCGGTCGGCGGCGGCGGTGGCGCAGGCCCGCGCCGAGGTCGACGACCTGGTGGCGGCGGACGGACCGGAGAACGTCCGCGCCCTGCAGCGCGCCATCCGCAACACCATGACCGAGCATGCGGGCGTGGTGCGCGACGAGGAGGGCCTGCGGGCCGGTCTGGCGGAACTCGACCTCATCGAGAAGCGCATGGAATCCGTCGGTGTCCACCCCGACATCGCCGGCTTCCAGGACCTCGCGCACGCCTTCGACCTCAAGTCGGCGGCCCTGGCGGCGCGCGCCACGCTGGAATCGGCGCTGGAGCGGCGTGAGACCCGCGGCTGCCACAACCGCAGCGACTACCCGGAGCAGGATCCCGCGCTGCGGGTCAACCTCGTCTGGTCCCCCAGGACCGGCGTCACCCGGGAGAGCATCCCGGACATCCCCGAGGAGATCACCGCCCTGATGCAGGAGGTCTCCACCGAAGGCAAGCTCGTCGAGTGAGGACGCTCGCGTCCTGTGAGGGATCCGGGGGCCCGCCGCATCGGGCCCCCTGTCACAAACGGCTCCGCTGCCCGGTCTTCCCAGCGAAGAGACACCGGCCGGTGCCGGTGGGGCGCCCCACCGCCCCTTGCGCGTCACGCACGAGAACATCCGAGAGGACTCCATCATGAAGGTCGTAGTCATCGGCGGAACCGGGCTGATCGGCTCGAAGGTCGTCAGCAAGCTCAACGAGCACGGGCACGAGGCCGTCGCGGCCTCCCCCAACACCGGCGTCAACACCCTGACCGGCGAGGGTCTCGCCGAGGTCCTGCAGGGCGCGCAGGTCGTGGTCGACGTCTCCAACTCGCCCTCGTGGGAGGACGACGCCGTGATGAACTTCTTCCGCACCTGCACCGGCAACCTCATGGAGGCGAACGCCAAGGCGGGTGTCGGCCACCACGTCGCGCTCTCCATCGTCGGCACCGACCGGCTCCCGGACAACGGCTACTTCCGCGCCAAGCTGGCCCAGGAGGAGCTGATCAAGGCGTCGGGCATGCCCTACTCCATCGTCCACGCCACGCAGTTCTTCGAGTTCGTGAACGGCATCGCGGACGCGGGGACCGAGGGCGACACGGTGCGCATCGCGCCCGTGAAGTTCCAGCCCATCTACTCCGACGACGTGGCCACGGCCGTCGCCCGCACCGCGGCCGGCACGCCCCTCAACGGCGTGGTGGAGATCGCCGGCCCGGACGTGTTCCGGTTCGACGAGCTGGTCCGTGACGTGCTCACCGCCCAGAACGACCCTCGCAAGGTCGTCGCGGACCCGCAGGCCCCGTACTACGGGTCCGTGCTGCAGGACGGCTCGCTCGTCCCCGGCGCCGGCGCGCAGCTCGCCGCGACCCGCTTCGCCGACTGGTTCGCCCAGCAGCAGCGGTGACCCCCGCGGGTGGCCCCTGCCCCCGGTGGGGGCCACCGCAGCCGTCCCCGACCCACCCGTACGAAGAGGTCGACCCGCCATGCCCAGGAATTGCGCGGAAACCACCGTCCCCGGCTCCCGTCCGCGGGAGGAACTGACCGGTGCGTACGTCATCGACCCGGTCCACAGCGCGGTCGGCTTCTCCGTCCGGCACGCCATGGTCGCCAACGTACGCGGCAGATTCACCGCGTTCGAGGGGTTCCTCCGGCTCGACGCGCTCCATCCGGCCCGTTCGGAGGCCCACGTGAGCGTGCAGACCGGCAGCCTGGACACCGGCGTCCGGGCGCGGGACTCGCACATCACCGGCCCCGACTTCCTGGACTCGGCGACGTTCCCCCTCATGGTCTTCCGCTCCACCGCGGTCGTCCCCCTGGACGAGGACCGCTTCCGCATGACGGGGAACCTCAGGATCAAGGACGTCGAACTGCCGCTGCACATCGACCTCGACTACGGCGGCACCGCCCGTGACACCGACGGGCAGCGACGGGTCGGCTTCGAGGGCTCGGCCGTCCTCCGGCGTTCGGACTGGGGCCTCAACTGGAACGTCCCCCTGGAGACCGGAGGCGTGCTGCTCAGCGACAAGGCGCGGCTCGAACTCAGTGTCTCCGCGCTGCAACTCGGTCCGGAGGCCCTGTGATGACCCGATCCGCCGACCACCAGCCCGACACTTCGTCCACCGCCGCGGCACTCACCGCCCAGGCCGTGGTGCTGGAGCGACGCGTCATGGAACTGCGCCGCGAACTTGCGGACGTCGCCGATCGCATGACCGCCGTCGCCGAGGCCCTGAGCGGTCTCCGCAGCTCCGGTCTCCTCCCCGACCAGGCCACGGGCGACGACCACTGAGGGGCCCCGCGGTCAGGCGGGCTGCCACAGCTCGATGCGGTTGCCCTCGGGATCGGTGACCCAGCCGAACCGGCCGACGCCGTCCATGTCCTGCGTCTCCTCGGCCACGTCGGCGCCCTTGGCCCGCAGTTGTGCGAGCATGGCGTCCAGGTCGCGGACCCGGAAGTTGAGCATGGTCTGCTGGGTGCGGGACCCGAAGTAGTCGGTCCCGGACTCGAAGGTCGCGAACACCGTCGGCCCCGCCTCCTGACGCCACAGGCCGTGCTCATCGGCGTCCAGGCCCAGGCAGTCCCGGTACCACGCGTTCAGAGCCGCGGGGTCGGCCGCCCGCAGGAAGTAACCACCGATTCCCAGCACACGTTCCATGCCGCCCATCCTGCCAGGACGGCGATCAGGACGCGCGGCACCACACCATCGCCCGACGGGCCCCCGGGGCGGCACCCGGGGACTGTCTTCAGCGTCGGCCCCGCAGGACCGCTCCCAGGGCCAGACCGGTACCCAGACCGATCAGGGTGCCGGACACGGCCCACCGCCGGCGCGGTCCCCGGGGAGCAGGGGCGCCGGGCACCCGCGGGGTGCGCGCCGGGGGCCCGGCGGCGACGGCCCGGGCGAGTTCCTCGCCGACGACGCCCAGGAAACGACGGCCCGCACGGCTCCCGGACGAGCGGGCGATCCACGAGGCACGGGCCCTGCTCCAGTAGTCGCGCCCCGCTTCCCCGGTGAACATCCCGGCCAGCATGTCCCGCAGCAGGCCCTCGGGGATCGTCCCGATCTCGTAGCCCATCCACGCGTAGTTCATCATCAGGTCGGCGTAGACGTGCCGTCTCCGTCCGTCCGGATCGGCGATGTCCGTCGCACCCCAGACGGGCTGGAACAGTGCCATGTCGTCGAGCTCCAGCCGGGCCAGTTCCAGGTAGTAGCCGCGGATCCCCTGGATCTGCTCGGCCCTGGCCTGCCGGTTCTGGACGATCAGCGACACCGCGACACCGGCCAGCGCGAGTGCCGAGACGATCGCCGACGTGAAGCCGTACGCGGCACCGACCTGGCCCAGCCGGTCCCAGTCCACCCCCCGCGAGCCGGAGATCCCCTCCAGCACGAACGGGGACAGCAGGACCGCCGCCAGCACGACCGCCGCGGCCGCCAGCTGCCCCAGGAACCCGGTGACGCGTCGGGCCAACGAGCGCCTCCCCACCGGACGATGACGGACCATCACAGCGCACCCTCCCCCAAGCCGGGCCCTCCCGGTTGCCACGGGCTGATTGTGCCGTGCCGGCGTGGGGGCCGGGGTGTGACCCCGCTCGTAGGAGGCTGCGCCTACCAGTTGGGAGGGACGGGCTCGTGGAGCGGGCCGTCGCATTTCTGAAACACTCGGCGCGCCGGACGACTCCGATCATGAAGGAATGCTGGACATGAGCCATCCATCGCCCGTGGACACGGTCCGGAGTTTCTGTGCGGAATTCGGACCCACCTACGACGATGCCGTGGCCACCTGTCACCAGTTCCTCCATCCCGACGTCAACTGGCAGTCCGTCATCTTCAACGACCATCCCGTGGACGGCCTGGACGCCCTCCTCGACGACCTGCGCCGTGCCCTGGAGACCTTCCGCGCGAGCGGCTTCCGTATGGATGTACGTCACATCCAGGCCGACGGAGACGTCGTTTCCGTGCGCCGGACCGACGAACTCCTGGATGGGGAGGGACATTCCATGGAGGCACACGACATCGTGTCGACCGTCTGTCTCGAGGACGGCAAGATCCGGTGCGCGAGGGACCGCTTCTTCGACCCGAGCAGGTCCGCAGACGCGTGGGGCGACTGACGGCGGCGTCCACTCCTGGACCACCGCCGCGGTCTGCAGGCGAGCCGCGTCCTGGCCGGGCGGGGCGCCGAACATGCGGCGGTACTCGCGGCAGAACTGCGAGGGGCTGGCGTACCGGACGGCGTGACCGACCGCGGCGACGTCGTCCGGTGCCGCGATGAGCCGCAGCGTGACGGCACGGGGGCCGGGGCGTGATCGCCCCGGCCCCCGCCGCGCGTCAGGCGCCGACGTAGGAGGCCAGGTGCCGGCCGGTGAGGGTGGAGCGGGCGGCGACGAGGTCCGCCGGGGTGCCCTCGAAGACGATCTGCCCACCGTCGTGGCCTGCTCCGGGCCCGAGGTCGATGATCCAGTCGGCGTGCGCCATGACCGCCTGGTGGTGCTCGACGACGATGACGGACTTGCCGGAGTCGACGAGCCGGTCCAGCAGACCGAGCAGTTGCTCGACGTCGGCGAGGTGCAGGCCGGCGGTCGGCTCGTCGAGGACGTAGACGCCGCCCTTGTCGCCCATGTGCGTGGCCAGCTTCAGCCGCTGCCGCTCACCGCCGGACAGCGTGGTGAGCGGCTGGCCGAGGCTGAGGTAGCCGAGTCCGACGTCGGCGAGCCGGCCGAGGATGCGGTGCGCGGCGGGCGTGTGCGCCTCGCCGGCGCCGAAGAACTCCTCGGCGTCGGTGACCGACATCGCGAGCACCTCGCTGATGTCGCGGCCGCCGAGGTGGTACTCCAGCACCGAGGCCTGGAACCGCTTGCCCTCGCACTCCTCGCAGGTGCTGGCGACGCCCGCCATCATGGCCAGGTCCGTGTAGACCACGCCGGCTCCGTTGCAGGTGGGGCAGGCGCCCTCGGAGTTGGCGCTGAACAGCGCGGGCTTCACGTCGTTGGCCTTGGCGAACGCCTTGCGGATCGGGTCGAGCAGTCCGGTGTACGTCGCCGGGTTGCTGCGGCGCGAGCCGCGGATGGGGCTCTGGTCGACGGACACGACCCCGGCACCGGCGGGGATCGACCCGTGCACGAGGGAGCTCTTGCCCGAGCCCGCGACGCCGGTGATGACGGTGAGCACCCCGAGCGGGACGTCGACGTCGACGTCGCGCAGGTTGTGCGCCGTGGCGCCGCGGACCTCCAGGTTGCCGGTGGGCTTGCGCACCGTCTCCTTCAGGGACGCGCGGTCGTCGAAGTGGCGCCCGGTGATGGTGCCGCTGCTCCGCAGCCCCTCGATGTCGCCCTCGAAGCAGACGGTGCCGCCGGCCGTGCCGGCGCCGGGGCCGAGGTCGACGACGTGGTCGGCGATGGCGATCGTCTCCGGCTTGTGCTCCACGACGAGCACCGTGTTGCCCTTGTCCCGCAGGCGCAGCAGCAGGCCGTTCATCCGCTGGATGTCGTGCGGGTGCAGACCGGTGGTGGGCTCGTCGAAGACGTAGGTGGTGTCGGTGAGCGAGGAGCCGAGGTGGCGGATCATCTTGACGCGCTGCGCCTCGCCGCCCGAGAGCGTGCCCGACGGCCGTTCGAGCGAGAGGTAACCGAGTCCGATCTCCACGAACGACTCGAGGGTGTGCTGCAGCTTCGTGAGCAGCGGCGCGACCGAGGGCTCGTCCAGGGCGCGCACCCATGCGACCAGGTCGCTGATCTGCATCGCGCAGGCGTCGGCGATGCTGATCCCGGCGATCTTCGACTCCCGGGCACCTTCGCTGAGCCGCGTGCCGTCGCACTCGGGGCAGGTGGTGAAGGCGACGGCGCGGTCCACGAACTCGCGGATGTGCGGCTGCATCGCCTCCTTGTCCTTGGCGAGCATCGACTTCTGGACCCGCGGGACCAGTCCCTCGTAGGTCATGTTGATGCCCGCGATCTTCATGCGGGTCGGCTCGCGGTGCAGGAAGTCGTGCAGTTCCTGCTTGGTGAAGGTGCGGACCGGCTTGTCGGGGTCGAAGAAGCCGGACTCGGCGTAGAGCCGGGCGTTCCAGCCGCCGCCCTTGTAGCCGGGGACGGTGATCGCACCCTCGTTGAGCGACTTGGAGTCGTCGAAGAGCTGGCTCAGGTCGATGTCGGAGACCGTGCCCCGGCCCTCGCAGCGCGGGCACATGCCGCCGGTGCGGGTGAAGGTGACCTTCTCGGCCTTGCTCGCGCCGCGCTCGACGGTGATCGCGCCGCTGGCCCGGACGGAGGGGACGTTGAAGGCGTAGGCGCTGGGCGGGCCGATGTGCGGGGTGCCGAGCCGGCTGAAGAGGATGCGCAGCATGGCGTTGGCGTCGGTGACGGTGCCGACGGTGGAGCGGGGGTCCGCCCCCAGCCGCTGCTGGTCGACGGTGATCGCGGTCGTCAGCCCGTCGAGGACGTCGACCTCGGGGCGGGCCAGTGTCGGCATGAAGCCCTGGACGAAGGCGCTGTAGGTCTCGTTGATCAGCCGCTGCGACTCCGCGGCGATCGTGTTGAAGACCAGGGAGCTCTTGCCCGAGCCGGAGACTCCGGTGAACACCGTGAGCCGGCGCTTCGGGATCTCGATGCTGACGTCCTTCAGGTTGTTCTCGCGTGCACCGTGCACGCGGATCAGATCGTGGCTGTCGGCAACGTGCGGCGCAGGCGACTGCGCGTCCGCCTTCTTGGCCATGTGTGTCGTCTCTCCATCTGTCTGGTGCGTGCTGGGCCGCCTTGGCGGTCTCCGTCGGCGTCGCCTGGTTCGATCTGACCGGCTTCGGTCAAGTATGTCCGGTCCCCCCGCGTCGGTGGGGCGCGGCCACGGTAACCGTCCACCGGGCCGCCCCGCTCCCCCTTCGGACCGGTCCCCGTCGAACGGACCGTGTGGTGGCCGGGTTCCCGCCGCGGCGCGGGAGCGGGGTCACGGGGCGGTCAGCGGACCTCGTTGAAGCGGATCGTGTTGCCCGCGGGGTCGCGGAAAGCGCAGTCGCGGATCCCGTACGGCTGCTCGGTCGGTTCCTGGACGACCTCGGCGCCGCCCGCCACGAGCCGCTCGAAGACGCCGTCGAGGTCGGGCGTGCCCAGGGTGAGGCGGGCGTAGGTGCCCTTGGTCATCATCTCGGTGATGGTGCGGCGCTCGTCCTCGGTGATGGCCGGGTCGGCGGCCGGCGGCTCCAGGACGATCGACGTGCCGGGCTGGTCGGCGGGGCCGACGGTGATCCAGCGCATGTCGCCGTAGCCGACGTCGTTGCGGACCTTGAAGCCGAGGGTGTCGCGGTAGAAGGCCAGCGAGGCCTCGGGGTCGGTGTGCGGGAGGAAGGTCCAGTGAATGGTGATGTCCATGGCCGTCACGCTAGCCGCGGCCCGCTCGCGGGGGCTTCTCCATTCCTGACCGATCCTCCCGGGCGCGCACGGTGACCCCCGTACTCAGAGCGCGCGACCCGGCAGGGACGCGCACCACTGGTCCGCGGTCATCCGCCAGACGACCTCGATCCCCACCTCGCCGGGGGCGGACGGGCCTTCCGGTTCCGGTACGCGTGCGATCTCGGTGAAGCCGAGGCGGCGGGCGACGGCTCCGCTGGCGGCGTTGGCGGCGTCGTGGTGGATCTCCAGCCGGTCGATGCCGGTCAGGCCGAATCCCTGGCCGACGAGTGCGGCGGCGGCCGCCGTGGCGAGTCCCCGTCCGGTCCACCGGGGGTGGAGCCAGTACCCGATCTCCAGGCCGCCCGCACCGATGCGGCGGTGAAGTCCGCAGCTGCCGATCACCACGCCCTCCGACGTGATCGCGTAGGCGTACGCCTCCCCGCTCCCCCACTCGTCCTGGCTGCGGGCCAGGAAGCCGGCGGTGTCCCGTCTTCCGTGGCCCGCAGCCCAGGGCATCCAGGGCGCCAAGTGGTCAAGGGACTCGTGGATGGCGTGGTCCAGGGCGTCGACGTCGCCGGTGCGCCAGCGGCGCAGTTCGACCTGGTCGGAGCGGAGGATCTCGGCGGGCTCGTCCATTCCCGGATGCTCTCGCAGCCTCCCGGAACCCGACAACGGGATTTCGCCTGGCAGCGGCGGTGGGGGCCGGGGGGCCGTGCGGCCCGTCGGGTCCGCTCTGATATGCCTACCAGAATGACTGCACATGCCGCCGCCCTGGTCGATGTCTGCGAGTGGGCCGCCGCGTGCCGCGGGCGTACCGGGGACCTCCTGGCCGGTCTCGGCCATGCTCCCGATCTCCTGCGGACGGACCCGGGGACCGCGGCACACGTCCTCGACGCGCGCCTGGCCCGGGAGATCCCCGCTCTCCTCGACCGGGACGAGTGGGTCGAGCTCCACACGCTGCTGGTGGCCTGCCTCGCGGAGTTCCTGATCAGCGCGCACGGCGCACGCTGGGCATGGTGCGAGGACTCGGCCTCACCCGTGGGCGGCCGCTGGGTCGTCACCGGGTTCACGCATCCGCTGGGCGGGCGGACCTCGGCGGTCGACGTGGGCGCGCTCGCGGGCGACGCGCTGGCGTCCGCGCCGGCCGTCAGCCTCTACGCGCTGATCGACCGCGCGGAGCTGGCGGCCGGCCTCCGCCTCGTACGCGGCTGAAGGTTCCCGCCCTCAGTTCGCCCTCGGCTCCGCACGCGCCGGCTGTCCCTTCCGCGTCCGCAGGAGACGCAGGCCCGCGAGGCTCTGGAGGGTCATCGCGGCGGCTGCCGCGGTGGTGATCGCGAAGCCGCCACGTGCCCCGGACGAGTCGACCGCCCAGCCGGAGACCGCCGCCGCGGCGGCCGAGCCCGCAGCGCCGGCGGAGCCGAGCCAGGAGAACGCCTGGGTCAGGACGGCCCGGTGGACGGTCGACTCGGTGAGCACCGAGAAGAGCACCAGAAGGGGCTGGATCGTGGCACCGGTCAGGAGGACGACCAAGCCGAGCCCGAACGGTGAGCCGACCGTGGGCAGCAACAGCGTGCCGAGCAGGAGCGCACTGGTCGCCGCCAGCAGTTGCACCGGGGGCGTGGCGCCCCACCGGCGCGCCCCGTACACCCAACCGGCCAGCAGACCGCTGCAACTGGAGACGGTGAAGACCACGGCTGCGGCGCCCGGTGCGCCGTGCTCCACCGCGAAGGCGGTCACCGACACCTGCATGGCGCCGAAGAAGACACCGAGGGCGAGGTTGAGCCCCATCAGAACCAAGACCGCGCCGCACAACAACGACCGGCCCGCACGCGCGTGCACGGCGCTGCCGGCCGCCGGTGGGGGCGCGCTGCCGCGCTGCGCCGCGAGAACCAGGCCGCCGGCCACCGACAAGGAGGCGGCGAGCACCACGCCGGCCGCGGGCTGTCCGGCCGCGGCGAGTGCGCTGACCAGCGCCGGGCCCACGAGGTAGGCCACCGCGTTGCCGATCGACTCCAGCGCGAAGGCGGTGGGCAGTTCCGCGGCCCGGTCGGTGCGCAGCAGTGCCGCCCAGCGTGCCGCGGACATCGCGCTGAGCTGGGGAAGGCTGGCCCCGACCAGCGCACCGCCCAGGGTCATGAGGGCGTCGCAGGCGTCGGCGGCGACCAGGGATACCAGGACGGCTACCGCGAGGGCGTGGGCGAGCAGTGCGGGCGGCAGGACCCGGGTCTGCCCGAACCGGTCGACGAGCCGGGCCAGTTGGGGCGCCACAAGCGCGTCGGTCACCGCGAATCCGCCGCCGACGAGGCCGGCCGCGGCGAAGGTGCCGGTATGGCTGTGCACGAGCCAGACGATGCTGAGGCCGGTCATCGCGATGCCGACGCGTCCGAGCGATGCGGGCAGGAAGAAGGCCGCGGCGCCGGGGGTACGCAGCAGGGAACGGTAGTTCGCCGAGGGCACGGCGATTCCCTTTCGCTGCCCGGCGGGACGGCCCACCTGGGACGTCGGTGCCCGGATGTGCCGTCCCGTGGAAGCCGCCTGAAACCGTCCAGTGGTGGTGCGGAGAGGGGGCACGCGCCCCGCACCGACTCCATCACCGGGCAGAAATCTTGACGTGTCGTGGGTGGCCATCTTCGACGCCCGCTCCGGTGATGTCCATGCCCCGCGCACCGGCCGCCCGGTGCGCGGAGCTGTCGGCGTCGCGGCCCTAGGTGTTCTGTCCGGGGAGGTTGTGGACGGGTGATGTAGGTCTCGGTTGAGGGATCTTGAAATGGGTGTGGGCCTTCTGGCCTGGTGTGGATTGCGACATCTGCACCGGCGACCAGAAAGGCCCTCGTGCCACACCGTAATGCACCCCTGACCGAGACCGGACG
>NZ_JBIATA010000049.1:26491-34496 GCF_042891295.1 Streptomyces sp. NPDC001902 | reverse complement strand
TCAGCGGTCAGGCCCCCACCCTGCGCATACCGCATAGCAACGGCATACCGCAGGGATCACCACCCGTCACCACCCGACGCCCACACGAAAACCTCCTTACGTTGTTGGTGGGTTGATTCCGGTCACTCGTAGGATCGGGAGACCCAGGGATGCTGGGTGTGGCTGTCAATCTCATGCCGCACGAGTGGCTTCTACTGATTGGCCGCCCGGCGTCCCGCGACGACTCGGCCACTGATTGGGATGCGCGCGGCACGATCGCTTGGTAAGGACACGCTGGCGAGGTCGTCTGCTGGAACCGGATCTGGAGCGACTTCGGAGGTGGCCGTGCCTGAGCTGTGGGCTGGTACGGATGCGGGCAAGGCCGAGCACCACTGCATGGTGATCGACGCCGAGGGCAGGCGCAGGCTGTCGCGGCGGGTGGCAAATGACGAGGCCGTGTTGCTGGAACTGATCGCGGATGTCCTTGCGCTGAGTGAGGGTGATCCGGTGATCTGGGCGATCGATCTCAATGCCGGCGGGGCCGCGTTGATGATCGCTCTGCTGACCGACAATGGGCAGCAGGTCCTCTACATCCCCGGCCGGACCGTCCACCATGCCGCCGGCTCCTACCGCGGAGACGGGAAGAGCGACGCGAAGGACGCCTTCATCATCGCGGACCAGGCCCGCATGCGCCGCGATCTGCAGTCCATGCACCGCGGTGACGACATCGCCGTCGACCTGCGCATCCTCACCTCGCGTCGGCTCGACCTTGCCGCGGACCGCACGAGGGCGATCAACCGGATGCGAGCACGGCTGCTGGAGTACTTCCCTGCCCTGGAACGGGCCTTCGACTACAGCACTTCCAAGGCGTCCCTGGTGCTGCTGACCGGCTACCAGACACCCGCCGCTCTGCAACGCATGGGCATGAACCGCCTCGCGACCTGGCTGAGGAACCGCAAGGTCCGCAACCACCAGCTCGTCGCGGCCACCGCCGTCCAAGCGGCCGAGGCCCAGCACACCGCCGTCCCCGGGGAAAAGCTGGGGGCGGCGGTGGTCGCCAGGCTCGCGAGGGAGGTGATGGCCCTCGACGAGGAGATCGCCGAGACCGACGCCCTGATCGAGCGCCGATTTCGTGACCACCCCTATGCCGAAATCATTCTGAGCATGCCCGGCCTCGGGCCCGTCCTGGGCGCCGAGTTCATCGCTCACACCGGCGGCGACATGAACGTGTTTGGCAGCCCCGACCGCCTCGCCGGTGTCGCCGGCCTGGCGCCCGTTCCCAAGGACTCCGGACGGATCAGCGGCAATATGCGCCGCCCCCGCCGCTACTGCCGCCGCTTGATGCGGGTCTTCTACATGTCCGCCCAGGTCGCCGCCCGGTGCTGCCCCACCTCGAAGGCGTTTTACGACCGAAAACGAGCCGAGAAGAAGACCCACAAGCAGGCCGTCATCGCCCTCGCCCGCCGCCGTCTCAACGTCCTATGGGCACTTCTGCGCGACGGTCGCCCCTTCGAGAGCAGCCCACCACTCCCCGTTGCCACCCTTGACTGAGGGAACTACAACCAGTCACGAGCCAGGCGTTGACAACCACATTGGGAATCAGTAGGTGGACGGTCCGCGGCAGTCCGGCAGCTTAGCCGTACCTAATGGCCAGGTCGGCCGGATCTCCGCGTCGGCGACCGTTTGAGAGTGCAGTTGATCACGAGTGCTTTCATGCGGCTCTACCTACCTCCGGTCAAAAGCTGCGTCCCGGAAAAGTGCCGGAGTCACTCTCCCGGTCAGCGCCGGCAACGGGCCGACGGGCCGACCATGGAACCGGTCCCCGAACCGCGAACCGCGGCGGACATCGCCTCTGAGTGCCGGCTTGGGGCAGCCGTCCCGGGGTAGCCGAATGGCGTCTTCGGGGCAGGACACCACGGAGGGCGGGGCACATGACGACGTTAGACCGGGCGGACCGAACAGCTCCGCGAGGCACGGCGGACCGCACACGCAGTCGTGCGCTGGAAGACGCGACGAAAGTCGCGCCGGGTGACGCCCGGCAGTTATCGAAGACGTTCTTCAGCCGGATGGACGTGCTCGAGGAGGGGACCGCCGAGTACCAGTACGTGAGGAACACGCTCATCGAGCTCAACCTCTCGCTGGTGCGCTTCGTCGCCTCGAGGTTCAGTAGCCGCGGGGAGGAGATGGAGGACATCGTCCAGGTAGGGACGATCGGGCTGATCAAAGCCATCGACCGCTTCGACCTGACGCGCGGCGTCGAGTTCACCACCTTCGCCATACCCTGCATCCTCGGCGAGATCAGGCGCTACTTCCGCGACACCAGCTGGGCCGTCCACGTGCCACGCCGCCTGCAGGAACTGCGGATCGAGCTGGCGAAAGCAGTCGACACGTTGACCCAGACTCTCGGCCGGGACCCTACGGCCGCCGAACTCGCGGCGCACATGGGGGTGGGGGAGGGCGAAATACGCCAGGGCATCATCGCAGCCAACGGCTACACGGCGGGGTCCCTGGACCTCGCCCTCGACTCCGACGACGAGGAGAACGGGAGCCACGCGGACTGTCTCGGTGCCGTGGACCCCGCGTTGGACGAGGTGGTGAACCTCGTCGCTCTCCGGCCGCTCATCGCCAGGCTCAGCGACCGGGACCGGCGGCTGCTGCAGATGAGGTTCGGCCAGGAGCTGACGCAGGCCCAGATTGGCGCCACTCTCGGGGTTAGCCAGATGCACGTGTCCCGCCTGCTGGCCCGGGTCCTGGCTCGCCTGCGTAGCCGGCTAGACAACGCGGATGAACGAAAGAGGCTACTGTAGGCGCGCCGAACGGGCAGCCCGAGTACCGGGAGGGAATCTGTGCCGGTGACGTCCGGGTGTGCCGGCGATGGCTGGTGTCGCACCACGGGTAGGTGCGGCTGCGACGGCAGGCGCGGACAGCCACGACGAAGCGGTCGGAACGCACGAACGGGGCCCTCGATCAGGATCGGGCCGTCCCGGGTGATCGTCACGCGCGTCGGCGCCGGTTCACCGCTCACGTTCGGCACGGATCACCACCAGCTCTTCCTTGTCTTCCCCCGCGGCTATCAGACCTTGGGCCTGCAGCCATGCCGACCGGTCGCGCAGCACGGGACCGAAGGGGATGTACCGGCGCTCGGTGACCGCGGCCCGCAGTCCGGCGTGACGCAGCCGGCCCAGGGTGCGCTCGACACAGCAGAGAGCCGAGTGGACCAGGAGCAGGACTCCTCCCGGGGCGAGCAGCGGCGGCACGTCGGAGCAGATGCGGTCCAGCAGCGCGCGGCCGTCGGACCCCGCATCCCACGCCAGGGCGCGACCGCGGGTCGGTAGGTCCGCCTGCGGCGACGGAACGTACGGCGGATTGGCCGTGATGAGGTCGAAGCGGTGGCCCGTCACGGGTGCGGTGAGGTCGCCGCGCAGGACCTTGACGCGCAGGCCGTTGAGGCGGGCGTTGAACCAGGTGGTGCACACCGCGCCCAGGGATGTGTCCACGGCGGTCACCTGCGCGGCGCCGCGCTCGGCGGCGGTCAGGGCCAGCGCGCCGCTGCCCGTCCCCAGATCGAGGACTTCGGTGCCGTCGGCGAGAGGCTCCCGCTTCAGTGCCTCTTCGAGGAGGAGCGTGTCGTCCTGGGGGCGGTACACCCCCGGTGGGCACAAAAGCCACATACGACACGACTACCCGCATGTCCGCGGTCAAACGGGCGGGTCCACGAGCGAGGTCATTGCCACATGGGACTGCTGTCGAGGGAGGTCAGCATGTCGCGTGGATCACGGTGCACTGCGGCGGCGCCTGCCTCCTCCAGTTCAGCGCGGCCAATGCCGCCAGATAGGAGCGCCACGCAGGGCACCCCCGCCTTCCCTGCGGCCTCAATGTCCCACACCGTGTCTCCCACGAAGACCGCTCGGTTTGCGGGTACGCCCGCTCGTTCCAGGGCCTGCGCGACCAGGTCGGGCGCCGGCTTGCTCGCATCGACGTCGTCCTTGCTGGTGGCGTCCGCAATGACGTCGTCGGCGTCGAGGGCTGCCCGCATCACGGCGAGTTCCTTGCCGTCGGCCGACGTGGCCAGGACGACCCGGAAACCCCGGGCCGCCACCGCACGCAGCAGGTCCGCGGCACCGTCCAAAGGAGCGAGCGCGGGGCCGTAGGCGCCGTACAGGGCCTTGTGGGCGCCGCTGATCGTGGCATCCTCGCTGCGGTCGCGCTCCCTGCCCAACAGGCGCTCCAGGAGATGGTCGGACCCCATGCCGATGCAGCGGTGGATGTCCGCCATCGACACCGTGTGCCCGGCCTGCCGGAACGCCTCCCACCACGAGACGGCGTGGAGGTAGTTGGTGTCGACGAGAGTGCCGTCCATGTCGAACAGCGCGGCGCGCTCTGCTCCGTCCCCCATGATGACCGCTCCTTCCGCTCGGCTACCGGAGTTGTCCACGCCAGGGCGGCTACCCGTCACCGCTGCGGATAGACGCACGCGTCCCTACGGCCGCAACCCCTCTCCGCCGAGTTGCATACGGAGATGCGCCTCAGCACTCTGCGGCAACAGCCAGCCGGATCACCTCGTGGCGCTGGGCGGTTGTCAGCCAGGGCAATGCGGTTGACGAAGCACTCAGCGGCCTCCCCGTCATCAGCCGGCCATGAACAACAGCGCCGGGGATCGTCGAGGCGGGAGCCGCGGCGCTTTCGCCTTGCGCGAAGCTTGCGTCCGTGCGTACTGGCGATGCGATCGGTGGCGAGATCGTCGCGCATCGTGTCTGCTCAAAATGACCAGACTCGGAGGCCTGAGTCCGGGTAGGCGGATACACGGAATGACCGAAATTGTAGAAGATGGTCTGTATGTCGCGCACACAACCCGGCATCGAGCAGCACCCCGATCTGCTGGAACTTCGCGCCGATTACGAGCGTGCGACCGCGACCCATCGCGGTCAGGCCATAGAGGCCATGGCTCTGCTCACTGGCGTCTATCTGGCCGCTTCACCGTGGATCGCGGGCTTCAACGCGCTGTTGGGCTTCAACGCGCTATCGACGATCGCCGTCAACAACCTCATCGCCGGTATCGCGTATGCCCTGCTCATGGGCGGGGTGGGGCGAGGTTTCGAGCGCACTCACGCCAAGGCCTGGGCTGCGGCAACCATTGCCCTGTGGACGATCACCTCGCCCTGGTGCGTCGCGGGAGATGTCAGCACTTGGCGCACCATCACAAACAACGTGATCGTCGGGGTGATCGGCCTGGCGCTCGCGCTCGCTGCCGCAGCAACGCGTCCCGGGCATGCTCACACCCAAGGCGACATGTCACACGCCCCTGGACCTATGAGGCATGGATGAACTGAACGGCCAGCGCGCGTCCGTTGGCCGGTCAACACGGCCAGGTTGATCGGCCTCGAACAGCACCTGCTCCTTTGACAGGGCCTGCCAACCCACCGGCTGGGCTGCGCACTGCACCTAGCGCGTCTCACCGGCTGCGGAGTCACCCGTCGCGCCGATGTCGCTGAAGCCCCCGGGGGCATGCGGGACGCGTTGATCGTGAGCGAGCGCGAGGGCGTAGCGGCGCAGGCGCCCGGGGTTGGTGTCGAGATCGGTACCACGGGGTTCGGTGAGCGCGGGTCAGTGGCCGGCGAAGATCAGTAGGAGTGGTACCGGGACGCAGACTGCCGCAGCGACCAAGGCGACCGCCACAACCCGCCGCAGGAGCCGCCTCCGCAACGCACTGTAGTGTCGGTTGTACTCACTGCTTAGCTCGCGCTCGCGCTCCGAGATGAGTGTCACCGCCGCACAGGTCTGGTCGAGGCGGTCGGCGACGTACAACCGGAGCACTTCTCTACGTTGCGCGGTAGTCAGCCAGGGCATGCGGTCGGCGAAAGTCTCGGCCGCGGCTGTGGCGTCGCTGATCGCGGCGTGCCACGACAGAAAATTCTCACATTGGGCGATGCCCGCAACGACCGTCGGACCGCCGTCCGCACTAGAGAGGCCGCGCCACTTCATGTCTGATCGCTCTCGCCGAGCGGCTTGGCCACTCCCATGCCGGGTTCGATGACGTCGCGGCGGCCGGCGTTCTGTTCCTGGTCGAGAGCGGCCACGTCGGGGTGGTGCAGGTCGAAGGCGGGGGATTCGGATCGGATCTTCGGCAGAGTGAGGAAGTTGTGGCGCGGTGGCGGGCACGAGGTGGCCCATTCCAGGGACCTGCCGAAGCCCCACGGGTCGTCCACCTCGACCGGGCGGCCGTAGCGGGCGGACTTCCACACGTTGTACAGGAACGGCAGGGTCGACAGGCCCAGCAAGAAGGCGGCGATGGAGGAGATGGTGTTCAGGGTGGTGAAGCCGTCGGCGGCCAGGTAGTCGGCGTACCGGCGGGGCATGCCCTCTGCGCCGAGCCAGTGCTGCACCAGGAAGGTGCCGTGGAAGCCGATGAACAGTGTCCAGAAGTGGATCTTGCCGAGGCGTTCGTCGAGCATTTTCCCGGTGAACTTGGGCCACCAGAAGTGGAAGCCGGCGAACATGGCGAAGACCACGGTGCCGAAGACCACGTAGTGGAAGTGAGCGACCACGAAGTAGGAGTCCGTGACGTGGAAGTCCAGCGGCGGGGAAGCGAGGATGACGCCGGTCAGGCCGCCGAACAGGAACGTGACCAAGAAGCCGATCGACCACAGCATGGGGGTTTCGAAGCTGAGGCTGCCCTTCCACATGGTGCCGATCCAGTTGAAGAACTTCACCCCGGTCGGCACGGCGATCAGGTAGGTCATGAACGCGAAGAACGGCAGCAGGACGGCGCCGGTGGCGAACATGTGGTGCGCCCAGACGGTTGCCGACAGGCCGGCGATGGAGATGGTCGCCGCAATCAGGCTCACGTAACCGAATACGGGCTTGCGGGAGAAGACCGGGATGACCTCGGTGACGATGCCGAAGAACGGCAGCGCGATGATGTACACCTCCGGGTGGCCGAAGAACCAGAACAGGTGCTGCCACAGCAGCGGCCCACCGTTTTCCGGGTCGTAGACGTGCGCGCCGAACTTGCGGTCCGCGTAGAGAACGAGCAGGGCGGCGGCCAGCACTGGGAACGCGAACAGCACCAGCACCGAGGTCAGCAGGATATTCCAGGTGAAGATCGGCATCCGGAACATCGTCATGCCGGGGCAGCGCATGCAGATGATCGTGGTGATGAAGTTGACCGCGCCGAGGATGGTGCCGAATCCGGACATCGCCAGACCCAGCACCCACATGTTGCCCCCCGCATACGGGGTGTGTTCGCCGCCGGACAGCGGGGTGTAGGCCGTCCAGCCGAAGTCCGCGGCACCCTGAGTGGTGAAGAAGCCGGCCACGGCGATCAACGACCCGAACAGGAACAGCCAGTACGACAGCATGTTCAGTCGGGGGAAGGCCACATCGGGGGAGCCGATCTGCAGCGGCATGATGGCGTTGGCGAACCCGGCGAACAGCGGCGTTGCGAACATCAGCAACATCATCGTGCCGTGCATGGTGAACGCCTGGTTGTACTGCTCGTTCGACATGATCTGGATACCTGGTCGGGCCAGCTCCGCCCGCATCAGCAACGCCAGCACGCCGGCGATGAGGAAGAACCCAAAGCCGCTGGCCAGATAGAGCGACCCGATCTTCTTGTGGTCCGTCGTGGTGAGCCAGTCGACGATCACCGCCCCGGGGCGGCGCCGCACCAGCGCCGCCTGCTCCTCGATCGATGTCACCTGCAACGACATGGATTCTCCGCCCTCGCTGTCGGCGCTCACTCGAAGCCCTATGCGCGTTCGCGCGAAAGTCTGCGACTGCGCAATCCACTTTGATAGCGGTCCTGGCCTCTGGGCGTCCCGAATTGGGCCGTAAGTGGGTGTGGCGGTCAATCATCCGCCGGTCTGGTTTCTGATAGCTCATGTGGGCGGCCTTGTCCGGTGGTGGCCGGTCGGCGGCGGCCCCCCCCCCCCCCCCGGGCCCCCCCCCCCCCCCCCCCCCCCCCCCCACCCCCCCCCCCCACACGGGGGGGAGTACTGAAACAAAGACCCCCCCCGGCGGCAACCCA
>NZ_JBIATA010000049.1:0-26483 GCF_042891295.1 Streptomyces sp. NPDC001902 | reverse complement strand
CGGGGGGGGGGGGGGGGGGGGGGGGGGGGGGGGGGGGGGGCGGGGGGGCGGCCGGGGGGGGGGGGTTGGGTGGGGGGGGGGGGGGGGGGGGGGGGGGGGGGGGGGGGGGGGGCGCCCCCCCGCCCCCCGGGGGGCCCCCCCCCGCCTCCAAGCGTCGGTCAACGATCGAGCCGGTTTCACTGGTGGTGATTACGTGCAACTGAGCCCGTCCGTGGCTACTCGCAATGCAGGCAGGCCCACTTGGGTGGCCACCTCGCAGCTAGCTGGGCGGAGACAGGTTGCTCGTCGCGCGGGGCGGCTGATCCTTGCAGTATTGCGGCCTCATTGGTCTCGCCGGACGCCATCGTTGTCTGGCTGCACGCCCGCCGATACTGCGCACGTGTCGGGCCCGCCGAGACGCCCTGGGGCACCTGGTTGCGCGGCGGAAAACCCTCGCGGCGCTCGCCCATCGCTGTCTCCGGGCACCGCCGGACGTGCGGGTTTCGAAGGAATCTGCCGCTCTACTTCGAGCATCGGATGTGCTGTCGGCCCGGGCAGGGTGCATCCTGGAAGTGCGGCTCCGCCGCTTCCTTCCAGGGCTTTCGCAGGCGGGGCCGCCCTTCGAAGAGCAGGGTGGGGCCAACCCTTTCCCGCGGCTCCCCGGGACGATCGCTGTGGAGCTCGGATTCGCGGCGGCGCGTCCTCCCATGGTGTTAGACCGGGTGCGCGCCTCCTACCGCCGTGGGCGGTGCCGGCTCGCCGCGCCCTGAGGTATCCATCTGTGCTGGCAGCAGTACCGACGTACTGAGGCGCTGGGCGAGTTCTTGCTCGGCTCGCTGTCGCAGGCGGTGTCGCAAGTCTTCAGCGCGGAATGCCCGATTCGGTGTAGGTACTGGGTCTGTCGCAATGCGATGCCCCTTGTCCCCAAGCGGTTGCTGGCGGTCTTTCACCAGTGCGCAACGAGCTCAGACCGCAGGGGTTGCGCGTGGGAGGGGTGAATTGCCGGCAGGGCCGATTGCGGCCGCCGTTATGCGGTTTGCGCCAATTCGGCCCGGCCGAAAAGCAAGGCGTACCCGGTTGGCAGTTGTGCGAGAACGCGGTTGATGAGGTCGTCCCCGGCCAGGCGACTGAGAACCGCGAAAACGGTGCCGGCGTCCCAGCGTGCGGTGGCGGGCGTGCCGCCGGTGCGGGTGGCCAGGTCGCAGACGAAGTCGAAGCCGGTGAGCGGTTCGGTGCGGGGGAGTTGGGCGGTGAGCTCGAGCGCGGCCTCGACAGGAAGCCGGGCGGCCAGGGCGACGCGTTCTTCGCCGATCAGCTGCCGACCGAGTCCGGCCAGCACGTCACGGACGGCCTGCTCGGCCCGTTCGCGGGTTGGGTAGGCGCCCTCGTAGCGTACGTGCTCGACCATCGCGTCGAACGTCATCGCCGGTGTGCGGAGGTCCGCTTGGGGCTGCGGGGACATTGGTGCGCCTTTCATCTTCTTGTTGTGGTGTGGGGCAGGAGGCGTGTCCCGCCCCACGGTCGCGAGGGTCAGGCCGGCTCGAGGTGACCGAACAGCAGGTCGTAGCCCGAGGGCAACTGCAGCAAAAGCCGGCGAAGGAGGTCCGGTCCGGCCTCCTCGGCGGCCACGCTGAGGACGGCGCCGACGTCCCAGCGTGCGGTCTGTTCGGTGGCGCCATCGATCCAGGCGGCGGTTGCCCGCACGAACCGCTCGGCGTCCAGCGGCTCGGCGGCCTGCAGCGGATTGAGCAGGATGAGCGCGTAGGTCTCCGGCAGTCGGGCGGCGAGTTCCGCACGCTCCTCGCCCACCACGTGTGCACCCAGCAGGGCCAGCACGACGCGCGCCGCCTGGTCCGCCTCCCGTGGAGTGGAGTATTCGCCGCGTTCCTGCACGCGTGCCAGGAACGCCTCCGATCGCATGGCCACGGTAATCCCCTTGTGTTACGCGGAGGACGGAACCGAGGAGGGAGGGAACGGTTTTCCGTCCTCCGCCGCCAACTGCGTGTGCCGGGTGGTACCCGGCTCAGGGCTCAGCCGCTGATCTGCTTGCGGTCGCCGGTGGACGTGATCGCGATCTTGCGGGGCTTGGCCCGCTCCGCGATCGGGATGCGCAGGGTCAGGACGCCGGCGTCGTACTCGGCCTGGATGTGCTCGGCGTCCAGGGTGTCGGCGAGCATGAGCTGCCGTGAGAAGACGCCGAGGGGCCGTTCGGACAGTTCCATCTGCACGTCGTCGGCCTTGGCGACGGGACGGCGTTCTGCCTTGACCGTCAGCATGTTGCGTTCGACGTCGATGTCGATCGCTTCCGGGGTCACGCCGGGAAGGTCCAGGGCGATCACGTAGTGGTCGCCTTCGCGGTAGGCGTCCATCGGCATGGTCGAGGGCCGCGACCATGTGCCGGACGTCCCCAGGAGCTGCTGGGTCAGACGGTCCAGCTCCCGGAAGGGGTCGGTGCGCATCAACATCGTGAAACACCTCCAAGGGTTCGGGCAGTGGCTGCCAATGCGCTTCACCTGTCTTCTCTTGTACCATGTCGTCTAAGCGATGACAAACTTCGAGTCGTCGAGTGGATGACATGGAAGGAAGCGATTGCCTCTTGAATGCCACCGACCCCTCTCCGTCGGCGGCCGCCGACGACGGTCGAGCCGTGCCGCTCCTGGCCACCGCGACCGCTCTCGCAGCCATCGAGGAGGCTCTGCGTGTGGCCCGCGCCGCGGATACGGCGTCGGCGGCCATGTCAGGTGACGACTCAGAACAAGCGCTGACCTCGCTGATGCTGCTGCGGGAGGTGCGCGAGCAGCTCGCCGGCTGGGAGAGGGGTCTGATTGAGACCGCCCGCGCCGCCGGCGCCAGCTGGGCCGACCTGGCAGGCCCTCTCGGGGTCGCCAGTCGCCAGGCTGCCGAGCGCCGCTACCTGCGCCTGCAGCCGGGAGCAGCGGGCAGTACCGGGGAGCAGCGGGTGAAGGCCACACGCGACCGCCGCGCCGCCGACCGTATTGTCACAGCCTGGGCGCGCGACAACGCCGCCGACCTGCGTCGCCTGGCCGCTCTCGTCACCGGGCTGTCCGACCTTCCCCCCGCGGCCCGCTCCGCCATCGACGGGGCCCTCGCCCACAACGACGCGGCTCGATTGATGGCCCCCCTTGCGGCCGTCCGCATCCATCTGCAGCCGGGGCATCCGGAGATAGCTGCGCGCGTGGACGCTCTCACTCGGCACGCCGACCAGCTGCGCCAGGACAGCCACGACCAGCGACGCGACGCTTGACCCAGCGGAGGGATCACCGGCGGCCCAGGGTCCCCCGGGCAGGCCCGACCGGCGGATCGGTGGTCGATACAAACTATGGTGCGGATCCGCCGCTGGGTACCGTTTGCCATCCCTGCCATCCAGAGAAGAGCCCGCCGCCCCAAGGCCCTTCCGCCCCGAGGCCCTTTCGCGCTGGGCAGCGCGGCGCGCCGCCCGCCCATCACCAAAGATCAGGGCCGCCGCCCCGCCATTCGACCAGCTCCCCTTCCCGGAGGTCCCTGACTCGGCGCCTGAGGCCAGCCTGCCGCAGCAAGACGAGAATGTCCCTGGGCCCGTGGGCCAGGCCAGGGATGCGCTCACCCAGCCGGCCCCGGCGCCCGCCGCATTCCGAAGGCGGATAGACGATCACTCGGCATTCCACTTCTCCAGCCTGCGATGCAGTCTCGATGGCCGCATGCTGGAACAACGACCCTGTCCGCAGCTTTCTGCACTCCCCGCGTACGGGCCCAGCACGCCGCCGGGGAGTGACCGCCTGACACGGCAACCATCGAGGTCCGCAACAAATGCACGACAAGAAAACGACCGCGCTCGTCGTGATCGACATGATCAACACGTATGAGCACGAGGACGCCGAACTGCTGCTGCCATCTGTGCGAGACGCGCTCCCCGGCGTACGGAGGCTGATCTCACGCGCTCGCGAGATCGGTGTGGACGTCATTTACGTCAACGACAATTACGGACGCTGGCGCTCCCATCACGACGAGATCCTCGACATGGCACTCGCCGGTCCGCATGCCGACCTGGTCGAACCGGTCAAGCCCGATGCCGACTCTCTGTTCGTCGTCAAGGCCCGGCATTCGATCTTCTTCCAGACCCCGCTGGAGTACCTCCTGGACCGGCGGAACGTCGGCCATCTCGTGCTGTGCGGGCAGGTCACCGAGCAGTGCGTGCTGTACTCGGCACTCGACGCGCACGTCCGGCACCTGCCGACGACCGTCGCGAGTGACGCTGTCGCCCACATCCATCGCGACCTGGCCGACGCTGCACTGCGCATGATGGAGCGCAACATGGGCACCCACCTTTGCTCAGCGGACGAAGTCCCGCTGGGCGTCGAGGCCGGGACACCGCTCCCGCCACCATGACTGGTACGGTCCGCCAACACGGCCACGTGCTTTCCCGAGCACGGGGCTCTCCAGCGATCAGACGCTCAGCAGGAAACTGCCTACTCGCAAAGGTCGCCATGGCTGGTAAGCAGCTCATTGTGGTGGCTCCAACTGGGCGTCCCGCAGGTAGGCCTTGTGATGCTGGCAGCCGAACGCAGTGAAATTGTCCGACAGCACCGCGGCCAGATCGTGCTGCCCAGCTTGGCCTGCCCCTTGTGAGAGCGGCAACACCACTATCCGGCCCCTCGCTCGAGCAGGAAGACCCGGACACCGCCGCGGCGCATCCTGATACTGGGGCTCCATCTTCCTGTCCCCGTCGCGCACAGCAGGCGGGGCCGCTTTGCCCAGCCGGTCGTGCGGGCTTGGGCGAAGTGGGCGGGTCGGTCGGCGTTGCGTAGAGAACAAGGTTGCGTTCGTAGCGGCGTGCCGCGCGGTCGTAGGGTCCGGTGGACGTGATCAAAGCCAACCGGTGGGGGCCGGCGCGTGAAGAGGTCACGTGGCAGGCTCCTGCTGGTACGTGCGCCGAGCAGTGACCCGATAGGTCATGAGCTACACCGCGCCCGGGGTGTGTCTGTTGCTGCACCGGCACGGCTGGTCGCCCCAGGTGCCGGCTCGCAGGGCGGTGCAGCGCGAGGATGCGGTGGTCGCGACGTGGGTGAAGGAGACCTGGCCGGCCGTGGAACCACCGCGGCGGCGCTCGGCGCCTGGACCGTCTTCGCCGACGAGGCCGGGTTCTCGATGACGCCGCACACCGCCCGCACCTGGTCCCGCACAGGCGTCACCCCGGTGATCCGGGTCAACGGCGGCAGCAGGCGCCACCTGTCAGTGGCCGCTCTGTGCTGCTACAAGCCCGGTCAGCGGCCGCGGTTGGTCTTCCGGCACACCGGTGACCGGCGGGCCGACAGCCGCAAGGGTTTCTCCTGGAAGGACTTACGAGACCTGCTCACCGCCGCCCACACCCAGCTCGGCGGACCGATCGTGCTGGTCTGGGACAACGTCGGCCTGCACCTCAGCCGCGCGATGCGCGCCTGGACCACGGCCCGGGACTGGCTCACGGTATTCCAGTTGCCTGCCTATGCACCCGACCTCAACCCCGTGGAAGGGATCTGGTCCAGCCTGCGACGCACCAGCCTGGCCAACATCGCCTTCTCCGACTACACGCAACTGGTCACCGCAGTGCGCCGGGGCCTACGCCAGATCCAGTACCGGCCCACCATCATCACCGGCTGCCTCATCGGCACCGGCCTCGTCACGAGCCCCGGCCGCATCACGCATTAACCCTCATTAGGCATCTCAATGGCTTCCGTGGCCCCGAGAAGCCGACGTCGGCAAAGCCACCCGCTCCCGCCGTCGCCGACGTCCTCACCATGACCTCCCTGCCACCAAGGCGCGGGGGAGGGGTCAAGGCGCGCCACGCCTTCACCGCCCTCACACCCGTCAAAGCGCCGCTTGCGTAGGGAGGTTGCGACTCGTCAGTCGCCCACCCGCTAGCGGACCCGTTCGCTCACTTATGCCGGTGACCTGCGAAGCGAACCCGTGCCCAGCAGGGCAGGACGAACCAGCACACGAGGTACCAGGCCAGGACCGCGCCGACCAGGTACGGGGCGAAGGGGGCGTCCGTGGCCACGCGCAGCACCAGCAAGAGCGCCGCTGTCATCGTGGCGAGAAGCAGGATCAGACCCACGAAGGTCACGCGGGAGGCCCATCGCACTGTCTGCGGCTTGATGTGCAGCCCCGACACCAGGCGGTGGAAGGACACCGGTCCGACCAGGGCGCCGGTGGCCGAGGCCCCCAGGGCGACGGTGACGATGTAAATGACCTTGTCCGCGTGCTGCAACTGCGCGTAGCGGGGAGTGAACACCACCGTCAGCAGGAAACCGAAGAGGATCTGCACGCCGGTCTGGGCGACGCGCACCTCCTGGATGAGTTCGGCCCATTTGCGATCCGCGCGTTCTTCCTCGGTCTCATGGCGTCCGGAGGCACGGGCGTCGTCGGCGGCCATGGCGTCTCTCTCACAGGTGGCTCGGCGGCATTACCTTGCTGTCTACCGCCCTCCGGGGTGGTAGCAGCGAGAGCGCGACACAAGTCGTCCGATCAGGCGAGCCGGGTGCCCTGAACGGACGGATCGGGCGAGCAGATGCAGCAGGCGAAAGCCGGCGCGCCGCGTGACCCTCGGAAGGTGCCCTCCTCGACGAAGTAGCAGAGGCCCCAGCTGCCATAGCGTCTCAATCCCCGGTCCCGGACGCTTTTGATCCTTGCGCCCTGGTCCGGGCGGTTCGGCCACGGCGTACCCTGTCGTGACCAGGTACCTCCGCGCGGCGCACGTGGAAGCCGAACCGTCGCAAGATGCGAGGACGATTACCCTCGGCGGCACCGGGCCGCCGGACGGCGCCGGTCGTGAGCGTTGTGCCGGGCTTCCAGGGGTTGCCGGTGCTGCGCGGATGCGGGCGCGCTTCCCCGCGCTCTAGTCAGGCGGTAAGCAGCAGCCGGACCACCTAGTTGTAGTGATCACGAGCGTTGTTGACGCCGGGCGGGGCTTGATCATGGCGAAGACCTCCGGTGTGGTGGAGCTGTCTACTGCACCGCACCGTCCAGCGGCCGTCACCGGCCCCCGTGAACTGCGAGTGCGGGATGCCGTACGAGTGGCACAGCTCCATCTCCGCGCGGAATCCGGGGTCGGAGGTCAGCCTTTTCCCAAGGTCCGCTCGGATCGTCTGGTTGATGACCAGGGCGGCCGTGAACAGGGCCTTCGCCTCGGCGTCCGGCCAGGTGTCCAGCAGCTCTTGGACGTCGGCCTCGCTCATGCCGTCGACTTCCGCTCCGTCGGCGTCACGCTCGACGTGACAGGCGGAGATCAGCGCCGCGGGGAAGGTGTCGTCGTTGTACTCCATGCCCTTGTCGGCCTGCGCCTCCGTGGGCGCGTGGTCGCGCACCAGCTGCTCCCAAGCTGGCCGGGGCAGTGCCCGGAAAGTCAGGGTCAGCGTCACCTCAGCAAGGGTGTCCTGCGCCGCGGTCAGGGCCGCGTCGGCGGCGAGGACCTGCGGGTTGGACGCCACCCACGCCTGGCGCCGGTCCTCCCAGATGCCCTGATGGGTGCACTCGGCCAGCGCCGCGGCGCGGGCCTTGGCCAGGGACAGGGCCGCGTCGGTGACGGCGGCCCTGGCGGTCTGGTCGTCACAGATCGACATCGTCCGCTCGGGCAGCTTCCGTGCCCGCAGCCGGGCCATCTTCGCGGCCCAGTGGGCGTCCTTGGCGACCGCGGACGTCGGCGGCTCGGTGGTGGTGTTCGTGGTCAGCCCGTACCGTTTGGCCGGACGTCCGCGCAGGGGCCTCCGCGCTGAGGTGCGATCAGGCTCAGCTGTTCGATGTCGACACCGTCCGGGCAAATCGCTGTACGTCAGTGTAGGTGGAGCTCACGACACTGACTCCTTCCTACGGTCCAGCTCCGCGCGAGACCCTCAAACTTTCTGTCGCACACATGCTGACAAGTGGGCTACATAGGGTATCCACCAGCCAGGCTGGTTACCTTCAAGTTTGGCAGCCCCCGCGTACCAGCTTCCGCCGGCGTCGCTGGGCGGAGGTCAGCGGCAACGGGTAAGCAATGCCCGGGTCTCGGTCAGGTCGAGGACGCGGGCGACGTGCGGACTCATTACCTTGATCGTCAGGTTGCCGCCGCCGTGGCCGTCGAATGTCCTGGCCTCCAGCAGTGCGTTGAGGCCCGAGCAGTCGAAGAAGGTGACGCCGGACAGGTCCAACTCGAGGCCTTCGGGATGTGCCCGCACGGCCGCGATAAGGCAGCGTTCCAGGTCCGCGGCGCAACTCGCGTCAACTTCCCCGGTGATCACCGCCATCGCTCCGTCCGTTCCGCGCGCGACAAGGCTCAGCGTGGCCCGGTTGGCGAAGCTCCGCGTGCCTCCGGGAGGCAGATAGGCGGGCAGCGCCCAGGGGTCCGGGGCAGAGCCGCCGTCTTCGTGGGTGTGATCCGGCCGCGCCATCGTGGACTCCCGCTGCTCCACCAGGGGACTTCCTGCCACCCGTGATGATGCCCAGACCAGCGATGCACGTCAATTGAATCACGAAATATTTTTCGTGGGTTGATAAACCGGAAAGGGAAAGCGCATGATGGGAGGCATGGACGAAGGCACACAGGACCGGGACCAGCCGAAGTGGACCTTCCTCACCAGTCATGCGCGAGTCCTCATCATGATCGCCCGCGACCCTGGCATCAGGCTCCGCGATGTGGCCTCCGCCAGCGGCCTCACGGAGCGCACGGTGCAGGGCATCGTCTCCGACCTCGAGGACGGCGGATACCTGGTCCGGTCCCGCGAGGGACGGCGCAACCGGTACGAGATTGTCCCCGGCGCCATGTTCCGCCATCCGGCCGAGTCCGACCACGAGATCGCCGGCCTCCTGGCGCTGATCACCGAACCCCCGGCGCCATGACGGTCAGCAGTGACGACATCATGCAGCGACACTCAGGCGGTGCGGGCCGTCCTACTTCTCTAACCGGCAGGCGCTGGTCCACTTCATCACCACCAGCCCTTGGGATCCGGCTCATATCCGGGCTCGTCTGGCGTGGAAGATGGAATCGGTGATCCGGCCCACTGTGCTGGTCTTTGACGACACTGGTTTCCTGAAGGACGGAAACGCCTCGGCGTGTGTGTCGCGGCAGTACACCGGTACCGCCGGGAAGGTCACCAGCTGCCAGGTGGGCGTCTCGCTCCATCTGGCCCGTGACCATGCCTCGGCGGCCGTGAACTGGCGGCTGTTCCTGCCCCCGTCCTGGGATCCCTCCTCGCCGAAGGCGGACCCGGACAAGGTCGCACGCCGCGCGGCCTGCGGAATCCCAGAGGACGTCGGGCATGTGGAGAAGTGGCAGCTGGCTCTGGACATGGCCGATGAGACCCGCTCCTGGGGGATCGATGTGCCGCTGGCGATCGCGGACGCCGGATACGGCGATGCCGCGGCTTTTCGGCTCGGCCTGAATGCGCGGGGCATGCACTACGTGGTGGGAATCTCCAGCACGCTGTCCGCCCAGCCGGGCGATGCGGCACCGGTCACCGAGGCGTACTGCGGGACCGGCCGGCCACCGGGGCTGAAATACCCCAGGCCTGCCCGTTCGGTGAAGGAACTGGTCATCGAGGCAGGCCGGACGGCGGCACGGCCGGTGCGCCCACGCCACGCTGCGCGCCGCCTACAACTACCACCGGGCCCTCGCCCGGTCACACGCCGAGTTCGAACGGCCCGACACCACCAACGCGCCCCAGTGGGTGCGCTACTTCGACGAGACCAAGCTGATCGTGGACACCGGCACCGCCCGCGCACAGCTCGGCGAGCACCGCCAAGCCGAACCGCTCATCGCCGAAGGCCTGCGCCGCGAGAACCGCGACCAACAGCGCAGCCGGGCCTTCCACGCCTTCTGGCTGGCCACCACCCAGCTACACAACCAGTCTCTGGACCGCGCCTGTTCCACCGCCGGCATGGCCCTGGACCTGGCCACCAATGTGAACTCCCCGCGCGTTGTCGGCCACGTGCACGAGTTCCACGCCCGCCTGGCCCCCCGCGCGGGGGAACCTCCTGTGATCGCCTTCGAAGCGAAGATGCGGGAGGCGTTCGCCTAACCCTTCGTGGCCTCATCGAGCAGCAGGTACAGCACCCCGATCAGGGAGCCGCTGGACACGATCTCCCGCCGGTCGATCATGCCCCGGATGTCGGCCATAGGGATCCACTCGATCCGATCCGTCTCGTTGACCTCCGTCGGGGCCCCACGTAGGTGCCCGCCTCGGCACGGAAAACGAAGTGCTCCGAATCCGTGATGCCGTTCGCCGGCTGCGCATAGATGAGCGGCTGAGCCGCCTTCACACGCCAGCCAGTCTCTTCCTCCACCTCACGGACAGCAGCCTGCTCCGGGGTCTCTCCGGCCTCGACCAGGCCCATCGGAGCTCCCACGCCCAGGTGTCGGTGATGAAGCGGTGCCGCCGCATCATCAACACCCGCTTTTGGTCGTCCACCACAACAGCGACGGCCAGATGCCGCAGCTTCACCGCGTGGTGCTCCCAGCGCCGGCCGTCAGGCTGCTGCACATCCACCAGCCAGAGGTTCACCCACGGGTTCTCGTAGATCGGCCTCTCACCGTGGACCTCCCACTGCATGCCGCCCTGCCTCTCTCGCCGGTGTCGTCCCCAGCATGTCAGCCGCCACCAGGGATACGCCCGACCGTTCGCGCTGATTCCGCTGGTGACGCTGACCAGTCGCCGCCGTGTCATGGGCGCGTTCGTCAACCGCCGCCTGCGACTGCGGACGGGGTACTGGTCGCAGGGCTGTCAGTGGGCTGAACGTGCTACTGCTTCTCAGCAGAGGAGGCCCGACAAGTAGGCGTTTCGTTTGGGGCAGCTCGTTGCGGTCAGGTGCTCCATTGGGTGGGCTCGAGAAATGGACCGAGGCTACGTGAGCGGGTGGAGAGCCATGGGCGACGCGAAAACGGAACGTCAACAAGCAGACGACCTGCCGGGTGGCAATGTCGTACGCATCCTATTGCAGCAGCACGCTCACATCCGGGACCTGTTCTCGAACGTGAAGAAAACGCGGGGCGGTGAGAGGCAGCAGTGGTTCGACAAGCTCCGCGCCACACTCGCCGTCCACGAGACCGCCGAGGAGATGATCCTGCGACCGGTTGCCAAACGCACCGCCGGTGAGGCAGAGGTCGAGGCACGCAACCTCGAGGAAAAATTCGCCAGCGAGACACTGGCCGAACTTGAGACGATGGATGTCGACAGCGCCGAGTTCGACACGAAGTTCGCCTACTTCGAACGAGCCGTCATCAAGCATGCCGAACGGGAGGAACAACTGGAGTTCCCCGCCGTGCTCGCCGGTTGTGACCAAGACCAATTGAGGACCATGGGCTACCACCTGCAGTCGGTCCTTTCCATGGCGCCCACACACCCGCATCCCAAGGTCGCCGGATCCACGACAGCGCAATGGGTGATGGGCCCGTTCGCCTCACTTTTGGACCGGGCCAAGGACGCGGTGGTAGCCTCCCGCAGCCGTCACTGAGGGCATGGGCCGAGGTCCTGACCGGAGGAGAGGGCCGGCTCGCCGTGGTGTGGTCGGCGGCCCGGGCTCCGGTGCGCCGACCGCTCTGCCTCACTTGGTCGGCCGGAAGGTGGTGGGAAGGCAGTGAGTGGACCGTTTGTCCCGTTTTCGCATGGGCAGGCGTGGGGTGCCCGCAAGAAACGGAGGAGAACCATGGCGACAGGTGAGACAGGATTCCAGGACGTCGCGTACGACCTGGTGTCAGTCCAGTACCACTCTCTGAAGGCAGGACACGACTACGGACAGTACGTCCGTGACGCCAAGAACGCCGGGGAGACCGAGATCGCAGACTTCTTCCAAGGCGTGATGCGCGAGGATTCGGAGCGTGCCGCGCGCTGCCACGACTTCCTCACGGAACTGGCGGAGAAGGGCGACATCGGGCCGTCCGCGTCCTGATCGAACGGTTTTCACGGCGCCGGGACGCCCGACGACGTCACAGGGGTCCGATCTCGGGGCATCCCGGAATCGACCCCTCCCGGAATCGACTCTCCCAACGATCAACGGACGGCTCGGCACGAGCAGAGAAGCCATGGAGCGACCCAACAAAAGCGCCGATGGCAGACAGCCCACAGGGGCACCAGGGGGGCTCCGCGACCCACAGCGACGGAGCGCAGCAGGACCCGTGGGCCAGGTGCGTCGGCGGCAGTCAGGAGGCCTTGGCCAGGGCATCGATGAGCTGTTCCCGGTTCACCTTGGACCGGCCGGGACCTTCTGTTTGGTAGCCCGGTCGTACAGTTCGCCCTTGCTGAGGGAGCGGACTCATCACCCCAGAACACCAGCCGGTTCGCGCCTGCTCCCCTGACGGCGCCTACTCCCGGGCCTCGCGCCACGAGGACCGGGAGACCGGGTTACCCAGTCGGAGCTAGCTCGGCACGTCCGAAGAGCAAGCTGTACCCGTTGGGGAGCTGTGCGAGGACGCTGCTGACCAGGTCCTCCCCGGCCAAGCGCCGGAGTACCGCGAACACGGTCCCGGCGTCCCAGCGTGCCGTGGCGGGTGTTCCGCCGGTCCGGCCGGCCAGGTCGCGGACGAATTCGAAGCCGGTGAGCGGTTCGGTGCGGGGGACTTGGGCGGTGAGCTCAAGTGCGGCCTCGATGGGAAGCCGGGCAGCGAGGGCAACGCGTTCGTTGCCGATCAATTGCCGTCCCAGGCCGGCCAGCACCTCACGAACGGCTTGCTCTGCCCGGTCGTGGGTTGGATAGGCGCCCTCGTAGCGGACTTGTTCGACCATCGCATCGAACGTCATCGCCGAGACGTGGGCGGCCGCTTGGCGCTGCGGGGACATCGGGGTGCCTTTCTCTTTGTGTGCGGTGCTGTGGGACGGGAGCGGCGCGCCCCGCCCCTTGGCAGGTCAGGCCGGCTCGAGGTGGCCGAACAGCAGGTCGTAGCCGGGTGGCAACTGGAGCAGTAGTCGTCGCAGCAGGTCTGGTCCGGCCTCGTCGGCGGCCACGCTGAGGACTGCGCCGACGTCCCACCGAGCGGTCTGTTCGGTAGCGCCTTCGATCCAGGCGGCGGTGGCCCGCACAAATCGTTCGGCGTCCAGCGGCTCGACGGCCTGCAGTGGGTTGAGCAGGATGAGTGCGTAGGTCTCCGGCAGGCGGGCCGCGAGTTCGGCGCGTTCCTCGCCGACCACGTGTGCGCCGAGCAGTCCCAGTACGACGCGGGCCGCCCGGTCCGCCTCCTGCGGAGTGGAGTATTCGCCGCGTTCCTGGACCTGTGCCAGGAACGCCTCAGGTCGCATGGCCACGATTCCCCCTCGTGGTGATGCGGAGGACGGAACCGAGGTGAGGGGAACGGTGTCCGTCCTCCGCCGCCTGCACGCCGGGGCGGGCGCCCGGCTCACGGGTCAGCCGTTGATCTGCTTGCGGTCGCCGGTGGACGTGATCGCGACCTTGCGGGGCTTGGCCCGCTCGGCGATCGGGATGCGCAGGGTCAGGACTCCCGCCTCGTAGTCGGCCTCGATGTGCTCGGTGTCCAGGGTGTCCGCGAGCATGAGTTGCCGTGAGAAGACGCCGAGGGGCCGTTCGGACAGTTCCATCTGCACGTCGTCGGCCTTGGCGACGGGACGGCGTTCGGCCTTGACCGTGAGCATGGTGCGTTCGACGTCGATGTCGATCGCGTCCGGGGTCACGCCGGGAAGGTCGAGGGCGATCACGTAGTGGTCGCCTTCGCGGTAGGCGTCCATCGGCATGGCCGAGGGCCTCGACCAGGTACCGGACGTCCCCAGGAGCTGCTGGGTCAGACGGTCCAGCTCACGGAACGGGTCGGTGCGCATCAACATCGTGAAACACCTCCAAGTGTTCGGGCAGTGGCTGCCAATGCGCTTCACCTGTCTTCCGTTGTAGCATGTCATCCAAGTGATGACAAATCTTGTGTCGTCAAGCGGATGACGGAAGGAGCGATCCCGATGGACGCTGCCGAGCCCCCCGAACCGAGGCATGCCGAGGACATCGACCCCGTACCGCGCAAGGCCGCAGCAACCGCTCTCAGTGCCATCGACCGCGCCTTGCGCGAGGCCCGTGCCGCATACGCGAGACCAGCACCCGCGTCCGCTGACGACGCGGGACAGGCCCTCGCCTCGCTAATGCTCCTGCGGGAGGTACGCGAGCAACTCGCAGGCTGGGAGAGGGGCCTGATCGAAACCGCCCGAGCCGCCGGCGCCAGCTGGGCCGACCTGGCAGGCCCTCTCGGGGTCGCCAGCCGCCAGGCCGCCGAACGCCGCTACCTGCGCCTCCAGCCGGGAGCAGCAGGCAGCACGGGCGAGGAGCGCGTGAAAGCGACCCGAGACCGCCGTGCCGCCGACCGCATCGTCACGGCCTGGGCGCGCGACAACGCCGCTGACCTGCGCCGCCTGGCCGCTCACGTCACGGGGCTGACCGACCTCCCTCCCGGCGCCCGCTCAGCCGTCGCCGACATCGACGCAGCCCTCGCCCACGACGACGCGGCGCGCCTGATGGCCCCCCTCGAAGCCACCCGCGACCACCTCCAGCCCGGACATCCGGACGTCGCCGCACGCGTCGACGCCCTCACCCGGCATGCTGAGCAACTGCGCCAGGAAAGCGATGACCAGCGACGCGGCGGCTGACTCACGGGCTGGCTGACTGGGTAGTGCCTTGGCCAACGGCGCCGGTCAGCCCTCGGCTAGCTGCGAGCTCGCAGCGGTGTGTCTGGGCCGCGGCCCCAGCCAGTGGAGCACGGTGGGGTCAATCTCCGGTGAAGAGCACCAGGAGCGGCACAGGAATACAGATTGTCGCGGTCACCAAGGCGACGGCGACGACAGCAGTCGGTTACGCAGGGCCTCGTAGCGCCTGTTGTATTCGGCGTGGAGTGCTCTGTTGCGCTCGCAATGCGTGTCCGCATGTCGCGGACCAGCTCCACTCGGTCGGCGACAAAGAGCCGTACGACCTCGTGTCGCTGGGAGGTGGTCAGCCAGGGCATGCGGTCGGCGTAGCCCTTGGCCGAAGTGTGGGCGCCGCTGATCTCCGCGTGCCAGGAAAGAAAATCTTCGGTGAGTGGCAGCGGGCCGGATGGGTGAACGGGTTCCTACGAGACCACCGTTGGCACCGAGGTGACCTCAGGAATCTGCGCCGCCTTCGTCGGACCGGCTCCGGCCCTCTTCCGTGCAGCGGCTCGGCCCTGAGGGCCCCAACAGGATGCTGGGGGCCTGCGTAGCTCTCCTCCTCCAGTGCCACACAAGCCAGGCGGGTCGCACATGGTGAGCACGCTGATCGCCGGCATCGCTTACGCTAGCCGTCCCGGATAGCCCCGTTCACCGGGCTGCGCCCGCGTGCTTTCGGGAAGCTGATGACGATTCTGCGGCGCCAGGGCGCGGACGCGATCCGCAAGGGCCGGCCGTGGAGCCTTTCGCTGGAGGACCCGGCACTGCTGGTCGCGGCGTACTGGCGCACGAACCTGACCATGCGCCAGCTCGCCCCGCTGTTCAGGGTGTCGAAGTCGGCGGCGGACCGGATCGTCGACCGAGCCATGGCGTACAGGCCCCTCGCTTTCTGAGGCCAGTCGGAGCTCGGTTGAGGCTTGCGCCGGTCATGCTTGACGACTGCCGACAATGGCAGACCCCACGGCTGGCTCGAGTCCATAGCCGGCCCTACTCGGCGTCCTGTGCCTCGATCAGGTCGAGGTCGCGGACGCAGAAGCCGTAGTGCTCGAAGGTCTCGTTGAGCACCGTGCCGAGGCACTGCCGCACCGAGCGGCCCCGGGCGTACGGCGGCCAGACATCGTCGTCGGGCACCGGCGCTCGCGCTGCGAGCTGCACAGCGGTGACCTCGTCCAGCCAGGCCTCGAGCTCGGCGGCCTGTGCGTCACGCACGCTCACGATCTCGTCGAGGGCCGGATCGAGCGAGAGGTCCAGCCCGTGCGCTCCACGGTAGGGCTCGACGGTCGTCCCGTTGCCCATCGGCGTGAACAGCTCCGTCGAGCCCAGGCAGCAGCGGCGGAACCACGAGTCGTGGACGAAGACCAGGTGGCGCATCGTCTGCACCGCCGACCACTCGTTGTTCACGCTGCGGCGCTCGATGCCGGGCGTACGGCGGATTCGCTCGATCGTGGCGGCCCAGCCGGCATGGAGCTGACGCGATGCCTCGCGCAGATCGGCCGGGTCTTGGGAGCGGATCAGCACCCGCACCGGATGACGCCGGTCCAGCTCTGCCTCGACGTACTCGGTGACCTCGACACCGTTCACCACGAGGTTGGTGATGAGCCCGTCGATCACGGCATCCTGCATGGCGACGCCGATCAGCCGTGCCCCGGTCAGATTGCACTCGCGGAACTCCGCACCGTGCAGATCCTCGTTAACATACCGCGTCATGCTCCGCATAGTAGGTCCGAGCACCGACAAGCCAGCATCCCCGGGTCGCGACTGACGGGACAGGTCCCAGAGGATCATGAAGCGATCGCTGCGGTAAGACCTTCTCTACTTCATCAAGGCGCTCCCGCCGCGGAGACCGCGGCGGCGCGCGGCCCGGCGCCTCGGGCCACCGCTCCTAATGGGGACGTAAGCGTTGGGGATGGCCGACACGTGGTGAGCCGTAGTCGCTCCTGAGGCATTGACCTCTCAAGGCAGAGCCGGTCCCGTGTGCTGGCCGTCCCCGACATCGGTCGGGGACGCGTGGCCCGGCGGGGCCCGGGCCGGAGCGGGTCCAGCCGATTCCGGAGCAATCTTTCGGGACCGGCGGGAAGGTGTGGCCTTGCACGTCGGGGGGCAGATGCCCCTGATCACCGTCCCGGCCCACCTGTCCGCTGGGAACTGCCCAAGCCGCGTGCGCGGTTTTCGGTCATGCCCTGGCTTCGGTCGAGGTGGCTGCCGGGACGCATCGATGCCGCGGCAAGCGCGAGGACGAGGCCGATCAGGCCGACGATCACGTTGTTGGTGATGGTGCGGGCTGTGCTGACGTCACCGGCGACGCACCAGGGCGAGATGATCACCCAGAGGGCGATGATGGCGGCTGCCCAAGCCTTCGAGTGGGTGCGGTCGAAGCCTCGTCCTACACCACCCATAAACAGTGCGTAGGCGATGCCCGCGATGAGCGTGCTGACCGTGATCGACGACAAACCGTTGAAGCCCACGATCCACGGTGAAGCGGCCAGGTACGTACCGGTGACCAGTCCCATGGCCTCCGTCGCTTGGCCTCGGTTGGTAGCGGTCGCCCGCTCGTAATCGTCTCGAAGTTCCAGCAGATCGGGATGCTGGTCGATACCAGGTCGCGTATGAGTCATCCGGATCATCTCCCGTCAGGTATTTCCTGGTAGCGGTTGCCCGCGGTCGTTGAATGGCCGCCGATCGGGGCCCAGAGGGGAGGGGGCCCCGATCTACAAGGGCGCCGATCACCGAAAGACGAAGGCCCTTCGGGGAGTCACCGCACGGGCAGAGATCGCGGCGCTCCGGGAGGTCGCCTTACCTCGCGGGAGCTGCCGAAACCACAGTGGGCGTGATCCGCATGTCGCATCCGCCTCCGGCGGCGCGACGATGCCCACGCGCAGCGCACCAGGCCGTCGGGCTGGTCGACGAGCACGCTGGTGTCGAGTCCGCCCGGCTGGGGCCCGGGCTCGTGGATATTTCACACGACCAGTCGGGCGGACACTTGCGGGGCGACCCCCGCCTCTAGATGATCGATTCCAAGGGTTCGGCCACGAGATAAGGCGAGGGTGTCCACTCTCAGTGTGTGACGACCGAGATAGACACCCTCGCGACTGCACTCTACGTGTGTGTCGACGACTTGTTGAAGGATTCGCCGCATCTGGCGCCGTGGCGGCCCACGGTGGGCATCGCCCCGCGGCTGTCGGACGCCGAGCTGGTCACCCTGGCGGTGATGCAGGCCCTGCTCGGCTACACCTCCGAAGCCCGCTGGATACGGCATGCCCGGACCCGCCTGCGGCACCTGTTCCCGTACCTGCCATTGCAGCCCGGCTACAACAAGCGGCTACGGCGGACTGCCGAGCTGATCCGGTTGACGATCCGGATCCTGGCCACCGATACCGCCTTGTGGAACGACGATGTGTGGGTGGTGGACTCCACGCCGGTGGAATGCGGCCGCTCCAAGGAAACCGTGCGTCGCTCTGACCTGGCCGGATGGGCCGAATACGGCTACTGCGCCAGCCACAGCCGCTATTTTTGGGGACTGCGGCTCCACCTGGTGTGCACCCTGCACGGGCTCCCCGTCGGCTTCGCGCTCACCGGCGCCAAGGCCGACGAACGCGAGACGCTGCTGGACCTGCTGACCGTCGACGGCGACCTGGCATCCGACCGCCCGGGCCAGACTCTGATAGCCGACCGGCACTACTACGGTCGCGAGTTCGAGCGGCGCCTGGCAGAACTGGACGTGCGGTTACTGCGGCCGGCCCGCAAGGGCGAACCCGAGCGGGCCGGAGCACAGCTGTTCAAGCCGCTACGGCAGCTGATCGAGTCGGTCAACGACACCCTCAAAGGCCAACTGGACCTGGAGCGGCACGGCGGCCGCACCCCCGGCGGCGTGGCCGTCCGCATCCTGCAACGACTCCTCGCCCTGACCGCCGCGATCTGGCACAACCACCACACCGGCCAGCCCACCCTGCGCTCCCTGACCGCCTACGACCACTAACCCTTGGAATCGATCATCTAGTCAGGGAAGGACGCAGACGGGGCCGCAGTTCAATGGTGCGCCCGCTTTCGGAACTCGTCGAGGCCCCCCACCGCGCAGCTCGCTGCGGTGGGAGCCTCTTCTTCCCGGGCGGTCCCGCGGGCGTGTGGAGGCATCGGGATGGAGCACACTTCCAGAATGCGTACAGGCTCGTGGCCGCGCGCTAAAGATGTTGGGGAGGCCCGCCTCTCGCCCGGCAGGGGCCAGCCCCCGCCCGAAGAACGTCTTGCTGCGCGGGGCCGCAAGCTGGTGGCCCAGGCGAGTGACGGGCGGCCCGCCCTGTTACGTCTCCCGCGCGGACGGAGCCGCGCTACCAGCATGCGGCTGCTTGGGGCTGGGGTCACGCTACCCCCATGAACTGCCGTGTGATCGTGTACCCGCCGGCGGGTAGCGGTGGACGCCGCGTGCGGTGCGACGGGAAGATCCTTGGCCTCGCGCACGCTCCCCGCGACCCGCTCATGCTCGTACGTCGTGCTGGGCTCGCGCTGCGGATAGCTGACTTGTTGCACAGCAGTGACGTCGTCGACTGGCGCGAGGCCGGCCCGACAGTGTGGTAGCACTGCGGCCCTTCCCCTAGACCGCTCACATACCCAGAAGGGCCTAACCCGGAGCTGCGAGCCGGGCTGGAGCACGGCCTGGGCGACGGAGGCAGACGCCGGGGCCGCAGCCCCAGGATGCGGGGGATGCCTGGTGGGAGCACGCTCGGCAACGCAAGTCGGGTGGTCGTCCTACCGCCATCGACGAGCGTTGGCCCGCGCGCGACAGGGCTCTGGGAGTGGCCCTCCGGTGATCCTGCGGCGCGTCGGCCGCGAGACAGCGCGACCAGGCATACCACCGTTGTCTGCGGCCACCTCTGCGGACACGGCCCAAGGGCCCCGCTGGCGACACGGGGCCCTTCTTCATACGCCTGGGCCGTGCCGCTTCAATTGCACCGCGGCGAAGCGCTGTGACAGAGCGGCATTCCAGGCGCACGGCGGGCCACCACTAAGGTGGCCCGCCGTTTCGCCTCACACGCATCCCGAAGCGATCCGGACGCTACTCAGACGGCCACAGCGCCTTCGGCACATGCCAGTGAGCAGGGGTAGCGGTGCATGCGCTGCTCGCCGATGCCCTGGCGCGGGATGGCACGGCCGCCGTGTCGAAGGTGGACGCTCGGATTCGACCTGCACTCGAAGCGGAGAGACGCATACGAGTGACGGCGGTCCCGCCGAGGACTGCGCGGGCCGCGTGTTCGAGCCCGTCCGGCCCGCCGCGTGGACCACTCGCATGGCCGGGCGGGCAGATACGCAGCCCTGCCCCGGGGGCAGCTCATGGCAAGCGGTGGACAGGGCCACATATCCAGGATGCGCCTGTACGCGGAGCATTGCGAGGCCCCTGCCGCTCGCACGACAGGGGCCCGGCTCATGCCTGACGGGCGTCGGGGGGAAGTGGACGATCCCTCATGCATTGCACCCAGGCTGAGTCAGGCAGGGCATCGGCGCTAGCTGGGTGTGCATACGACTGAGAGCGGCCCCGTCGCGAGTGTGCGGTGAGGGTCGACGAGGCGGCGTCCTCGGGCCTGCCCAGCCGCAGCATGAACCCCGCACCGCCAGACGGGCGTCTGAGCGGCCCCGCCCCACCAGAGCCAAGGAAAGGCAGGCGGGACCGCGTCCGTGGGCGACCCCGCCGGATGCTGTCCCAGGAAGGAGGGTGGCGGGGCCGCACTCCCAGGATGCACCCGCACCCCCCGCGAGACACGCTGAGCCTATGGCCACCAATGAGCCGTCCGTCATCGTCAATCCGCCCGTGGACGGCCGCAGGGTAACGATCAACGGGACGTACTACGGAAGTGCCCGCGACATGAAGGAACTGGAGCAGTTCCTGTGGCTCGCTGGGTTCGATCCGGCATGGTTCGACTTCGCCGATCCCGACGTGATCGAGTGGCGCGGGGGCGGCCCCGACGTGTGGTGACCCCTGGGGCGACCCCGCCGGGTGGGAAGGGCAGGGCCGCTCGTACAAGGTGCGACGGGTGCGGGACCGCGGCATCTGGGCCAGGCCACGTGCCCTCTAGGCGCCGTCGGCAAACGGGTGCTCCGCAACGGGCCTTGGGCGTGTCTCCGCCCGGCGGGGAACCGATGAACGGTGATGCCGGGACCAGCCGGCACAGCGTGCGAAAGGAATAGCACGATAGAGCAGTCGGAGCTGGTACGCCCGAAATTCGGCCGCGACCTCCTCCCACTTGGCCCGCGCGGCGCTCTCGGCCCGCTGCTCCTCCGACCACTCCAGTACCAGAGTCTTTGTCGTCCGGTGGTGAGCTCCGATCGCCTTTCGGGCTGTGTCGTACGGCCGTCGCAGGTCAGCGAGTGATTCAGGTACCTCCGTGGCGCGGATGCCAACCCCGGCCACTGACAGTGCCCGGGTTACGGCGCGGGCAATGGTCGGGGCAGGGTCCCGCCTGGTTCGTCGCCGCGACCCCGCCACCTCCTGCGGCATGGCGTGCGCGTACTCGGGCAGGAGCCCCGTGATCCGATCGTGGAGAGAGACGAAAAGGCAATGACCGTTGCCCCCGGCCTGACAGGCCACCAATGAATTCGACAACACATCCGCGAGCCGCGATCAAGAAGTGACGGAGGAACCCCATGACCTCCCGCAATGAAGACCCGGTCACCCGCCACCCGCAGCCGGACTTTCCCGCACAGGATCAGCCTCATCCGGGCTGGACCGGCCCTATGGACCCGCCACCCGACCACGGCGAGATCTCGTACAAGGGCAACGGCCAATTGGAAGGCAGGGCCGCGGTGATCACCGGCGGCGACTCCGGGATCGGCCGGGCCGTCGCGCTCGCTTTCGCCCGCGAAGGCGCTGACGTGCTCATCACGCACCTGCCCGAGGAGAGGGCCGACTCGGACACCACCATCGGACTCATCGTGGACGCCGGACGCAAGGGCGTCGCCCTGTCTTGCGACCTCCGCGAGGAGGATCAATGTCGCGAGGTGATCGATCTGGCACTCGCCCAGTTCGGACGGCTCGACATCCTGGTCAACAACGCCGCCTACCAGATGTCCCAGCCGGACGGCATCGGCGTCATCGACACAGAACAGTTCGACCGCGTGCTCAAGACCAACCTGTACGCGATGTTCTGGCTGTCCAAGATGGCCCTCGAACACCTTCCCGCCGGCGGCTCGATCATCAACACCAGTTCTGTCCAGGCCTATAAGCCCAGCCCCCATTTGCTGGACTACGCCATGACGAAGGCGGCGATCGTCAACTTCACCCAGGGACTGGCACAGATGGTCGCCTCCAAGGGGATCCGCGTCAACGCGGTGGCCCCGGGCCCGGTGTGGACCCCGCTGATCCCGGCGACTCTCCCGGACATCACCGAATTCGGGAAGCAGTCCCCGCTCGGCCGCCCCGCCCAGCCGGCGGAGCTGGCCCCAGCGTACGTCTTCCTCGCCTCCCAGCGCGCCAGTTACATCACTGCGGAGGTCGTCAACGCCACGGGCGGCACGCCGCTGCCCTGAGGAGCGGCATGTGCCGCCACCGCCCGGGAACACGGTGGATCAACAGCGCCTTTGAGCTTCGCTTGAGGAGACGCCATGCTGATGGCCCACCCCGCCGTCCTGAACAACCTGGTCGACCGCTACCAGACCCTCAACCTGCTCAACCGTGAGGACCCACAGGACAGCCGGCGGCTCGAGGCCGTCTCGTACACCCTGTGCGTGGCCACCAGCACCACATCGATGCCGCCCTGCTCGCCGCCCGCATGCGGCTGCCCGGCGCCCGCGTGAGGGAGTGAGGGTGCCGCGGCACGTGATGGTCATCCTGTCCGGGCGGCAAAGCGAGTACGTGTGCGCGATATCGATGACGGCGAGGGCCGTCGGCTACGTGCCGTCGTCACCAGGGCGAACATTGCCTGGTGCGGCACCTAGGTGAACTACCCGGCAGGATTGCTGCACAGGGCCCGTCATTCGCGCACAGGGGCGCCTTCGGCTTCGTGATCGCTCCGGGTACTCCAGGACGTGGCACCGCGCTGCGGCCGCTGCTCAGGAGGCGGCTGCCTTCTACGTATGCGCCGGCCGACGGCCACCGCCGAAACGAGGATGATCACCATCGCCAAGCCAACGATGAGCGGCACGGTGCCGACGAGGTAGTCATGAGGAACGGCCAGATGCATCCCGTTCATTCGCATGGTGCGCGGCTACCCCAGACACGCAGATCAACTCATCGCGAGCAGCAGTGTTGCGCGGACACCCGGGTCAGCGTGGCGGGCAACTACCTCGGCGTCGCCGGGTAGCAGCGGGGGATCCGTCGCACTGTCCACACCCATCCCAGGTAGACGCCACCATGGGCGGCTCGTCGGCAACACCTTCGAATCATCGCGGACCTCCCGGTCGTGAGCCGGCTCCCCGTCCCAGACGCCTTACACGAGCCAGCGGACAGCTCAAGGTCCCAGACCAGCCTCACTCGAGGGGAGTACGGATCGTTGAGTACCGCCCTGTACAGCTACGCCGTCCTCCTGCCCTTCGCCGGACAGGACAAGGCCCTACGGCACCTGCGGGGAATGGCCGACCGCCGCGAGATCTTCTCGCCGGGGATGTCCTCGATGCCCTCGGGGTTCGAGCCCCGGGCCAGGATGTGGAAGCTGTCCAGGCACACGCCGAGCGCGGGGTGATCGGCGGCCTGGACGATGCGCCAGGCGTGGTCGTAGGTGTTGACGTGGCGTCCCCACGCCAGGGCTTCGTAGGCGACCCTGATGCCGTGCTCCTGCGCCAGCTCCGTGAGCCTGCGCAACTGGGCGGCGGCGAGCGCGTCGTCGTCCGCGGCGAGCTGGCGGTGCGCAGCAGTTCGGTCTCCAACGGCCGGTAGACCACCTCGGCGACCCACATCGCCGGGCGCAGCAGCCGTGCCGGGAGCGGCAGTCCGGGGTGGGCGGCCATACCGGTGGGGGTGGCGTGCACCAGGCCGTCGGCGCCGGGCATGAGCGCGGGCAGCGCGCCGGCCGGGGCCACGACCGCACGGCCGGGCCGAAGTGCCGGTTGAGGGAGGCGGCGAGATCCGCCGCGCGGTCGGCGAGCGCGTCCACGACGGTGAGGCGTTCGGTGCCGAGGGTCCAGCGTCGCCCCGGCCGCACGCGGCCGCCAGCCGGACAGCGCATGAGTGTGATGAGCGGCCCAGCCCGCGGCAGGAGGGGGAGGCCCGGGGCGGCGGAGCCGCGTCCGTGGGGCCCACCTGGCCGCAGCTTGGGCCCCGCACGGCCAGGCGGGCGTCTGAGCGGCCCCGCCCGGCCAGAGCCAAGGGGAAGCCGGGCGGGGCCGCCCTCTCAGGATGCGTCCAGGCAACAGCCGGGGCACTCTGATGAAGCGAGTCGAGTGGTCGTCCAACCGCCTCCGACGAGCGGTAGCCGCCGCGTCCGTGGATCGGGCAAGCGCCCTGGAGGCTAAGGCTTCCAGGACTACTGGGCGCGGCGGCCATAGAGACGGCCCCTCCGCGTCGCCGCGTAGGGGCCTGTCTCGCGTGCGAGTACCGCGGTCTGAGGGGGAGACGGGGCCCTCAAGCGCAGCGACCTCATCGCATCGGCGGATCGCTGCCGCTCGGACGCGGCGGCAGCGAACGCTCACTGACGCGCGACCCCGCCTGAGGGCAGGAAAGACCGCAGTGCCAGCATGCGGCCGACGCCAGCGCGCTGCCATGCTGGACGTATGCCCGCCGCCGAGCCGCCCCTCGTGGTCGTGCACCCGCCCATCGACAGCCGCCGGAACGTGACCGTCTGCGGCTGCTACGCCGGGTCCGCCCACCGCATGGCCGACCTCCTCGACATCCTGCGCTGTGCTGGCGTCGACTGCGACCGCATCAGCCTGACCGATCCGGAGACGGTGGAATGGCGCGGCGGCGGCCCCGAGGTGTGGTGATGGGCCCGCCCGGCCTTAATCGGCCCCGTCGGGCCTGATCCGGCCGGACGGACAACTTCAGGCTACGACGAAGGCCGGCGCTCGGGCTTCGCTCCACGAGTGAGCTGGCCGGGATGTTCGAACTTGGGAGGCCCGCGGTTTCCGAGCACCTGGCGGTGCTCCGCACCGCCGGACTGGTGCGCGAGGAGCCACGTGGCCCGCACCGCTTCTACCACCTCCAACCGGCCCGCCTGGCCGAGCGGCTCTTCCTGGAATCGGGCCACCTGCGCACCACCGTCTACACCGACAACGGCGGCAAGCCCATAGACCTCCGCGACCTCCAACCCGTCTCCGGCCGGGACCTTCAGGCCCGCCTGGTCGACAACAAACTCACACTCAGCAGCCCACACGGAGACCTCCTGCTGGGGATGCTGCTGAGCTTCCTACCGCGCTGGTACGAGCGGGCCCACCATGGCTCGCTGATCGTCATCGCTGGCCGGAACCTTCCGGGCATGGTGGCGGACGACCCCGCGCACCTGGAGCGCGCCATCCTCCTCGGGCAGGCTGTTGGGGGCAGCCTTGCCGTTCACAGTGGTGCGGCCGCGCAGGAATGCGCCGTGCCCCTGCATGACGCGGCAAGGGCGAAAGTTCAAGCACTGCTGTAGTGGGCGGGGAGGGCAGTGTCGGCGGGTCCGGGGGTGATGGGACCGCCCGGCCATGATTGACCTCGTTGTCTGTTGCGCCGCCAGAGCCGGGAGAATGTTAGCCACGCCCGGCAGGGACTCCAGTGTCGTGTAGCGGCCGACCCCGACCAGCACCGCCCGTGCTGGACCGCATCCAGCAACCCGCCCATCGGCGGTGAACTGGGTGCATTCTTTGGTGTTGCCGCCGGTGATCGTGAAGCCGCGCGGGCCGCTAGGTGTATTGATCACGAGCGTTGTTGACACCGGTCCGGGCTTGATCAAAGCGAAGACCTCCGGTGTGGTGGAGCTGTCTAGGACTGCACGACACCGGAGGTCTTCGTGTCCCACCGTAATGCCCGGCTGACCGTTCACGGCAGGCGGCTGCTGGTCGAACGTGTCTGCGCGGGTCGCCCTGTCGCGCGTGTGGCCGCCGAAATGGGCATCTCCCGCGCCACCGCCCACAAATGGGTCCGCCGCTGACGAGCCGAGGGCGAGGCAGGCCTCGCCGACCGCTCCAGCCAGCCCCGCACCACACCGCATCGAACCCCGGCGGCCGTGGAGGCCCGGGTCTGCCAGGCCCGCAAACTCGGCCCTGCGCGTCTGGGCCCGATCCTGGGCCTGCCCGCCTCCACCGTGCACCGGATCCTCACCCGCCACGGCCTGAACCAACTGGCCCACCTGGACCGGCCCACCGGCCAGGTCATCCGCCGCTACGAACGCGACCGGCCCGGCGAACTGATCCACGTCGACGTCAAGAAACTCGGCCGGATCCCCGACGGCGGCGGCCACAAGGTCTCGGCCGCCAGGCCGCCCGGCCCGGGCGCGGCAGTATGGGCTTCGACTACGTCCACTCCGCCATCGACGACCACAGCCGCCTCGCCTACAGCGGAGGTGGGCCCGCATGGTGGAGACCGATACCATCCAGTCAACGGCACCGGCCGCATCCGCCTTCGCCTGGGCGGCCCGCAGCATCCGATCGAAGGTGCCGTCGGCGCCCACCGGCGGAACCGCATGTGCAGCGTGGCCCAGGACCCGTACCGCTCGGACACATCCCGCCAGGCAGACCAGTCCGGACTTCTTCACGATCCCCTTCAGGACCATCCGATCGTCCAGCCGCTTCCGTCCCGATGCCGCACGCGGCAGCAACGGCCCACTCGACGCCTGACAGTTCATGGCGACGTATCACCAGACCATGATCCACCAGACGAGATCGTTTGAGGCTGGGCTAGCTACTGAGGTTTTCGTGTGGGCGTCGGGTGGTGACGGGTGGTGATCCCTGCGGTATGCCGTTGCTATGCGGTATGCGCAGGGTGGGGGCCTGACC
>NZ_JBIATA010000048.1:0-39391 GCF_042891295.1 Streptomyces sp. NPDC001902 | reverse complement strand
CCCGCGGAGCGGGTACCACATCGCTGCGCGATGTGCAAGAGAAACCGCCTCGCTTCGCTCGGCGGGGCGGACCGCTTCGCGGTCCGTGAACCCGTGGACTTCGTCCACGGGTTGGGCCCCGCTGCGCGGGGCCTGCCTCACTTCGTTCGGCCGGCCCTTCCGGCCTTGGTGGGCCTCCGCTTCGCTTTGGCCCACCTAACGGACGCTGACGCGCCCTCATTGTTAGCGTCGCTGCGCTCCCCTGACTGGCCGTCGGCTTCGCCTCCGGCCTGCGGCCCGCTGACGCGGGCCAGGCTGGCTACGGGGAGGTGACGGTGCGTGATGATCCGTCAGGTCACTCACAGGGGCTGGTTGCTTCAAAATGGACTGCTGATAGATTCTGGAACTATGCTTGCCCACAGGAAGAGGTAATCGTTATGCCAGCTGATGCACTAGATTTGCATGGATGGCTCGCGGAGATGAATCGCCTGGCCGAGGAGTTCGCAGCCGACTTCGAGGCGGTCCACGGGTTCCCGCCTGACGAGCACACGATCCGTGAGAGCTCGGCAGAGGACGGTGCCGCCTCTGCGGGGATGCTTGCCCGTGCCGGTGTCCCCGGTTCCCTGGTCGCCCTGTACTCCGTACTGAGTGCGGCCGAGCTGCCGGACTTCGAGAACGGGATCTGGATCGATGACGCCTCGTCGCTTCTGGAGCAGACCGGAGCCGGCAACTACCCCCAGCAATTGGTCGGGACGGTCGAGGACCGCGTGACGGTGTTCGCCACGGACGGCGGCGGGGGCATGTATGCGGTCAGCCACTCCACCGAGTGCGTCTACCACCTCACCCTCGGCGCCCTTGCCGGTACCGACTACGACCTGGACGAGGACGGCTACACCATCACCGCACCAGACCTGGAAACCTTCCTGGAGCAGTTGCGCGACCGTCTTGCCCGGGCCGTCCGGGCGCAGCAGGCCGTGGTGCGGGCGGGTCGGGAATTGCGGTAGAGCAGCGTGGGAAAGGGTGTGGTGATGGAGAGGAAAAGTCTTCGTCCGCATCAGCGGGAAGCCGTTGACGCAATTCTTGGCGCGCTGGATTTTCCTGCAAGATCTACTGTGCCGGCGCGGGGGCTGCGGACTCAGGTGATCATGGCTACCGGGTCCGGGAAGACCCTCGTGGCCGCACGGGCAGCTGAGGAGCTCGGTGCGGGCCGTGTGCTGGTGCTCGTGCCCTCTTTGGATCTGCTGGCGCAGACCGAGGCCGCGTGGCGCGAGAGCGGCCGCACGGGGCCGGTGATCGGGGTGTCCTCGCTCCGCGGGGGCGAGGTGCCGTTCCCGAACACCACAAGTGTGGGTGACCTGGTCGACTGGGTTCGCCCGTTCGACAACGTGACCGTGTTCGCCACCTACGCCTCGCTCGGGCTGGGCACCCTGGAGCGCGCTCACGTCGCCGGCCTTCCCGGCTGGGACCTGATCGTGGTCGACGAGGCGCACCGTACGTCGGGGCGGATCGGGAAGCCCTGGGCGGTGGTCCATGACAACACCCGGATCCCGTCGCTGCGGCGGCTGTATATGACCGCTACGCCCCGCTTGTGGCAGCTGGGGGACGGCGAGGGCGAGGAGGGCGGCAGTGCCGGCGAGGGGGCCGGGCAGGGCGTGCCGGGTGAGCTGGTCGCGAGCATGGACGACGACCCGGACGGGCCCTTCGGCGGCAGGTGCTACACGCTCACGTTGTCGGAGGCGGTGGATCGGGGGATCTGCGCGCCGTATCAGGTGGTGTGCGTGGACGTCACCGACACCCAGTTCCAGGCCGCGGTCTTGCTGGGCGGCCAGGGCCGCTCCGACGCCGTGCGCGGCGCGCGGCTGGCCGCCCTGCAGACCGCGCTGCTGAAGGCTTCGGCGGAGGAGAACCTGGGGCGCACGCTGGTCTTCCACCACCTGGTCAAAGAAGCCGAGGCCTTCGCGGCCGGCCTGCCCGAGGCGGCGATGCGGCTGCACTCGAGCGATCCGGGCCTGTACCCGAAGACGATCTGGGCCGACTGGCTGCACGGCGAACACAAGCCCCTGCACCGGCGGCGGGTGCTGGAAAAGTTCGCCTCCGGGATCGCCAGTGACGGCACCGTGATGGAGAAGGCGTACCTGGGGTCGGTGAAAGTCCTCGGGGAAGGCGTCGACATCCGCCACTGCGACTCCGTGTACTTCGCGGACGTCCGCGGGTCCATGCCCGACCTGGTCCAGGCCGTCGGCCGCGCCCTGCGTATCCAGCCCGGCGAAGGCAAAGTCGCCTCCCTCGTCGTCCCCGTCCTGCTGGGGCCCGGGGAGACACCGGACAGCATGCTCACCTCGAAGGCGTACGGCGGACTGGCCAAGCTCCTGGAAGCCCTGCGAGCCCACGACACCCGCATCGTCGAGGCCCTCGCCGAGCCCCAAGCCCCCAGCCGCGCGGTGAAAGGCCGCGAGACCAGTAGTGAAGGGCAAGAGCCGGGTACAGCGTGGGAAGGCGTCAGCGCCCCCGCCCAGGCCCTGCTGAAGTTCTCCACCCCCAGAGACCCAGCAGCGCTGGCGGCATTCATCAACCTCCGCGTCATCAACCCCGAACACGCCCACTGGCGACGCGGCATCCAAGCCAGTGGCCTGTACGTGCGCAAGCACGGCAACCTGCGCGTGCCCTTCACCTACCGCACCCCAGCCGGTGAGGAAGCCCGAGAGGCCCGCTGGCCTGCCTCCCTGGCCGCGTTTCCGCTCGGGCAGTGGATCGCGGACGCTCGCCGGTTCTACGCCCGCGGCGACATGGACGAGGACCGCATCGCGCAGCTGGAGAAACTCGGCATGATCTGGTCGCACTTCGACGTCGCGTGGGAGGAGGGCCTTTCCGCCGCGCGCGGGTGGGCGGCCGAACACGGGCACCTCCTGGCCCCGCTGGACGCCACCTTCCAGGGCGCGGCGGTGGGCATCTGGCTGAAGAACGCGCGGGCCGCCGCCCGGAAGGCCGCGGAGAACGAACGGCGGCGTGCGGAGGGTCTGCCGGTGGAGTCGTCGGCCGGGGCACTGTCGGACGAGCGGCGTGAGCAGCTTGAGGAGATCGACGCGTCCTGGTGCCCGAGCTGGCCGGTGACATGGCAGCGGTGCTTCCACCTGGTCCGGATGCACCTGGACGCCGGTGAGGCCCTGCCCACCGAGGCGGGTGAGGTCCTTCGCCAAGGCGAGGATCTCGGGCGGTGGGTGCGCTCGGTCCGGTTCGGGTGGGACCAGCTCACCACCGTGCAGCAATGGATGTGCCAGCACATCCTCGACATCGAACCCGCGACCGAGGACGAGAAGCCGCTTCCGCGCCGTACACAGGCCGACAAGTGGGCGATGAACTACGAGGCCGCCACCCAGTACTACGAACGCGAAGGACACCTTCAGGTCCCGAGAAAACACGTCGAACGGATCATCGGCAAGGACCAACAGGAGCGGGAGCACAAGCTGGGGGCCTGGATCGGGAATCAGCGGAGCAGAGCCGCGACCCTGTCACCAGAGCGGATCGAGCAGCTGTCCGCCATCGGCATGCGCTGGGCATGAAGAGTCATCGCAGGGGCGTGACTGCCCCGGGAAACGCGGATGCCGCGCGCTGTCGTGGTCTGGCAGGATCCGTGGGTGTCCGCTTCTCTGTACGAATCGCATGTGACGGTCCACTGTGCCGGCCCCGACGAGTGGGTGCGGCAACACACCAACGACCATCGGTGTGACCGGCGCTTGGACGGCGGCAAGGTCGAGCATGCGGTGGTCGTTCGAGCCAGGCGGCGGGTGCCCGTCCATGAACCCACGACGCGTCCAGGCCCGGGCCAGTTCCTGCCGCAGACCGTGGCCCGGGCGGCATGGTTGGCCCAGGCCTAACGGCAGGGCCGGACGATGGGCGTCGTCGGGTGGTCGATCTGGGCGGCAGACGGGATACCCAAAGGGCTTGGGCAGCTGCGGAAACAGCTGGTCAAGGAGCTGGACGGCTTCGGACGGCGGTTTGCCATCGCCGCTCAGGGCCGAGGACGGGTGGCAGGAGCGCCATGACGCCGCACGCACTGCGGCCCGCCGGATCCGGCCAGCCCACGACCAGCAGGCCATCCTGCGCACCGTGGTCTGCCAGACCACGGGCTATCCGGCCTCGGTGCCGGACCTGCACAACCTCGAGTTCGCACTGGTCGTCGGGCAGCTACTGGCCGACGGCACCGGCGACGTCAGGGCGGAAGAATTCCTCACCGCTGCACCCAAGGCACCGCATGGGCGGCCCGGCTACGAGCAGGCATAAGCCGCGGCCGCCGCGCAGCGGGTCTCGGGCGCCGCGGGGACGGTCCTTCCTGTGTCGGGATGCGGCGGGCGTCGTCGGAAGACAGCGGTGGCCCCCCACACACCAGTGCAATCACCCCTCTACGACACCTCAGGCTCTGGTGCAGCATCCGTGCCGAGATCAGCGTGTCGCTTCCACGGGTAGCTGTCCCAGCCCGCATCCAAGATCGCGTTGCGACCGAGTTTCTTGCCGCTGAGAACAGTATCGAGGGAGTATGTCGTCGCCTGGGGGTCTGCCTGTCGTTCGATGAGAAGCTCGCTTATCGACATGTCCTGCAGCGTTACGAGATGTTCGAGCTCTGCAGCGCTGCAGACGGTGACTGGCGTGTCCGTATCGGACTGCATCACCTTCTGGAAAGGAGCGTTGGCAGTGTGGAAGGGCTCCATTGTCACAACCAGACCCTGCACGGGCCGGTCTGCGGGTATGTGGCGGAAGCTTGAGTCTCTTCCAGCGACCAGCGCTGCGGTGGTCTCTACTTGCTGGCAGGCGTGCCTAATCTGGCGCAGAGCAGTGTTGGTGCGGTCTAGCGCGCCAAGGCGTAGCTGTTGCGTAGGGCGGGTCGACTTCACTTCAACGAGCAGGACCAAGTCGTCGAAGACGACGATCCAGTCGACGCTACGTCGCTCGTCGCGGTAGATGATCTCGGAGTGCACTTCAGCATCGGGAAGCTGGTTCAGCTGGCGTCCGATGTACTGCTCGAAGAGATCCCCAAGCTCCTGGGCGAAGGAGTTCCCGAAGTGTGCCACGCCCATGTAGTACAGGCCAAGAGGGCTGCCCTTCGGAACGATCAGGTGGGAGGAGGGAGCGAGGTAGCCCGGTCCGAAGCCGAGCAAGAAGGGGCGGCCTCGCAGTGGGTTGTACTCAAAGCGGCGCAGGTGTGGGTCCTGGCTTAACCGACGTGTCTTGTTCTCAGCTTTGAAAGCTTCCAGGTCGGTGACGAAGTGACGCTCGGTGACCTCACGAATGGTGTCGCCGGGGATGACAGAGCAGACCTTCTCCATCTGGGGCTGGATCAGCCATGCGGGATCGAAGCGGCCCTCGTTTTGTAGCGCCGACACCTGCAGGAGCTGGGTGACGCCGACATAGTCGGACAGAGAGCAGCCAAGGAGCTGTTCGTCCCATCCATCGACCAGGCACGTGGGGATTCGCGCAGGAGACGTCTGATCGAACAGAGCAGCTGTGCGGGCCACGACACCACGGCCTTCCTCCCGCAGGACGAGGTATACCGACTCCTGAACGACGGCCTGCGCGCGCGGCGCGGGTCCGGTGCCGCCATGCCCGCGCCGACCGCGGACCGGGTGAAGGCCCGGGAGGTCCTGCGCACCGCTCTGGGGCTGGAGGAGACGCCGGTGCTCTTCTTCCAGAGCGTCCCTGATCGTCCACGCGGCCTTCTTCCGGGCATGTACGCCGACTGCGGCCTACGGGACATCCTGAGCAACCAGGACACACTCCGGGGCGCCCACGCCTTCAACTGGTCCTCGGAATACAAGCGTCCGGAATCGCGTGAGGGGGGCCTCCTGCTGGCCGACGCTCCCCGTCGCGGTCTGCTGATCGAGTCGGAGGGCGGGGTCACCGGGGCGGCGTCGGCGACCGCGGAGATGCTCGGCTGGGCGATGGAGCGCTACAACGACGGCGGCGGGGCACGCAGGATCAGCGTGTTTGTGCTGACGGAGATCACCCTGGAGTATTTCCGGCTCGTCGACCAGCACGTCCTACCGCTGGTCGACGGCGCATGGACGCACCGGATCGTCGCCGCGGACTTCGCCCGACCGCCCGGGCGCGCGCTCGCTTCCGGTGACGACCCAGCCTTCCCGTTCTGGGGCTCCACCCAGATGGCCACGAGCGACAACTGGAACCACAGCTGGAAGGCCATGGGCGACCCGGAACGCGACGCCTACGAGGCGCTGCGCTACATCTACGCCCTTTTCGGCCTCGATGTCACCGCCAGCCCGTTCATCGAGGCGGACCGCGTGAGCACGGCCAAGCTGCTCGAAAAGAAGAAGTAGCGGGTCTCCGGCCCCGCCTAACCCGGGCGGACCTGACCGCCGCGCTCGCCGCCGTGTACGAGCTCGCGGGCGCTCCGAAGCTGCGCGACCTGCAGGAGCGCGCTGGCATCGAAGGGACGGCCGGCAAGACGCTGCTGGCGCTCAGTACCGCCTGACGGATCGTGCAGCGGACGGCCCAGCCGGGTACCTGGCAGCAGTGCGCGGCCTTCCTGCGGGGCTGTGGCGTGTCAGCTCGGCAGCTCGCGCGGTGGGAGGCAGCCTGGAAGCGCGTCGTCGCTGACAGGTCGGCAGCTGCTCCCTCGCCCGCGCAGCGCACTCCTCAGCGGATCGGGGTCACTCGTCTCGTACTCCGCGACGCCGGGACAGTCCGATCGTGACGTGATCTTCCGCCTGGTTCCGCCCGACATGGTGCCGCTCGTCGCCCCGGAGCGGTTCGCGGCGCAATCAGCCCGGAACATGAATCAGCTGCTCGTTGGGCTCAACGCCCAGGAGCGGCAGGCCGTGGTGGAGTCCGTTCTCGCCCAGCTGGTCACTTCCCGGGCCCGCCGTGACAGTCCACGGCCCGCAACGATCGGCGGTCGCGGCGCTCATCCTCCCCTGCGCTGTCCAGGCTTCCTCTCACCAGTGTGACCCAGCACAGCACAGCGCGGTGCCGGACACTGCGGCCGGTTTCCCCCTTGGCCAGTGGCTCACCACACAACGCACCCGCCAACGCAAAGCCGGCCACCTCACCCGCGGCGGCCGCCAACTCGCCGCACTTGACCCCAACTGGTGCCCGCCCTGGCCCACTGCCTGGCAACGGGACTGGCACGCCGTCCGCAATTACCACAGCGGCCTGCCCGAAGGCGCGAGCTGGTGGCCCGGCGCACCCACCCCCGAACAAACCCGCCGCTGGCTCGAACAACAACACAGCACCTGGCACCGGCTCCACCCCGGCCAACGCGTCCTCCTCGAAGGCCAGGCCTTGGCCTCGGTCCGAGATCACAGAAGCAGACACAAGCGCAGACGCAGGCGCGGGCGCGGGCTGGCTCGCAGACCGCAGCCGAGAATCTCGCTGGCCTGGATATAACAGCAGTCCCAACGAGCCCCACGCGCGCATCACGGTAGGCAACAGCGGCCGCACCCGGGTGGATCCGGTGCTGCAGGACCTGGTGTGGACCGGCAGCCACGACGCGGGCAGGGCGGTGCGGATCCGCACCGCGGACAACGCGTACTGCCACCAGTTGGGGGTGCGGGTCGGGCGGTCCTGGCTGGCCGAGCTGATCGCGCTCGATTCCGGTGTGCTGTCGCGGTGGACGGGCTCCGTCAACCGGGTCCGGTGGCGGGCACTGCACCAGATCCGCGAGACCGGCTGGTACCCCGACGACCCGTGGTTCCTGCGCCGGGAGCAGCAGCCACTGCCGATCAGTCCAGCAGCGCTGGACCGAGACGGTCGGCAGTGTGCGGCTGGAGGAGCTGCCGCCGGTGGCGGCGTTCCCCGTCGTGCCGGGCAGGCGGTGGGGCCCGGGCTGGCGGTGGTCGGCGACGACCGGCCGGCACGTGCTGCACGGCTCGGCCGCGATGTGTACCCAGCTGATGCTGCTGGACCGCGACCGGCAGGTGCCCGGCCTGGCCGGGCGGCCGGTGCGGCTGGTGTGCCACGGCGATGTGCGGCGCGGCGGTGGGCGAGGGTGCACACCCGGGCGGCGTCGATGCGGCGGACGCCCTCACTGACCGGGTCGAGGCGGAGCCGGGAACGCCGTTCGCGGACGGCAGTGACGGTACAGGGATGAACGGCCAAGCGGCCGGGCAAGGTGGGTGGCCAGCCATCCGGCACATTCCAGGTCGGCCAGCAGCCAAGCCGCCGCGGTGGCAAGGGCCAGACCGGGCGCGGCGTGGTGCGGGCGATGGGCTGGTCGGTCCCGCGGTAGGCGGCGGACTAGCGTGACCGATATCCCAGAGCGGTCGGATATGTCCTGGTCGGACATGCCCCGCGCCTGGAGACAACGTGCCCACTGGGCCGCAGACCCGTCCGGCACCCGGGAACTCAAGCCTCCGCTGCGGTCCGCGCCCCGCTGGCGGCGGGCCTTGCGCGCCGCCCGGCGACACTCGACCCGCCCGTAGTCGGAGTCTGCGCACGACGGCTGGCCATCACGCACCTTTGAGACCATCGGCCGCCAGGCAAACAGCGCCGCCTTCGGCGCGTGATCATGAAGTCGTGCTCATGCGGCGGCCCTGCTCAGTGATGGGTACCGGCCGGCCCGGCGGCGGACCCGGCGGACCGCCAGCCGCTTCTCCACCTCCCGGAGGGCGTCCACGTCACCGTCGGGGTCCGCAAGCCCGACGGCCAACACCTCCAAGTCGGCCGCGGCCGTCCCCTCGCTCATCGCTTCCTTTCCTGCACTGTGTGCTCCCCCGCACGAAGCAGCCCGAGCGTAGGAGAGGGGCCGCGAAGTACGCCACGGCAGGAGGATCGGTGGCCGCAAGTTCGACCGCGTGCGGGTCAGGCGTGGCAGCGGAGCCGGACGAGGATCGTGTCGCCGGGAAGGCCGGCGAGGTACGCCTCGCTGCCCGGCCACACAGGTTCCGGACGGTCGTGAGGGCAATGGTCCGGGTGGCACGAGGCGTGGACGGCGTAACTGCCGCCTTCCAGCCACCAGCCGTCCACGGTGAGCACGTCCGTGTCCCTCGGATCGGGGGAGGTGAAGCGACGGATGTACTCGGCGCGCGTTCCCTGGAAACCGATCACAGGATGCTCTTCGGGATCGTCGTGTCCGAAAAAGGCCAGAAAGCCCATCCGGAGGCTGAAGGGATGGTCCAGGTACGCCGCGATCAGCGGCTGGGCCCGGTAGGCGGCGAGCATCTCGTCCCCCCACCGGTCACCCGGAAAGGCCTGCGGATCGTTCCACCAGCGCTCCACAAAGGTCGCGAGAGGAGCGGCCGGCGGGTGAAGGGCGACCAGGCTGTGCCACAAGTCCCAGGACGCGGCGGCCGCGCGCTCGGACGCGAGGTGGGGCTGGGAGAAGTCCAGCAGGGCCCGCGGTCCTCCGGCACACACGCCCGGAACGCTCGGACGTAGCCCACCGTCATACCCGGGGTCGTCATGGATGAGTCGCGGGTCGCCCTCGTAGCCGGAGGCGACCGCGAAACCCAGACCGTCGCTCCCACCCTGGATACGACGTTCGTCCCACATCCCACGCTCCACGGGATTGTCGTCCGTGTCGCTGTAGAAAGGCGCGACAGCCCGAGCAAGCGCCCCCTGAATATCATCCGCGGCCTCAGCCGGCAGACACACCGTCACCCATACTCCGGCCATCCCACCCCTCCCCTTCCACACCCGCGACCAGCATGATCGCACGCACGCTGGCGGCGCTGCCCGGTAGCCTCGGTACCGGCTCGCGCGGACCTGGCACATGAAGGAGTTGAGGCCGTGGCACGTACCTGGCTGTCCATCCGGGTGGAACTGGTCTCCGGGCACGGAGCAGATCTGTGGCCTCGCCCCGGCCGGGTCTTGGCCGCCGCGCGCTCGCACTCCTTCGCTCAGTTCGCCACGGCCATCGATCTCGCCTTCGGCCGCTGGGACCTGGCCCACTTGCACCTGTTCACGCTGTCCAACGGGACCCGGGTCAGCCCCCTGGACTGGTGGGACGGCGAGGCCCCGGACGGCACCATGGATGGCCATGCCACCAAGCTGAGCAGGCTGCAGGCCGGCGAGCAGTTCGCCTACGTCTTCGATATGGGCGATGACTGGGCCCACCTGTGCACAGTGACAAACAAGCGCATCGATCCACTCGACGAACTTGGCGAGATCCCCGACCACCCGGTTCCCTACTGGGGCTGGGGCAGCCTCCCCGACCAATACGCACGCCGCTGGGACGGAGACGACGGCCACTCTCCGATGCCGAAGCGGCCAGAGCGCGGGCTCAGCGACCTGCCTCCAATCCTTCCCTGGTGGGGCGAACACCGGCGCGGATGACCTCCAGCCAGCTCGTTCCGCGGATCACCCGCGAACAACCATCCACCGAGCCTAACCAGCCCCCCGACCCCGGACCCCGACCCCCGAACCACCCATCACACCCCCACACGCCCGTCATGCACCCGCTGCTCCTGACCCTCCTGGCAGGAACGGCCTGGGGTGCCTACTTCCTGGTACTACCGGGAGTCCAGTCATCTGTGTTCGTCATCGCGCCGGTGGGGGGCCTCCTGCTCGGCGGAATCTTCGGGCTCACAGCTCTGTATGAGCGCACCGACAACGCCGTCTGCGACGGCTGGGCCTGTGGAACGGCTCATGACAGCCTGATCGGTTACGACCGTCCAGCACGGCTGTCCTCGTCCGCCGGCCATAGCCAAGGAGCCCCCACTTGGCCAGGGGTCGTTTGCGTTCACTGGTGTTCGGATGGTGCCGTGGCAGACGCCGCGTCCCTATCGTTGCGCCATGACGGACGAACAACCCCCTGCACGGGTCTTCCCGAACCGTTTTCCCGAGGCGGTGAACTCCCGGCCTGGTGTGCCGCAGGACAGGTGCCACTGCTTCAGCCAGGTTCGGGTGAGTTCTCCCGGCGCGATGACGTCCTTCCACGCCGAGATTCAGGACACCAGTGCTCCGGGCTGGCTCCGATTGCTGGAGCTGATCGAAGAGGCGGCGGCCGACGGGCGGGAGGAATTCCGCCCGCTGCCAGAGCTGAGCCCTGATGAGCGGCGGCAGATCGTGACGCTGCCGGCGTCGATCGGGCGGCTGACGGCGGTGCGGACCCTTGTGCTGTACGGGAGCAACCTGGTGCGGATACCTCCGGAGATCGGCGACATGGCGAGCATGGAACAGTTCAGCCCGTACACCTCGCGACGGCTGCACTGGTTCCCGTACGAAATGACGCGGTGCGCTCGGCTGGCGAACAGCACGGTGAGCACGCGCTCGATCTACGGCAACTACAAGTACCGGCCGCCTTTCCCGCGGCTCCTCCCGCCCGGCGATACGGTCCTGGACCTCGACAGCCTGGATCCCTACCGCTGGGGCACCACCGCGGCCCGCACCTGCAGTGTCTGCACCGGGCCGATCGCGCCGACGGGCCCTCACCAGGCTTGGGTCTCCCAGGTGGTGGCGACCGACGTCCTGCCGCTCTTGGTCAACGCCTGCTCCCAGGCGTGCCTCGACGCGCTGCCACCTGGGGCGAAGGGCTACATCCCTAGGCCTCATCGGGGCGGGGTGATCGAACAGCCCCCGTCGCGTTGACCGTCGTCACCCGGGCCCCGAAGTCCTGACGTAGCAGAGCCGGTAGCTGTCCTCGTACCGCGCCACCTCGCTGAGGAGTTCGTCGCCGTGAGCGCGCAGGCGGGTGACGGTGTCGTCGACGGCGAAGGTGACACGGCGCAGGCCCAGGTGTTGGGCGACGTGTTCCGCGGCCGCCGCCTGCGAGCCTGGCGTTAACGGTTTGGTATGGCCTCACTTTTCCGGTCTGAACTGGCCCCGGCTTGCTGCGACGGGCCCTTGTGTTCCGGCCCGGAGTGGCCCCGCTTCCGGTCTGTAGTGGCCCCGCTTTGAAGGGGGCGGTGTCAGTCGTCGCTGGGCGTCATGTCGTATTCGCCGACATCCAGATCTGCGCCGGTTGCGGCGAGGAAGTCCACCACCGCGCGGTCCAGGTGCCAGCCGAAGAGGTTCGTGTCGTCCGGCGAGCCGGAGGGCTGCTTGTCATGCCGGTTGAAGTAGCGGTGGACCTGCAGAATCGCGCCCCCGGGGCCCTCCTCGGTTGCGAGACGGGTTGTCAGATTGGTGAGCGCCTCCATGCGGGGCCGGAGCCTGCCGATGACCTGGTCGATCTGCTCATCGACTGGCAGGCCGGGCTCGCGGCAGAAAACCTTCCAGCAGTGACAGAACGGGATGGTGTGAGGTGAGGTGGTTAGACTTCCCCGCACCGTGACCTCGTCCGGTTCCACGCCAAGCAGTTGGGTGATCTCGTCGGCAGTGGTGCCCACGCTGGAGATGGCAAAGTAGACGTACTGAGTCAACGACACCCGCGGAGACTATCGACGTAGCCGCACGGCCGCCTGACTCTATTTCCTCGCCTGCTGCCTGGCTTTGGTCTGCGCGAGGCGGTAGGACCCGGTTCCGGTCTCGATGATGGTGCCGTTGAAGGTGAGGCGGTCGACGATGGCCGCGCAGAGCCGGGGGTCGGTGAAGGTCTTGGTCCAGCCTCCGAACGATTCGTTCGAGGAGATCGCAACACTGTTCTTCTCCTCCCTTTCCGTCAGAACCTGGAACAGCATCTCGGCGCCGTGGCGGTCCAGTTCGAGGTAGCCCAGTTCGTCGATGCAGAGGAGATCGACGCGGCCGTATCGGGCGATGGTCTTGGTCAGCTGTTTTTCGTCGGCCGCTTCGACGAGCTCGTTGACCAGGCGGGCGGCGAGCGCGTAGCGGACCCGGAAGCCGGCCATTGCGGCGGCGGAGCCGAGGCCGATCAGCAGGTGGGTCTTGCCGGTGCCGGAGTCGCCGGTCCAGCAGCGTCGCCGCGACGGTGTGCCGGCGTACGAGGTCGTGGTCGCGCATGGACGGGGACGGCCGACCACCAGCAACGGTCAGTCGTCACGGCCATCGACCAGTGCGATGCAGGGATTGTTGCTCTTGTGGGACGGGCATGGCTTTCCGGCAGGTGACACGACGGGTCTGAGGGGGGCGCCGTGGCTCGCAAGAAGTCCTTGACCGCTCAGTTGTTGCAGGCCTACCAGGAAGCGAAGAAGGCCAAGGCCGCCGAGGAAACGCGGCTGCAGCAGCAGGAGGCTCGCCGGGCCCGGGCCGCGGAGCAGGAGCGCTTGCGCAAGGAGCGGGAAGCGGTCAAGCAGGAGCGGGAGCAGGCGCAGCGGTGGGTGGCGGCGCAGAGGGCGAAGAAGCAGCAGGAGGCGGAGCGTAAGCGGAAGGTGGAGCAGGTCGAGCGGGATCTGGCTCGTCGGCAGGCGGCGCGGGAGAAGGAGGCCGCGCAGAAGGAGAAGGAGCGGGCGCGACGCGTGCAGCAGGCGGCTCGGCTGGCCAAACTGGAGCAGGTCGAACAGTTGAAGGCCGAGGCGCTGAAGCGGACCGGCGAGGTGCAGGCACGAGGGGCGGGGTTGGGCAGGGTGCTCGTGGACCGCTCCCCCGGCCTGCATAAGCACCGCGGCGCGGTGGAGCAGGTGCTGGCCGACGGAGCGACGGCATTCGTGGAAGCGGTGGAGGGCGTGCTGGCCGGCTGTGGGTATCCGGCGGGGCTGCGCCGGGCGTGGCGGCTGGCGTATGCGCCGGAGTCGCGTGAGTTGATGGTGGATGTGGACCTGCCCGGGCAGGACGTGATCCCGTCCGCGACCGGCTACCGGTACAAGGCCACCGACCCGCCAACCGTGGTGCCGCAACCGCGGAAGGAAGCCGAATCCAAGGAGCTGTACAAGCAGCTCGTCGCCCGCCTCGCGCTGCGGGCCGTGGACCCGTCTGCGCGTCGAGCCGGTCGTGGACGCTGAACGCGCGTTTCGGTCCGGGTACGGTGGCGGCCGCCGCCGCTTTCGCTGAACAGCTGTGGCCTCGCGCTACCGCCCCCGCCCGCTCCCGCAGCTTTGGAGCTCCAAACACGATCCTGCTCGTCCACCTGCCGAAGGCCAGAGGTATCGGCGAACGGGGCGGGGGGTCCGTCCTATGCCGCGTCGGTCGCGTTGGTGCGGCTCTTGACCTTGAGAAGTTCTTCGTAACCCATGCGGCGCAGGTACTCCTCGGACGCCTTGTGGCCGATGTCGTTGACCTCGTCGGCGCGGCCGTCGGCGAAGTCAACGACGGATCGGAAGGGGCGAGTGCCGGCGGGGAGGCCGAGGATCCTGGCGATCTCCTCGGCCACTGCCTTGGGGTTGGCGTCGACGCCAGCGGGGAAGAGGCCGTTGGTCGCCTCCTCGTAGCGGTTCAGCATCGGCTCGAACACGCCGTACGCGGCGGCGCGTTCGCTGTCGCTGGCCTGGCTGGCGTTGGGGAAGTGCGAGGTGCCTTCGGTGAAGGGGCCGGGCATCACGATGGTCGTCTCGATGCCGAACTCGTTGACCTCGTAGGCCGTGACCTGGGCCAGGGCGTCGCCGGCGGCCTTGGACGCGACGTAGGGGCCGATGAAGGGCGGCAGGACCGCCGAGGTGGTGCTGCCGACGGACAGCAGGGTGCCTGATCCGCGGGAGCGCATGTGGGGAAGCGCGGCGCGGTTGACGCGCTGTATGCCGACCACGTTGATGTCGAAGAGGTGCTGGACGTCTTCGGCGGTGAACGCCTCGACGTAGCCGAGGAAGAGGTGGCCCGCGTTGTGCACCACGGTGTCCAGGCGGCCCTCGCGCTCCACAATGGTGGCCACTGCGGCCTCGGCCGACGCCTGGGACTGGACGTCGAGTTCCACCACATCCAGGTTGTGCCCGGTGTTGAGACCGAATTCGATCAGTTCCTCGGCATGCTGGACGTTGCGTGTGTCGACGTTGCGCATGCTGGCGTACACGGTGTGTCCACGGGCCGCGAGTTCTCGGGCGGTGAGGTTGCCGATCCCGGTCGAAGCGCCGGTGATCAGGATGACGGAAGACATGGTGTGTCCTTTCAGGTGAAGTCGGGGCGCCCATAACGAAGGCGAAGGCACCCACCGCGTCCGGCCGGGGACTCTGAGTAGTCGCCCTTGGGTGGCGGGAGGGCTGACGTGGATGGTGTTGATGCGTCGGCACGGGTGTCGAGGCAGGTGCGGAGGCCGGTTGCCGAAGGACCGGCGATCCCCGGAGTGCGTCTCGGTTGAGGCGGCGACGGTCCTGATGGTGGAGTGCTGGCCGGTTTCCTCGGCCGCGCCGCATCAGTGACGGGGTGTCAGGTGGTGAATTCCTGAGTGCCGAGTACGCCAAGGAAGGCGAAGCTCTCCGCGGTGGTGGAGCCGGGTTGCGGGCGGAAGATCACCATCCGGTGGCCCGTGGTGGTGCTGAGGACGACGTCGCACTGCACGTCCAGCGAGCCAGCCTGCGGGTGGATCAGTTGTTTGCGGGTGGACCGGAGCGGCTCGACGGCCATCTCGTGCCAGTAGCGGGTGAATTCCTCGCTGCCGCGCAGCAGTTCACTCACCAGGCGCGCGGCCGTGGGGTCCTCGCCGCGTCGTCCGGTGCTCGCCCGGAGGTCGGCCGCGTAACCGCGGCCGATCGCCTCGTATTCCTCGGGGGCGTTGAGCGCTCGGGAGGCGGGGTCGGTGAACCACCGCCAGGTGACGTTCCCGTCCCTGTCGTCCCCCACCTCCCATGAACCGACCAGGGCCCGGCTGAGCCGGTTCTGCGCCAGCATGGTGTTGAGGTCGTCGGTGACGTGTGCGGGCACCCCGGTCAAGGAGTCCAGCAGGAACATCATCGCCGGATCGACGTAGCCGCTTCCCGCGCCGCGTGCCGGTGGTGCGTACCCGGCGAGTCGGTACAGGTGGTCCCGTTCGTCCACCGACAGGCGCAGTGCCCTGGCCAGCGAGCCCACCATCGCCTCGGAGGGGTGCGCGTTGCGCCCCTGCTCCAGGCGCTCGTAGTAGTCCGCGGAGACGTCGGCCAGCAGGGCGACCTCGGTCCGCCGAAGACCCGTGGCGCGGCGCCGGCCGCCGGGGACGAGCCCGACGTCGGCCGGCAGGAGCGCCTCTCGCCGGGCGCGCAGGAAGCGGCCCAGTTCACCCTGGTTCATCGGTTCGTCACTCCTGGACGGCCTGCATGGCCTGCGGGACATAGCGTGCGCCGGCCACCTCGTCGGCCGGGATGGCCTCGTTGAGCAAGGCCAGCGTGGCGTCGTCCAGGACGATCGATGCGGCAGCGGCGTTCTCCTCAAGGTAGGGGCGCCGCTTGGTGCCGGGGATGGCGGTGGCGCCCTGGGCGAGCACCCAGGCCAGGGCCAGCTGTCCGGGGGTGACACCGGCCTTTTCGGCGATGGCGCGGACGCGGTCGGCCAGGCCGAGGTTGTGGTTGAAGTGTTCCTCGCTGAAGCGGGGGGCGGTGCGGCGGAAGTCGTCCGCGGGCAGGTCGGCCACCGAGCGCAGGGTGCCGGTCAGCATCCCGCGGCCCAGAGGCGAGTATCCGACGAAGCCGATGCCCAGCTCGCGCACCGTGTCGAGCACACCGTTGGTCTCCACGGTCCGGGTGAACAGCGAGAATTCGGTCTGCACCGCGGACAGCGGGGCCGCGGCGTGGGCCGCGCGGATGGTCTCGGCGGACGCCTCGCTGATGCCCAGGTAGCGCACCTTGCCCTCGGCAACGAGCTCGCCCAGGGCGCCGAAGGTCTCCGCCGCGGGCACGTTGGGGTCGACACGGTGCTGGTAGTACAGGTCGATGCGGTCCGTGCCGAGCCGGCGCAGCGAGCCCTCCAGCGAACGCCGGATGTAGTCGGGCCTGCCGTTGGGTCCGCCGACGATGTTCCCATCGTCGTCCAGGGTGACCCCGCCGAACTTCGTGGCCAGCACGATCTGGTCCCGGTACGGCGCCAGGGCGCGCCCGACCAGTTCCTCACCGGTGAAGGGACCGTAGAAGTCCGAGGTGTCGAATAGTGTGACGCCGAGTTCGACCGCCCGGTGCAGGGTCTTCGTCGACTCCTCGTCGTCCCGGGTGCCGTACATCGCCGTCATCCCCATGGTGCCCAGGCCCTCGACCGAGGTCACCAGGCCCTGAGTGCCGACTGCGTGCTTGTTCATGCTCATGTCGTTCTCCTGCCGTGATCGGCCGCCGTCGTTCGGCGGCCTTGAGAAGAGGATCTGCCAGTTCTGCGTGAGTTCCCTCGTCCTGCTAGGACGACCCTGCGGACACCTCACGCGCCGTCCGCCGGATCGGCCGTGGCGGACGACGCGGACCCGTTCACGCTCTGCTGTTCCACCACATCCGCGCACACCTCCTTGAACGTCGCATGGAGGTCCGCTCTGGATCGGCCCGCGCGCATCCTCCCGATCGGCCAGCTCCTGGCCCGCCCGTTGTCGAGATCGCCCGCGTGCACTGAGCCGGGTCATCGCGACCCGCGGGCCGCCGGAACTGGTTCGCGGCTCGACGTGGCCCAGCGCCGCGAGCTCGCCGAACAGCGTGAGACGGCTGCCATTGCTGCACCGGACACGGCAGCCGGTTCGCACACGCTCCAGAACAGCGCAGTGGCGTGGTCCGATGTCCGTGAGACGGCTGCCATTGCTGCACCGGACACGGCAGCCGGTTCGCACACGCTCCAGAACAGCGCAGTGGCGTGGTCCGATGTCGTCGAAGCCCGCGTTGGGGAGGTGTGCCGGTGCTCGCGCTGGAGGAGAAGCGACAGCTGTCCGGGGCGCTCCCTGGGCTCACCGACCGGTGGGCGTCGCGGGGCTGTTCAGCGGTGGCTGTTGGGGGTGAGGAGGTCGCCCAGGCCGGCATTGGTGAGGAATTCGGCGCGGATACGGTCTCCGACGGCCCAGGCGACCTCGCTGCCGTCGTGGCTGGGGTCGATGTGGACGCGCCAGGGGCGGCCACCTGGGGGTGCGGCGACGGCCTTGACGATGGCGTCGGCGACTTCGTGGGCGGAGGCGTCCTTGGGGAAGAGCGCGGCCAGGCGGTCGGGGACGGTTCGGATGGTCTCGCCGTACAGGTCCTCGTAGGCGGGCGCGCGTTCGGTGTCGGCGGGCGTAGCGGCGTGGGCGAAGTGGTTGGTGCCCGACGGGTAGGCGCCGGGCACGATGATGGTGGTGTCGATCCCGAAACGGATCAGCTCGGCTCCGTAGCTGACCGCCAGCGCGTTCATGCCGGCCCTGGCGGCGAAGTACGGCGCCAGGAAGGGCGGACAGCCGCCCCGGGCGCTGGTGGAGCTCACCCACACGAGATGTCCGTGGCCCTGACGGCGCAGGTGCGGCAGTGCAGCGCGGTTGACCCGCTGGGCGCCCAGGACATTGACGCATCGAGACGCTTGTGCTCGGCCGCGATCTGTTGAACAGCGTTGTCCGCGGACTCCTGGGACTGGACATCCAGGTCGATTCCCCGGATGTCGATGCCCTCGTCGAAGCGGAGGTCCTCCAGCGCCTGCATCGCGGGGACATTGCGGCTCATGGTGTCCCGTATGCCTGCATGCACGGTGTGACCTGCACGGGCCAGAGCCTGGGCCGAGAGGTTGCCGAAACCGCTGGAGGTCCCGGTGATCAGGATGACCTTGCGGTCGGGTGTGGTCGTCATGGTCTTCTGCCTTGGCTTGAAGGAACGTGAGCTTTATCTCCCACGGTTGGGAGCCCTCGGCACCGTGCGGGCTATCGGCCGGCCCTGGAGTTGTTGATCGCGAAGGCCAAGGCGTCGTTGAGCGGGGTGCTTCCGTGGCGGACGTCCGCTCCGGCCGGCGGGTCGACGAGCCTCTTGTTGTGCGCGTCGAAGAATTCCGCGTTCAGCCTGGCGAACGCCGGTGTCGCACCGGCAGCGGTCACAGTGGGCTCCCACTCCTCGCGCGGGAGCTCCTGGGCGGTCATGTCGGTGCCGGTGACCGCAGCGAGCGCGGCGGCGACCTCCCGCGCGGTGTAGCGGCGTGGCCCCTCCACATGGACGACCCGCGGCGATCCGGCCTGCGGCGGAGCCGAGAGCAGGATGTCGGCGGTGATCGCGCCGACATCCGCGGCGTGGACCATCGGCAATGGCCTGTCCAGCGGCTGGTGCGGGCTCGCGAGCGTCCCCGTCTTCAGCGCCACCGGCACCTGGCGTGCCCAGTTGTGCATGTGCTCGGCCGACCGCACGAACGTCAGCGGGTTCGGCAGCTCGCCCAGGCGCACCTCGATCTGATGGAAGAGGGCCGGGATACCGGTGCCGGAAGGGGTCTGGGCTCCGTAGTCCGAGATGACCAGGACCGGGAGCGAGGGGAAGGCGGACAGGCCCTGGACCAGCGACTCGGCGAGGGTCGCCGTCACCGCGCCCGGGTCCTCCGCGACCGGGGACAAGGGGAAGATCACCTGCACGCTGTCACATCCCTCGACGGCGGCGGCGATGGCTTGGGGATCGAGTAGATCGGCCCGCACCACGGCGGCCGCTCCCTCGATCCGCGTGTCAGCCGGCGTTCGCCACACCACCGCCCGCACAGACGCGCCCGACTCGCCGAGGCGACGGACAGTGGCAGACCCGATGTGACCTGTGGCTCCGAAAACCGTGATGGTATTCACGCATATACGGTAAGCAAGAGCACATCATCCGTCAAGAAGACAGTCTACGAGCGCAGGCCACATTGGCGGCATGCCGGGCGCGCGGCGCCGCGATGCGACGAGGGCGTTGCTCGCAGCGCCGCCCGCAGGCTCGGACTTGCCGGGGTGTCCGTATCGACCCCGGCCTGCACGGCGCCCTTCGCCCGGCATGGCCGTCGCCCTTCGCGGCCCCCCGTTACCTCTTTCGTGGCTCCGCAATGGGGTCTCCGGCCTTCGGGCTCGGAATGACTTCCCCCTCCTGTTGTTGATGATCCGGGGGGTGGTGTCACCGGGCGGAGGCATCGACGGACCGCTGGTGAGAGGCTTGAGCACCTTCCATGCGGCGGCTGCCAAATCGGTCGTTGCCCCGCTTGCAGGCGGAGCGGCCCGGTGGAAGCGCACCGCCGCGATCTGTTTGTCTGCAGCCAGACGCGGGGCTGCAGCCGTGCGTCTGGCTTCGCCTCGGGAAGCGGAGCCGTTTCGGGGATACGCGCCGACACGAAACCGACCAGCCGCGCGGCCTGGTCTTCAGTGATCCGTTCCACTCGCACCCCCTGCGGCTAGCAAGCCCATTCACCTGGTGCGGCGCCAACTATCGCAGCTCAGAACACTCATCACCATGTCCTGGCGGCTTCGATCAACTGGACTTATGAATACACCGGGCCGGCACTGCCACGGGCGACGGACGCTCCTCAGGGAGACCCCTGCGGGCGCCCAGATGGCTTGACCAAAGACATAGGGACAACCCCCCGCGTCGGCGGCATATCCCGCGCGAGTGCTTCGGCCGTTCCGTCGACTGGGGTACCAAATAGTAAACTTTGTCAGATCATCTATGTTTGAGATAATCTCAAGTGACGGTACACTCACCGCATGTCAGATTCAGATCGCGCAGATTTGGGTGCGCTGTTCGCCTGGGTCACTGACCGATTGGTTGAGGCGGAGGCGCCACTGCTGGCCGCAAACGAGCTGACGATGTGGGAGTACATCGTCCTGGACCGACTCTCTCGCGGCCCCGCACCGAACCAGCTGACGCTGGCGCGCGAGATCAAGCACGACAAGACGCGACTGATCACGCTGCTCGACCGGCTCCAAAAGCGTGAGCTGATCGCCCGAAAGCGCGACGCGGCGGACCGCCGGTCCCACACGGTCTCGATCACCGACCAGGGCCGCGTGCTCCACGCGACAACCCAGGCCGCGATCCGTGAGATGGAGGACGAATTCCTCTCTGTCCTCGCCCCGGCCGAGCGGCAGTCGCTGCTTGCAATTCTGCCCAAGCTCGTTCCCGAAAAGGTTCTCTGACCCCCACATCGGCGTCGTCCGCCGTCGTCTACGCTGCGCTCCTGGATGCAGGATCCTGGTCGTCGTGGAGCTCCTGCTACGTGATCTTCGTAGCGGTCCCTGCCGCAACAGTCGGGCCGCCTGCCTGCGGATTCACCCTGTCGGTGAACTAGTCACACGATGGGATCGGGGCGTGTGCCCGCAGGGTGGGCCGCTCGGAGGTATCTCATAGCCGTGATGGGGGACAGACCGAAGAGTCGGATGAGATGGACTGGATCCCCGGTGTATTTCGCTTCGTCGAGGATGCGGTCCACACGCAGGCGGGTGATCTGCAGGCCAGGACGGCGCAGGGCCTTGGTGATGGCTTGTGAGCTGACCTGGGGGTGGGAGTCGTCCGTGGTCGGTCCGCGCGGTGACCAGCAGGTGGGGGTTGGTGGTGACCGGCCATCTCCGATGCCGTTCGGTCAGCCACCGGGTGAGGAGGCGGAAGGTGACGTCGTCCAGGTAGACGGTGTGGTGGAGCCGTCCGGGGCGGCGGACGATGAGGCGGCCCCGGCTGCGGTCCGCATCGTCGAGCAGCAGTCCGCGCTGGTCGTGGGTGCTCAGGGCGTGACGGCGGCCAGCGCGAAGCTGAGCTGGTTGCGTGTCCCGGGAAGCTGGTCGAGGACGCCGTGGAGGTGGTCGTCGGGCAGCGGGGCGGGCAGCCGCCGACTGCCGGACAGCACGATGGAACGGGTGGGATCCGGGAGTGTAAAACGTTCGGTGTAACTCCTGATCAAGGAAGATGCACTGATGCTCCCGCAGGCGCGAGCCGCCCGGTCCTGCTCCGCCCGTCACTGCGCAGCCTCCCGCGAAGTAACTGATCGGAGACGGCGGTTGGGTGCGGGCCGATCGCGGGCCCCGGTTCGCCCGCCCGGTCACGGCCGGGCGAACCGGGAAGGAGAACGGGCTATTTCACGGGGGTTACGCGCTCCACTCTTGACAACGTTGTCTGGAAAGGAACACGCTAACCGCGATCTACGGCAGGTGTGCCCTGTTACGAGTCCCCCATCCCTTTACGGAGCTTCCGCGTGATCCAGGACCTTCGCCCCAACACATGTGTGGGGCCGCGGCGGTTGTCGCTGCCCCGCGTCGGCGATCGTGGCCCCGCTTCGTACTGACCTGTTCTGACCTGTACTGACCTGTTCTCCGGGTCGAACCGCCTCCTGGCGCCGTCCAGGACCGAGCCGCGGCGAGCCCCGACGTGATGCTCCCGACCTCCAATGACGAAAGGTCCCTCCGTGTCACCTTCCCCCTCTGCCCGCCAGTTGTCCTTGCGAAGATGGGCCGGCGCGGCGATAGCCCTGTCGTTGCCCGTGGGGCTGCTGGCCGTCGCACCCTCGGTGGTTGCCGCGGCGCCGCCGCCCGGCAACTTCAGTTCCTCCTTCGAGCCGGCCGACCCGCAGGCCGCGGCGAGCACCGTCGAGGTCGACGGCAGCGGCAAGCCGGTCCAGGAGAACCTGAGCGGATCGAGCTCCACCGGACTGCCCGGCAGCCTGCTCGACCAGGTCAGCGCGGTGACCGCCAGCGCCGACAACCCGCCCGGGGAAGTCGCCTCCAACGTCAAGGACGCCAACCCGTCGACCAAGTGGCTGGCGTTCGCCAAGACCGGCTGGGTGACCTACCGGCTGGCCAAGCCCGCGGCGGTGGTGAAGTACTCGCTGACCTCCGCGAACGACGCGGCGGGCCGCGACCCCAAGGACTTCACCGTTCAGGGGTCGAACGACGGCAGCGCGTGGACCGACCTGGACACGCGGACGGGTGTGAGCTTCAGCGGGCGGTTCGCCACCAACACCTACAGTTTCAGCAACACGACGGCCTTCGCGTTCTACCGGCTGAACGTCACGGCGAACTCCGGTGACTCGATCCTCCAGCTCGCGGACTGGAACATCAGCGACGGCTCGAACGTCCTGCCGCCGGCCACCCCGATGGTCAGTGTCGCCGGCGCGGGACCGGTCAGCGGCTACAACATGAAGCCGGGGGCCGGGTTCTCCGGCGTGGCCGCGCTGCGGTACTCGGGCGGTGCGCGGGCCGAGGGCCGCTCGTACGCGACCAACAAGCTCTTCGACGTCGACATCCCGGTCGGACCCAAGACCCGGCTGTCGTACAAGATCTTCCCCGAGTTCACGGCCAAGGACACCCAGTACCCGTCCACTTACGCGGCCGTCGACCTGCACTTCACCGACGGCACCTACCTGAGCGGCCTCTCGCCCGTCGACCAGCACGGCTACGCGCTCACCGCGGCCGGGCAGGGTGCGTCGAAGGTGCTCTACGCCGACCAGTGGAACGCGGTGCAGTCCGAGATCGGGGCGGTCGCAGGCGGCAAGACGATCGACCGCGTCCTGCTCTCCTACGACGACCCCAAGGCCACCGCCTCGACGCGTTTCCAGGGCTGGCTCGACGCCGTCACCGTGTCGGGAACCCCGACGCCGGTGGACGGCTCCAGCCTGACCAACTTCGTCGACACCCGGCGCGGCACCAACGCGTCCGGCGGGTTCTCGCGCGGCAACAACCTGCCGATCTCGGCGATGCCGAACGGCTTCAACTTCTTCACGCCGGTCACCAACGCCGCGTCCAACTCCTGGGAGTACGACTACCAGGCGGGCAACAACGCGGCCAACCTGCCGACGCTGCAGGGACTCGCGATCTCGCACGAGCCCAGCCCGTGGATGGGTGACCGCAACCAGATGTCGGTCATGCCGGTGCCAGCCGGGGGCTCGCTCACCGGAGCGCCCAGCGGACGCGCACTCGCCTTCAGCCACGACGACGAGATCGCGCGGCCGGACTTCTACCAGGTCACCACGCAGAACGGCCTGAAGGCGCAGATGTCGCCCACCGACCACGGTGGCATCATGCAGTTCACCTTCCCGTCCGGGCAGGCCACCGGAAGCCTGGTCCTCTACAACGGCACGTTCACCATCGGCACGGACGGCACCTTCACCGGCTGGGTGGACAACGGAAGCGGTCTGTCGGCCGGTCGCAGCCGGATGTTCGTGTCCGGTACCTTCGACCGGGCGCCGACGGCGACCTCCGCCACTTCCGCCACCTTCGACACCTCCGCGAGCCGGCAGGTGACGCTGCGGATCGCGACCTCGTTCCTCTCGGTCGACCAGGCGGGCAAGAACCTCGGCCTGGAGGTCACCGGGCAGAGCTTCGACCAGATCCACGACGCGGCCACCGCGACGTGGAAGGACCGGCTCGGCCGGATCGAGGTGCAGAGCGCGAACGAGACGCAGAAGGTCACGCTCTACTCGAACCTCTACCGGCTGAACCTGTACCCGAACTCGCAGTCGGAGAACACCGGCACCGCCGCCGCGCCGCGCTGGCAGTACGCGAGCCCGGTGTCGGCACCGACCGGCACGTCGACCGCCACGCAGACCGGCGCCAAGGTCGTGGACGGCCAGATCTACGTCAACAACGGGTTCTGGGACACCTACCGCACCGTGTGGCCCGCCTACTCGCTGCTGTACCCGGACGTCGCAGCCAAGATCGCCGACGGCTTCGTCCAGCAGTACCGCGACGGCGGCTGGATAGCCCGCTGGTCCTCACCCGGCTACGCCGACCTGATGACCGGCACCAGCGCCAACGTCGCACTGGCCGAGGCCTACCTCAACGGCGTCAAGGTGCCCGACCCGCTCGCCGCGTACGAGGCGGCGGTCAAGGACGCCACCGTCGCGTCCGGCCGCAGCGAGGTCGGCCGCAAGGGCATCGAGAACGGGCTGTTCCTCGGCTACACGCCCACCTCCACCGGCGAGTCCGTGTCGTGGGCGCTGGAAGGCTTCATCAACGACTACGGCATCGGCAACATGGGCGCGGCCCTCGCCGACGACAAGTCGGTGCCGAAGGACGACCGCAAGCGGATCAAGGAGGAGTCGGCGTACTTCCTCCAGCGGGCCCGCAACTACGTCAACCTCTTCGACAAGGACAGCGAGTTCTTCGAGGGACGCCAGGCCAACGGCACGTTCCTCACCGGCAACCCGCTCGACTGGGGCGGCGCCTACACCGAGACGAACGGCTGGAACTTCGCGTTCACCGCGCAGCAGGACGGCCAGGGCCTGGCCAACCTCTACGGCGGCCAGAAACAGCTGGAGCAGAAGCTCGACCAGTTCTTCTCCACCCCGGAGAACGCCGACCACCCCGGTGGGTACAACGGCACGATCCACGAGATGCTCGAGGCGCAGGCGGTGCGCCTGGGCCAGCTCGGCATGAGCAATCAGCCCTCGCACCACATCCCTTACATGTACGACTACGCCGGTGCGCCGTCCAAGACGCAGGCGATCGTGCGGGAGATCCTGCAGCGCCTCTACGTCGGCGACGAGATCGGCCAGGGCTACCCGGGTGACGAGGACAACGGCGAGATGTCGTCGTGGTACATCCTCAGCTCGCTGGGCATCTACCCGCTGCAGGCCGGCTCCTCCAACTGGGCCATAGGCTCGCCGCAGTTCACCAAGATGACCGTCCACCGCACGAGCGGCGACATCGTTGTCAACGCGCCGGACAACAGCACCAAGAACGTCTACGTGCAGGGTGTGAAGGTCAACGGCAAGACCCAGCGCGCAGTGTCCGTCGACTCGGCCAAGCTCGTCCACGGCGGCACGATCGACTTCGCGATGGGCTCGCAGCCGTCGTCCTGGGGCACCGGCAAGAAGGACGCGCCGCCGTCGCTGACCAAGGGCACAGACGTGCCCAAGCCCTTGCAGGACACCACGGGTCCGGGCCTCGGCACCGCGACCACCAGCGACGGGCAGGACGCGTCGAAGCTGTTCGACGACTCGTCGACCACGCAGATGACCTTCGCCACCGACGAGCCCCAGATCGACTGGGTCTACCGCGGCGGCAAGCAGAGGCCGTCGTACTACACCCTCACCTCCGGTGCGGGTGCGGGCGACCCGACGGACTGGAAGCTGCAGGCCTCCAACGACGGGATCACCTGGACGACGCTCGACTCGCGTCACCGCGAGGTGTTCCCGTCGCGCAACCAGACGCGGGCGTTCAAGATCGGCAATCCGGGCAAGTTCGCACGGTTCCGCCTGGTCGTGAAGGAGACCGCCGGCGCCGCGCAGACCAGCCTCGCCGAGGTCGAACTGCTCGCGGGCGGCGACGTCCAGCTCGGTGGCGGCGACCTCACGGTCGCCGGTGTGAGCAGCGGGCTGCACGCGACGTCCGGCGTCGCGGTCTCGGCACCCCTGGCCACCGTCACCGGGGGCACCGCGAGCGGCTACCAGGCCACGGTCGACTGGGGTGACGGCTCGCCGGTCACCACGGGCACCACGGCTTTGAGCTCGCGGGGCGTGTACAGCGTCAGCGGTACGCACACCTACGCCAAGCCCGGTTACTACCAGGCGAACGTCACGGTGACCGACGGCACCGTCCAGGGCTCGGGCACGGTCGGGGCCGACGTGGCGTACGCGCCGAGCTCCAGCCTCACCGCCGCCTTCGACACCGTCTGCATCGGGGACGAGGGTGCGCTCGCCGCGAACTGCGACAGCAAGTCCTGGGCGTACTCGCGTGCCGCTCTCAAGGCGGCCGGCGTGACCCAGGGCCAGCAGCACGACGTGCCCGGCACGGCGCTGCACTTCACGCTGCCGGAGACCCCGGCGGGCCAGCCGGACAACGCGACGGGCAACGGCAGCACGCTCGTGCTCAACCTGCCGTCCGACGCGAAGAGCATCTCGTTCATCGGCGCCGGCACGCAGGGCAACCAGAACACCACCGGCACGGCGACGTTCAGCGACGGCAGCACCGCCACCGTCCCGATCCAGATGAGCGACTGGACGCTGGGTGGCAACGCAGGCGGCACGCCGTCCTTCGGCAACATCGTCGTCGCCAAGTCCGCCTACCGACTGCTCGGCACGAGCCGGGACAGCGCCCAGCCGTTCCTGTTCGCCACCACGCCGTTCCAGATCCCGGCGGGCAAGACGCTGGTGTCGGTGACCCTGCCCAAGCAGACCGGCGACGCCGGTTCCGCCGGCCGGATCCACGTGTTCGCCGTCGCCCACGACGGCACGCCGGCGCCCGCGCTGGTGACCACCACTCCCAAGGACCGGACGGCCACCCCGGGGAAGGCTCTCGCGGCGGACCTCGGTTCGGTGACCGGCGGCGTTCCCGGCCCGACGGGCTACCAGGCCCGCGTCCAGTGGGGTGACGGCACGGTTCCGTCCGACGCCACGGTCGACGCGTCCGGTGCGATCATCGCAGAGCATACGTACGTGCAGCAGGGCACGTACACCGTGCACGTCACCACGTGGGACATGCTGTCCAGCAGGACCGAGACGTTCACCGTGACCGTGGGGAAGGCGGCGCTGCAGCCGTCGATCTCGGCGTCGGCATCCACCACCGTCGAGGCCGGTGACGCAATCACCGTCAACGGCAGCGGGTTCGCCGCCGGCGAGCGCGTGACCGTCAAGCTGGGCACCAGCCCGGCGCGCAGCGTGACGGTCGAGGCCTCTGCGACGGGTGCGGTCCACGCGTCCGTGGCGGCGTCCGATGACGCGCAGCCCGGCCGGTACGCCATCACCGCGGCCGGCACGTCCTCGCGGACTCCGGCGACGGCCACCGTCCGGGTGACCGACGAACCGCAGGCGCGGACGTACCGACCCGACGTGCTGTTGTCGACGACGTCAGGGCCGCGCGCCACGGCGATCGTCATCAACGCCAGCGGGTTCGCGCCGAACGAGGCCGTGAGGATCGGCTTCGGTGACGGACTCGCCTTCATCACCGTGCACGCGAACGCCGACGGAGTGATCCACGGCGCAACCATCAGCGTCCCGGGGGCGGCCAAACCGGGTCCGACCGGTGTCACGCTGGCCGGCGCCGATTCGGCGACCCATGTCCGGCTGCACTTCGAGGTCACCGACCAAAACTGACCCGAACCGAGTTCGACTGAGCCGAACCAATCAAAGCCGCCGGTGGGCGGGGCCGTGAATACGGGCCCGCCCACCGGCGCTTTTCCGTGCTCCCGCGCAGGCCCGGCGCACGGCCATCGCGGGCACGGCCGGCGGCCTGGGCCGCGTCCGGGCGCCACAAGGAGGCCTAAAGCCCCTTCCCGGCACCAGGGCCTCCTGTTGCTCATGGACTTCGACACCCACGAGCTGTGCAGGAGGCCCTGCCCTCATGCCCGGCAAGACGGAAGATCACTCGACCGGGAAGCCGCACTCGAACCCACGTTCACCATGACCGGTAGAGCAAGGGCTTCTCACCGAACACGTCCGCTCGAAACAGCAGCAGGGTTAAACAACAAGCTCAGACCCACGAGTCAGTAGCCCGTTGCCTAGGCTGTCCAACCCAGAAACTCAGGGGCCTGGCCCTGCACAGCGTCGATGACATGAGCATGGCATCTGAGGAACCGGCCTGCTCGTGCACGCCCAGGTGCGATCGCTCTCATCGACGGGGTTGAGCGCGGCTCGGAGAATGCTTTAGCATCATTGTCTAAAGATGGAATCTGAGTCTAGGATGGAGGCGGGTCGTGGAGCATCCCGTGGCTGAGCGGCCGGAGGGCGACCGCAGGGGTCCCGTGGCCGTCGCTGCGGCCGAGGGCGATGAGCACCTCGTCCGCGAGGCGGAGAAGATCGCTGTGGCGTTGGGCCGCATGTTTCCCGGGCTGTGTGAGGTGGTGCTGCACGACCTGCGGGACCCCCAGCAGGCGATTCGGGTGATCGAGAACAACCTCTCCGGCCGGGAGGTCGGGGATTCGGCCACGGAGCTGGGCCTGGCCCGCATCGCGGATCCGCAGTACCCGAGCGTGATCCAGAACTACCCCAACCAGTTTCCCGACGGTCGGCCGGTGAAGAGCACGTCGATCGGCATCAAGAACGCCGCGGGCCAGTACATCGCGGCCCTGTGCCTGAACCTTGACGTGTCCGTCCTGTCGCCGGTGACGCTGGCGTTGTCGAACCTCGTGGCCACCGATGTCGAGCACCGCGAGCACCCGCTGGAGAATTTGCGGGACCGCAACGTGCGCGAGCTGCGCCGAACTGTGGAGGCGCTGGCCGCGGAGCGCGGTGCCACCCCCCGGTCGCTGAGTCGGGACGACAAGAAGGCGCTCGTGCGGCAGCTGCAGGGCGAGGGCTACTTCGAGGGGCGCGACGCCGCCCAGACCATCGCGGACCTGCTGGGCGTGTCCCGGGCCACGGTCTACAACTACGCCAAGTAAAGGGCCGTACATGACCGACGCCGGACCGGCCGCACACACCGCACCTGCTTCTCCGCCCAGTTCCGGCCCGCCGTCGGACACAGGCCGTGGCCTGCTGTTCATCCCGGAGGAACAGACGGCTGCGCTCGTGGACGAGGAGCTGGCTCTGGAAGCGGCACGCGCGGCCTTCGCCGCGACGGTGCAGGGCGTGGTCTTCCCTTCCCTGGCCGTGCACGGCTCCGATCCGCGCAACCGGTTCACGCTCAAGCCGTCCGCGTCCGCGACGCATGCCGGGGTGAAGATCGGCACCTACTGGCCGGACAACCTGAGACGTGGGCTCCCGCGTCACCACTCCACTTTGCTGCTGCTCGACCAGAGGATCGGCCGGATCGCCGCCGTCCTGGAACTCGGTGCCGCGAACGCCTACCGGACCGCCGCGGCCGACGCGCTCGCCGTCGACCTGCTCGCCCCCACCGGCGCCGCCACCCTTGCGGTCTTCGGTACCGGCCATCAGGCCGCCTATGAGGCGCGGGCCGTCGCCCGGGTCCGGCCGATCGGCGAGATCCTGATCGTGGGACGCGACAAGGCCCGCGAAGCGACCGTGGCTGCCGCGCTCACCGCAGAGGGACACACAGCACGTGCGGCCGGTGCCGAGGAGGCCTGCGCGAGCGCCGACGTGATCGTCACCGCCACCACCGCACGGGCCGAAGACCCTCCCCTGTTCGAGGCCGAGTGGGTCCGTCCCGGCACGCACCTGTCCTGCATGGGCGCCGACGCCCCCGGAAAGCGGGAGCTGCCCCCCGCCCTGTTCGCCCGCGCACGGGTCTTCTGCGACCTGCCCGAACAGGCACGCCGCATGGGCGAAAGCCAGCACGCACCCGAGAACACCGTCCTCATCCCCCTCGGCGAAGTCCTCACCCAGCGCACCCAAGGACGCACCGACCACCGTGACATCACCGTCTTCGACAGTTCCGGGATCGGACTGCAAGACCTCTACCTGGCTCTGGCCCTCCTGAAGAAGATGGACATCTCCCTGTGACCACCACCCCCGCCGCACAGACCCTGATGGATCCGGACACCCCGTTCGCCGTTGTCGACGTGCACAAGAGCCTGCGCAACATCGAACGCCTGCGGGCCAGGGCCAGCCGGCTCGGGGTCACCCTGCGCCCGCACATGAAGACAGCCAAGAGCCTGGATGTCGCCGCGCTTCTGAACGACGGCAACACGTGTCCCATCACCGTCTCCACCCTCGCCGAGGCCGAGGCGTTCGCCGACGGCGGCTACACCGACATCACCTACGCCGTCGGCATCGATCCCCACAAGCTCCCCCGCGTCATCGCTCTCCTGCGGCGCGGCGTGACCGTGCGAGTCCTGCTGGACAGCATCGAGCAGGCCGTCTTCGTCGCGGAAGCCTCCGGCCAGGCCGGCCTGCCCATCCCGGCCCAGATCGAGATCGACTGCGACGGCCACCGCGGTGGTCTCAAGCCCGACGACCCCGCCCTCACCGAGACCGGCCGCATCCTGCGCGACACGGCCTGCCTCGACGGCGTGCTCACCCACGCAGGCGAGTCGTACTTCGCCTACAGCGCCGAAGAGCAGCGCCTGGCCGCACAGAACGAACGTGACACCGCGGTTGCCGCAGCCGAACGTCTCCGTGCGGCCGGTATGCCCGTGGCCTGCGTCAGCGTCGGCTCCACCCCCACCGCGCACGCGGCCGAGGACCTCACTGGGGTCACCGAACTGCGGGCCGGTAACTACATGTTCTTCGATCTGGTGATGGCCGGCCTCGACGTCTGCCAGGTGCAGGACCTCGCCCTGTCGGTGGTCGTCACCGTCATCGGCCACCGCCCCGAGTACGGGTGGATCGTCACCGACGGCGGCTGGATGGCCATGTCCCGCGACCGCGGCACCGCCGCCCAGGCCCAGGACCAGGGCTACGGTCTGGTCACCGACATGGCCGGCCACCTCATCCCGAACCTGGTCATGACGGCCGCGAGCCAGGAACATGGCACCCTCACCGCCCGCGACGGCACCGACTTGCCCGACCTGCCGGTCGGCACCCGGCTGCGCATCCTGCCCAACCACGCCTGCGCCACCGCCGCCCAGCACCACGGCTACCACGTCGTCGACAGCAGCAAGGGCACGGAGCCTGCCCCGGTGATCCAAGCGCGCTGGCCCCGCATCACCGGCTGGTGACCTGCCCCGGGCAAGGGGGGCGGACCATCCACGCGGTGAGGTAGGTGAAGGCGGCCCCGGGGTGAGATTGCAGCGTGCGGCGATCCCGGTGATGCACCCGGGCCGGGTCGACGTGATCGGCGCCAGGGCCCTGGTACTGCTGCGGATCATGGAGCGCACGGGCGCCCGGGAGGTCGTGGTCTCCGAGCACGACATCGCCCACAAAGCGGCAGAGGACGTCGAGCGGGGTAAGCGCAAGGGCTGACCTGCGGCAACGGCACAGAACAGGGCCCCGCCGGATCGGCAACCGGCGGGGGCCCTGTCGTCTGCCCCGCTCACAGTCGAACGTTCCGAGTGGGGCGCGGGGCGTCTCCGGTTCGCCTTCCAGGTGGGCCCGGTACGGTCAGGGTGGTCCGTCCAAAGTGCTCCGCCGGAGATGTTTTGTTTCCGGTGAAAGCCCACTCTGACCCAACCGAAAGTCGCGGGGGCTCACGCCGTACGCCGTCTTGAAGACGCGACTGAAGTGGGGTGCGCTGGCGAACCCCCACCGGTGGGCGATGGCCTCGATCGTCATGAACTGATGCACTGGCGAAGCCAGTTCCCTCCTGCATTCTTCGAGGCGCTGCGTCCTGATCCATTCACCAAGGGTGATTCCCGCTCGGGACAGGGTCAGGTAGAGCCAGCGTACGGAAACGTTGTGCTCGGCTGCGATACGCTCGGCAGTCAGATCGAGGTCTGCCAAATGGAGGCGCACGTATTCCTGAACACGCTCTAGAAGTGTGCTGTTCAGGAGCGTTCTGGCCAGGTCGTCCCCGTACAGGACCATGGTGACCACAGCCCTGATCAGGTCGACACTGGGCTCCGCGAACAGGGCGGATTCGGTTTTACCGGCAGCGCCCCGAAGACGAGCCAGTCGGGTGAAGAACGCTGCTGTGGCGCCCACGGCCGGTCGCTCCGAACTGAGTGGACCAGCCGTGATCTGATCGAGCAGGGACGGCCGCAGCCCCAGGATGTGCGTGGGAACGCTCACTAGAACTCCACGTACTGGGCCGTGGAACAAAACCTCGTAGGGCTTCGCATTGTCGAGCACCATGAGATCCCCGGCCTTTATCAGTCCGTGCCTGCCCGCCTGGTGGAACTGGGAGACCCCCGCTTCCCGGATGGAGACGAGAATCTGCGGCACCATCTCCCCGTCCACCGGGGCATCAGTGCGCCGGATGCGGGTCACGTTCCAGCCGATCTCCGAGACTTTCACCGACCCGAGCGCGCTGGTGGTCGCGTGAGCCCGCTGGCGATTCGGATCCGACGGAAGGTCCACCTCTGCGCGGCCGTTGACGACGAACCCCGAGAGTTCACGGATCGCATTCGCTCGATCACCAGGAGCCAGCGACTCTACGTCAAGTTCATCTGCCATGCGGGCTTCCTCCTGAACCGGTCGCGGAGCCTGCACTGGACGGCAGATTCCCACCGTACTGCGGCAAATGATCCGTTCTTAACGGTTTTGCTGAATTTTAAGCGTGTATTCCGTTAGTACTTTTGCGGCCCGGGGGCGGCGTTGCAGAACGCCCCTGAGCCGAACGGCGAGGGGCCGGGCCGTGGCGTGTTGCATCGGGCCGATTGTTCGGTGCCGGGCGGCGGATGGCTGAGCCGTCAGGAAGTCGAGATCGCCCTCGACGCGCCCGACGGCATCGCCTGGAGCATCCCCTGAGCGGGGTCTTTCCATCTGAGCGGGATCCGGAGGCGGTCGTGACACGCCCGCCCCACGAAGTCGCCTGGCCACTGCCTATGTACCGGGTGCAACGCTCATTGAACACGTGACCGCGAGCGGACGGCTGACCGGGGCTAAGGGCTGTCCCGCAAAGGGTCGGTGGGACGAGGGTCGCCTGAAGGCGCCGATGCGGGCTGGATGGATAGCGTGTAGAGGTTCATGGAGGCAGCGGTCTTGGGGGACAAGTGGGACGTAGCAGGTTGCCTGTGGAAAATGTGGGCGACGGCGACCTCTGACTCTTCATCGAGCCGTACGGTGAGGACTACTGGCTGAAGCCCGGGGAGGTCTTCACGCTCGCTCCGGAGGTAGGCGAGGGGATCGATGTCTGGTTCTCTACCGCTGTCTGCCAGGAGGGCATCACGGTGTGGCTCTACGAGGACGGGACCCGGCCAAGGTCGTCCTGGAGTACACAGTGACTGACGCGGACGGCAAGCGGCTGGAGTGCGGGCACCAGAGGCCCCCGAAGCCGGCGGGCTCCGGTGCGGCTGAGTCGGGCTAAACCTCTCGCTCATCGGGTCAGCGCAAGATTGTGCAGCTGGGCGATGCCGAGCATGGCGTGGTGGAAGCCGTAGCCTTTCAGGCGGCAGTCGCGCAGGATCTTCCAGGTCTTCATGCGAGCGAAGGTGTGCCCGACTCGGGCGCGGACTTTGCGGTGGGAGGTGTTGTGGGCTTCTTTTCACGCCGGTAGCTCGGTCTGGCCGGGTTCTCGGCGGTGCGGGATGATCAGGCCGGTGCCGCGGTAGCCGCCGTCTGCGATCACCGTGGTGTTGCCAACGTTGCGGTTGCCGGGCACGGGCCAGCCGACGGAAACGACAAGGCGTGAGTCCGCATCAATGACGACCTGGTGGTTGGTCGAGTAGCGGTAGTTCTTGGACTGCTCCGCCACGCTGTGCTCCCGTGTCGGCACCAGGGCGCCGTCCACGATCAGCACCGTGTCCTTACGGAAGCGGCTCCGCGGCCGCAGCGCGAGCGAGGGCCCGAGCTGGCTCACAATCCGGCCCGCGGACGACTTCGAGATCCCGAACAAGGGAGCCAGCTGCCGCAAGGTCAGGTTCGTCCGCCAGTACGCGGCAACCAGCAACACCCGGTCCTCCAGCGGCAGACTCCACGGACGACCCCTGCAAACAAGGGGCGGGCCTCCGCGCCGCAGCATGGTGATCAGTTTCCCGAACCGCTTCGGACTCAGCCCGGAGTACGCTGCTATCCATGACGGCTCCGACACCGTGATCACAGCCCCCACATGATGATCATCTCAGTCATGGGCCTGGCATCCCCGCACGGTCCAGACCTACGGGCCCTGAATCTGCCGGCCGAGGTCAGTAGAGCCAGCGGTCCAGGAGCCCTGGCCAGAGAAACCCCGTGTAGCCGCTGAAGGCCGCCGGGTCGATCTTCTTCAGCTCCTCGGCCAGCCGGTTCAGCTCGGCGAAAGCCTGCTCTTCCTCCTCTTCAGAGAAGTACTCCTCGGGACCGTCCGGCTCGCTGAGAAGCTCAGAGGCTTTGACGCGACTGTCATAACAGTGAAGGACGTCGAGCCACACGCCAACCCCCGAGTTGGCGAACCACGCTTCCCCATCCGGCATGACGAAGTAGACCACCCCGGTCTCCGGCTCGACGCCGAACGATGACCGCTCGGCCGGATCATCGGGGTCCATCTGCTCGGTGAGACGGTAGAGCGGACCCCGGGACGTGAGCAGGGTCGGCTCAGCCTCGCTCTGCATCACGACTCGCTCGACGAGGCGCGGAGCCACCGGGATGCCCACCTCGACGAGCTGTGCCTTCGCGGCGTCCGGGATCCGCCAGCCGACCTCCACGTCCCGTCCGGCTCGCATGACATGCCCCAGACCGGCCCACTCGATCAGCTGGTCGTACGTCGCCATCGAACGGTCCTCTTCCGTCGGCTGCGCTCCTGACCCTATCGAGCGGCCTCAGGTCAGAGCACGGCCGCACTTGCGGGACAGCCCTTAGGATGATGCGGCGCCAAGTGGCACCTGATGTCCCCCACCCCTGAAGAGGGCAGTTTTGCCGCCGTTCTGGCGGACCGGCGGTCGACGAGGTGACGGTGTATTTGGGCTTCCCTGTCCTGGCGACGGCCGACGACAACGTCATGGTGGACGCTCTGCTGGTCGGCCGTGCCCACGGGCTGGTGGCTTTCCCCCGGGCCCGGTATGCCGCGACTGCCAGGAAGGCGTGCGCGAGCATGGCGTGGTGTGCCGGGCATCCGCCGGATCCCGAGATTCCTCAAGACGTAAGAATGTAAACACCGATGCCTGCAAGCGCAGTGACCGCAGCGGTAAATTTTAGGATTCTGCCAGAATTCAGACCTTGCTTCTCCCGCGATTCGGTGATCAAATCCGCCCCCGTTAGGCCGATAGCGATTCCGAGGAATAGAATAGAAATTCCACTCATGATCATCCCATGCATTTCCCGCAGGGGCAGGCGGCGTGCCACTTGTCCCCTCGGATGTTTTATAACTTAAAGGGCTGGCTCGAGGAATACGGCGATGCAGCGTCTGGTGACGGCTCCGTCTTCCGCGATCGGCCAAGCCTCACGCTCGTTCCGCTCACCTTGGAAGTAGGCCTCGGCATGCGTGTGTCCCCAGCGGCGGATCGGAGGCCTCCACTCCCCCAACCTGGCCCACTCATGGAACCTGTCGTGTCTCGGTTGAGGGCCAATGAGGCGGACTGATCCGGTTTGGCGTCGGGTGGTGCTTGATCTCCGCGAGACCGGCGCTGGCATCGTGATCAGCGCCGGCCTGGCTTTGGGTGGGTTGAGAGGTCAGTGGAAGGTGGTGGGGAGTTGCACGTCTTCGTCGCTGCCCCGCACGGCGTGAATCAAGGGTTACGCCTCGACTGCGTCGAGGCCGAGCGCCACCAGCTAGCACCATCCAGCACGTCAGCTACTGCAGCAGCCGGGGACGTACGTCGGGGCGAAAGCACGCCAATCCGGCGGCAATCGCCCCAACGTAGTCTCAGCCGCTATCTAGGTGGTCTACCCGTCCTCTTCCTCGATTTGAGGCGGGCGAATATCCACAGCAGTGCGCAGGAAATAGCTACTCCTACGACTAGCCTGATCAGGGCGTCTGCCAACTTGCCGGTGGAAAACTCGAAGGCGAGGTGGGCGAGGTCTACCGCAAAATTCAGGACCGTTACGCCAAGGAGCATGAAGGCCAGGAGCGACATCGGGACCTCGCGCCAACTTCTACGCGCCCTGCGCCCCTCCTCTTCCTGCTTTTTGTCTTCTTGCGTCATTGCGTTCCTAGCCCAACCTGCTCTTGATTGTATTGGAAATTCTGGTGACCAGCCCCGAGAGATGAACACGGAGATGCACCCTATGGAGTGCGGATTCAACCTTACCCGCGATCCTTGCCACCAAGGATCTCGTTTTGCGCAGGAAAGTCTTTCCGCTTGAGGTCTTCAAGTACCTCTTAACGCCCGCCCCTAGAACTCCGCCGCCGAGAGCAAAGATGACGAAGCGACTGATTGCCTCTGGCCAGGAGAAGCCTCCGTCGAACCGTGTCTCGACGTAGTACGACATCGCTTGCCCGAGGCCCACCACGATGGCACTGCACAGGGCGAAGAGAACGTTGGCCACGGCCCCGCAGAAGACTTCTCCCGCAACGTCGATTGTGAGTTGCGTGGCCTCTGTGGCCGCGTAGCAGGCGACTTGCTTGACCGGGTGCCGCCAGGATGGGCACTGGCCGTTGAGGTCGGCGCAGTTGACCGGGTCGCCGTTGCAGTAGTCGTACGAGGTGGTGCTGCCGTTTTGGACGGGATCCGTCTGGAGGAAGCGGCCGGTTGTCGGGCTGTAGAGGCGCAGGCCCATCAGGGTGATGCCCGTGGGGGTGTCACTGGCCCGCAGGGAGTTGCCCTGCCAGCCGTAGCGTGAGGTGTTGGTCGTGTTTCCGTACTCGTCGTAGGAGTAGGCGGTCGCGGTCGTGGTGGCCGTGGTCAGAGTGACCGCTATGTCGCCGTGGAGGTCCGCCATCTGGAGGGTGGGTGCCCCGGTTGCGGATGTCGTTGCGCCCAGGGCTCCGGCTACGTCCAGCACGGAGCGGGTGATCGTGCCGGTGGAGTCGGCGGTCCAGGTTGGGCTGTCGGTGTCGTCGCCGTAGTGATTGGTTGCCGTGGTGCCGTTGGTCCAGGTGGTGCCGCCGTCGGTGCTGGTGGCGTTGGTGGTGACCGTTTGGCGTTGCTCCGCGTCCAGGCTCCAGGTCTGCTTGCTGGTGCTGGTCGCTTCGCTGCGGGCTAGGTCGTTGGTGTAGTAGCTGAACTTCGCGTCGGGGGTCGTCACGGTACGGCCGTACGAGTCGTACGTGTAGCCGGTGTCCGTGATGCGGTCGGCACTGTCGTAGGTGTGTGTGGTGGTTGTCGTCGTCGTGGGCGTCGCCGTGTCGGTGCAGTCCGTGGTGCTGGTGTCCGTCGTGAGCTTGGTGCGGTCCCAGCTGGTGCTCGACGCAAACGTGTATGCGCGCTTGACGCAGTTTGCGCCTGTGTCGTCCTGGGCTTGGGTCAGGCGACCAGCCGCATCATAGGTGTATTGGGTGCTGGTGGCTGCGCCGTTGTTCTCGGTGTGGCCGGACTCGGTGCCCAGGATCGTGTAGTCGGCCTGGTCATCGAGGACAGTGGTGTTGGAGGAGTTGGAATAGGTGCGGCTGGTGGGGGATCCGATGGTGTTGTACGTCTGGGAGACGGAGTAGCCGCCGGGCAGGGTCTGGGATGTCAGGTCGCCGTCGGCGTCGTAGCCGGCGGCCGTGAAGGTGCCGGCTGCCGAGTCGGTGACCGTGGCCGGATAGCCGGTGGTGCTGTCGTAGGTGTAGGTGGTCGTCGAGGGAGCCGAGTCCGTGACCTTCACTATGCGGTTCAGGCTGTCGTACGAGGTGGCTGTGGTGTTGCCGGACCCGTCGTTGTAGCCGATCTGGCGGCCGAGGCTGTCGTAGGTGTGGGTGATCGTCTGAGAGTTGCTCGTTTGGGTGGCGAGCATGCCCGTAGCCGAGTCGTAGCTGTACGTCGTGTCGGGGGTGTTCGTGCCTTCGCCGCCGCTGATCGCCTTCTTCGTCACGCGGCCGGCCGCGTCACGGGTGAAGGTGGTGGTGCGGGTGGAGCCGTTTGCGGTCTCGGCGAGGACATCGGGCTCACCGAGGCGGTCGTACGTGTAGGCCTTGGTGACCAGCTGCGACGGGTTGGAGCCGCCGCCGGTGATGCCGGCGCCGGGCGCGATGCGGCAGGTGAGGCCGGCCCACTCGGGCCTGCCCTGGCAGGTGCCCGAGCCGGTTGCGGACCAGTAGGTGGTCACGGTCTCGGTGGTGGAGTTCTTGTTCGGACCGGTGGTGGACAGCAGATTGCCGTCGCTGTCGTAGGTGTAGGTGGTGGTGAGGGCCAGGCCGGACGCGTCGGTGACGGTGGTCAGCTGGAGGCCCGTGGCCCAGTCGTAGGTACTGCTACCCGTGGTCTTGTCGCCGTCGGACGGGTAGGTGGCGATGCTGGCGCCCACTGTCGTCGACGTCAGCAGGTCGGTGACCTTGGCGTCGCTCGGGCGGCCTTCGTCGTAGGCGTAGACGGTGTGTGCACGGGCCAGGGTCTCGGTGCCGGCAGCCAGATCGGCCCCGCTCGCGCCGCCGGACAGGAGGTGCTGGAGGGCGATGGTGTGCAGCGGTTCGTAGACCTCTGACGCCAGGGAGACCCCGTCCGCGGCGATGGTGTACGTCGTGACCGTGGAGAGGAGGTGGGCCGCTGCGGCGGTGCTGTTGGTGTCCGCTATCGCACTGGCGAGCTGGGGGTCGGGGCTGATGGTCGTTCCCAGCGCCAACTCGCGGTTCCCGGGGGTCAGCTCGCGGGTCACGTCGCCGTTGGCGTTGTATTCCGTGGTCGCGATGTGTCCGCCGGGTATGGCGGTATTTACCTCGCGGCCGTCTGAATCAAGGTAGGTGATCGTCGCGGTCGTGTAGTTGCCGGAGCCGAGGGCGGTGCCGTCGTGGGAGGACGGGACCTGGCCAGCCGGGAAGACGGCTGCCCCATAGACCGGATTGTCGTGCTGGTCCCAGGTCGCCGTAGTGGCGGGGTCCAGCTGGTAAGGGGCCGCGCTGCCGGAGACCGGGACCCTGTACACCACGCTGGTAGTGGCGGTGCCTTCGGTCGTCGAGGCACTGCCCGCTTTCAGGGTCGGGCGAGAGACGGACAGCAGCATGCCGTCGCCGGCGTCACCGTTGGTGCCGACCTTGCCGTAGGCGAAGGTCCAAGGCAGTTGTCCTGGGTCGGCCTGGGTGGCGACCCGGCCTGCGCTGTCGTAGGTGTAGGCAGTCTTCAGCGGGGTCGCAAGGCGCGGATCCCAGGCTTCACGGAGGCTGCCCGAGGAGTCGTACGCGTATTGGGCGATCGTCGTGGCGGTCCCGGCCGACCCGTTAGGGGCCGTGGCCCACAGCTTGATCTGACTGACCTGGCCTGCGTAGTCACCAAGCGCCGAGGAAGTCGCGGTCGTGGTGGAGGCCTAGATGATCGATTCCAAGGGTTTGGGCCCGTAGACGAGGCGAGGGTGTCCAGTCTCAGTGTGTGACGACCGAGATAGACACCCTCGCTACCGC
>NZ_JBIATA010000047.1:0-44221 GCF_042891295.1 Streptomyces sp. NPDC001902 | reverse complement strand
AACGTCTCCAGCTCGTCGTCCTGCAGGTGCGGCTGGGGCTGGTGGAGGCGCTTGACCGCCACCGCACGGCCCAGCAGCTCGTCCTCGGCCCGCCAGACCGTGCCCATGCCGCCACGGCCTATCCGCTCGGCCAGCCGGTATCTCCCGGCCACCAGGCGTCCGAGCTCGGACATCGCGCGCCCCTTCCTGCAACCTACGAGAAGGAACGATATCCGGCCGGGCCACGGGAACCGCCAAAGCCGTGGCCCACGCCTCGCGCGGCGTACCGGCGGCGGCTACAGCGGGACGATGTCCGGGGCGCCCAGCCGGGCGGCGTCCGCGGTCTGGTCGTCGGGCTGGCGCTGAGACTCCCGCTCGGCCTCGACCCGCTTCTCGTAGTGCTCGACCTCCTTCTCCACCTGCTCCTTGTCCCAGCCCAGGACGGGGGCCATCAGCTCGGCGGCCTCACGGGCGCTGAGCGTGCCGCGGTCGAAGGTCTCGATGGAGATGCGGGTGCGCCGGGTGAGCACGTCGTCCAGGTGCCGCGCCCCCTCGTGCGAGGCGGCGTAGACGACCTCGGCACGCAGGTAGTCGTCGGCCGCGCCCAGCGGGCGGCCCAGCGACGGGTCGTCCTCGATCAGCTGCAGCAGTTCCTCGCAGAGCGAGCCGTAGCGGTTGAGCAGGTGCTCGATCCGCGCCACGTGCAGGCCGGTGCGCGCCGCGATCCGGGCCCGCGCGTTCCACAGGGCGTGGTAGCCCTCCGCGCCGGCCAGCGGGACCTCCTCGGTGACGCACTCGGCGACCCGGTGCGCCAGACCGTGCACGGCCGCGTCCACCGCGTCCTTGGCCATCACCCGGTACGTCGTGTACTTGCCGCCCGCGACCACCACCAGGCCCGGCACCGGGTGCGCCACGGTGTGCTCGCGCGACAGCTGGCTGGTGGCCTCCGACTCCCCGGCCAGCAGCGGCCGCAGGCCCGCGTACACGCCCTCCACGTCGTCCCGCGTCAGCGGCACGGCGAGCACGGAGTTGACGTGTTCCAGCAGGTAGTCGATGTCCGCGCTGGACGCGGCCGGGTGCGACTTGTCCAGGCTCCAGTCGGTGTCCGTGGTCCCGACGATCCAGTGCCGGCCCCACGGGATCACGAAGAGCACGCTCTTCTCGGTCCGCAGGATCAGCCCCGTCGAGGAGTGGATCCGGTCCTTCGGCACGACCAGGTGTATCCCCTTGGACGCCCGCACGTGGAACTGGCCGCGCTCCCCGATCAGCGCCTGCGTGTCGTCCGTCCACACCCCGGTGGCGTTCACGATCTGCCGGGCGCGCACCTCGTAGACGCCCCCGGCCTCCACGTCCTCGACCCGGGCGCCCACCACGCGCTCGCCCTCGCGCAGGAAGCCGATCACCCGGGCCCGGTTCGCGGCCAGCGCGCCGTACGCGGAGGCCGTCCTGACCAGCGTCATCGTGTACCGGGCGTCGTCCATCTGCGCGTCGTAGTACTGCAGCGCCCCGACCAGGGCCTCCTTCCGCAGGCACGGCGCCACCCGCAGCGCGTTCTTCCGGCTCAGGTGGCGGTGGTGCGGCAGACCGCGGCCGTGCCCGGAGGAGAACGCCATCGTGTCGTACAGCGTCACACCGGCGCCCGCGTAGAAGCGCTCCCACACCCGGTGCTGCAGCGGGTACAGGAACGGCACCGGCTTCACCAGGTGCGGCGCCAGGCGCTGGAGCAGCAGACCGCGCTCCTTGAGGGCCTCCCGGACGAGGGCGAAGTCCAGCATCTCCAGGTAGCGCAGCCCGCCGTGGATCAGCTTGCTCGACCGGCTCGACGTCCCGGACGCCCAGTCGCGGGCCTCCACGATGCCGGTCGCCAGCCCGCGCGTCGCGGCGTCCAGCGCCGTCCCGGCGCCCACGACGCCCGCGCCCACCACGAGTACGTCGAGTTCCTGCTCCGCCATCCGGGCGAGCGCGGAGGAACGCTCCGCCGGTCCCAGTGTCGCCGTCAGCATCCTGGCCTCCCGTCGTGACGCGGGGTCGCGCCTCAGCGCATTCCCCGTCCCCACGATCGTTACCCGTGTCGTGGCCCCCGGCTACTTCGGGCTCCGCCGGTCCCCGGTTCGTCCGTGCGGGTTGTTTGCGCCTGCGGCGGGCATCCCCCACCCTCCCGCCCGATTGCCCGGCACGGTCGGTGCGGGCCCGCGCCATGTTGGGGTGTGGTCGGTGCCGCGCCGGCGCACTCCCCCAGCCTTCGGCCGGGGGGGACCTCCATGGGCGCACCCCGCCACACCCCCTCCCGTCGGAGCGACTGACGGCTGGAGGGGGGCAGAAGGGCACCTGTGGCAACGCCGGACCGCAACGGCCATGGCGTTGCGGGTCGGCCGCTCGCCGGAGGCCGGGGGCACCTCCCAGCGGTGGCTGGGGGAGGGCCGGCGCAACCCCACGACGGTGCCGCACCTGCCCGGAGCGCACGGTGCCGCAGGCGTGGCCAAAGCCCCGGCGCGAGGAGAGGTGACCGGGCGAGGCCGGACCGCGTGGCGTGCAGTCATATCAGCTACCTGTCTGGTTAGCCTGATTTCGCGCCATTTGGGTACCAGGACGTACCAGGACGCACCCCGCCGCCGGAGAGGACCCCCATGCCCGCAGACCTCGCAGTCATCGGACTCGGCCACGCCGGGCTGCCCCTCGCGCAGGCGGCCAGCGCCGCTGGGCTGGGGGTGATCGGGTACGACCCGGACGAGCACGTCGTGGAGGCGATCAACGCAGGCAACCGGGTGCCCTGCGGGGCGCTGGCCGCCGCCGACGTGCGGCGGATGCTCGCGGGCGGCTTCCGCGCGACCGCGGACACGGCCGCCCTGGGCCGGGTGCGGGCGGCCGTGCTGTGCGCGCCGACCCCGCTCGGGGAAGGCGGGGAGCCGGACCTGACGGCGCTGGCGGAGGCCGCCCGCGCGCTGGCCGGACAGCTGCGGCCGCACAGCACGGTCGTCCTGGAGTCGCCGGTGTACCCGGGGACGACGGAGGACTTCCTGCGTCCGCTGCTGGAGGAGGGTTCCGGCCTGCGGGCCGGCCACGGCTTCCACCTGGCGTACGCCCCCGCGCGGCACCCCGGCACACCGAAGGTGATCGGCGGGCTCACCCCCGCCTGCACGGAGGCCGCGGCCGTCTTCTACGGCCGGTTCACCGAGCGGATCGTCCGGGCCCGGGGGGTGCGCGAGGCGGAGACCGTGCAGCTGCTGGAGACCAACCACCGGCACGTCAACATCGCCCTGGCGAACGAGATGGCCGTGTTCTGCCACGACATCGGCGTGGACGTCTGGGACGTCATCCGCTGCGCCGAGACCCGCCCCCACGGCTTCCAGGCCTTCCGCCCCGGCCCCGGGGTCGGCGGCCACACCATGCCGCTGGACCCCGGTCACCGGCCGTACCAGGGCCGGGTGGGCGGCCATCCGCTGCGCCTGGTCGAGTACGCGCAGGAGGTCAACGCCCGCATGCCGCGCTACGTGGTGCAGCGCGCCGCCGCCCTGCTGAACGAGCACGGAAAGTCGCTGCGCGGGGCGCGCGTGCTGCTGCTGGGCGTGACGTACAAGCCGGACCTGCCGGACCAGGAGCGCTCGCCGGCCGGCGAGATCGGCGCCCGGCTCGTCGAGCTGGGGGCGCAGCTGAGCTACCACGACCCGTACGCCCCGCAGTGGCGGGTGCTGGACCGCCCGGTCCCCCGCGCCGACTCCCTGTGGGAGGCCGCGGCGCACGCCGACCTGACGGTCCTGCTCCAGCACCACCGCACCTACGACATGCAGGGCCTGGCGGTGAAGGCCCAGCTGATGCTGGACACCCGCGGGGCCACCCCGGCCGGAGCCGCCGCCCGGCTGTGAGCCGCCCGGGGTGGGATCGGGCCGACGCGATCAGCTCGCCAGGACCTTCTTGAAGGTCGGCTCCAGATAGGGGGCCAGGGAGCGGGCGTAGCTGCCCGTCATGTGGCTGTAGTCGAAGTAGACGACCCTTCCGCCGATCACGGCGGGACAGTACCCGTCCGCACAGAGGGCGGGTGTGGAGTCGATGACCTCGGCTCCGTGTTCCTCGGCCACTTCGCGTTCCATGGCACGGATCTCCGGGTGGTCGAGGATCTTCTCGGCCTTCGGGCTGCAGGACGAGATCTTGTCCGAGCTTCCTGCCAGACAGTCAGGGACGCTGAAGCCCGGATACGGGGTGTCCGTCAGGAAGATGAGGTGCGCACCCGTGGCCTTGAGCGCGTCGAACGTCTCCTCGGCGCCGTCGCGTGTGGCGGTCGGCTGGGCGCGGTCCGTGACGACGATGACGTCCGGCTTGATCTTGGCGATGTAGTCCATGGCGGACTTCCGCCAGCTGGTGCATTCGCTGTAGTCGCGTCCGAGATCCTCGCGGGTGATCTTGTAGGCCTCCGGGCTGCAGCCGCCCTTCGCGATGGTCACCATCTTCGCGTGGAGGTTCTTTCCGACCTCCTCGAAGGCGTTGCCCCATTGCCAGGAGTGGGAGTCTCCGAAGACGACGACCGTGGCCTTCCCGTCCGGGTCGCCGATGACGCAGTCGTCACGCATGACGAACGTCGCGACGTCGATGTTGTCGATGCACCCGTGCCCGGTCTGATCCTTCGGTGACTTCAGCAGGTACTCCTCGCTGAGCTCGGGCGTGGCACGCTCGGCCACCGCAGCCTTCACCGAGTCGGTGCCGCTGAAGCCCACGGCCGCCGCGCTGTTCCCGGACAGGGTGATGGACAGATTGAGCGGCACCACACGCACGGCGAGAGTCATGACGACGGCGGCGGTGGCGGTCAGGGACACCCCCATGAGGATGCCGCGCCACGGTATCTGGACCATCCGGACGTTCGCCTTGAAGGGCCGTTCGACGAGGTAGTGCATGCAGACGGCGAGGAGGAAGGAGAGCACCGCCACCCGCCAGCGGTCGGAATAGCCGAACTCCCGGTTGATGATCTCCGGGAACAAGATGAGCAGCGGCCAGTGCAGCAGGTACCAGCTGTAGCTGGCATTGCCGATGAAGTCGAAGACCGGGTTGTCGAGGAGCTTTTCGGCACCGAGGCGGGGCGCGGCGCAACCGCCGGCGATCACCAGTGCGGCGCCCACCACCGGCCCGGCCACCGCGTAGCCGGGCAGCGGGGTGTGCTCGTTGATGAGCAGCGCGGTGCCCACCGCGCCGAGGATGCCGACCCAGGTGAGGAAGCCCGCGAACCACAGGTTCATACGGGAGAGGAGCCTGGCGTTGAGAGCGACGAAGACGCCGAGGGCCAGCTCCCAGACCCGGGTCTGGGTGCCGAAGTAGGCGAGCGGCTGGTCGGACTTGGTCTGGGTGACCGACAGGTAGAGCGAGCCGGCGATGGCCGCGGCGAGGAAGAGTCCTATCAGAAAGCGGCTGCGGGTGAGCACCCGGCTGAGCCAGGCGACGATGACGAGCGCGATCGGCGCGACGACGTAGAACTGCTCCTCGATGCCGAGCGACCAGAAGTGCTGGTAGGGGGACTGGCTTCCGTCGTTGGCGAAGTAGTCGGTGCCGTTCTCGGCGAGCCGCCAGTTGATGAAGCTCAGGGAGGCCGCGAAGCCGTCCTTCATGTAGTCGCGGAAGGAGAACGGACCGGCGAAGAACCAGGCGAAGACCGCGGTGACCACGATGGTGAGCGAGGCGCCGGGCGCGAGCCGGCGGAAGCGCCGGGCCCAGAACTTGCCCAGCGAGACCTTGCCGGTCCGGCTGATCTCACCGAGGAGCTGACTGCCGATGAGGAAGCCGCTCAGCACGAAGCTGATGTCGACGCCGCCGTGGATGTCGACGATGCCGCAGTGCATCGCGACCACCATCATGATGGCGACGGCACGCAGACCCTGGAGGTCCGGGCGGTACTTGCGCAGGCGGTCCGTCTTCTCCGGCTGGGGCTCCGGCCGGTGCCGGTGCGAAGGCTGCGGACTGACGGCCGTTGAGGCGTGGGTGGTCACGATTCTCCAGAAAATGCCCGGTTGGGCCCGCGGGGGCCGACCGGCTGCTTCAGTGGACCGTCGGGCAGGCGACAGCCGTTCCGCTGACGCGCACCCCTTGGGCGGGAATGCGGATGCCGCACGACAGCCGCAGCTGGGCGGGCAGCTCGTTCTGCGCGCCGATGTGGGCGTGGCAGCCCACGACGACCTCGTGAAGGAACGATTCGCTGCCGATCGAGGAGTCGTGGTCGACCACGGACTCGCGGATGCGGGCGCCTTCGGCCACGGTGACGTTCGCACCGAGGATGGAGCGATCGACGACCACGTGCGGACCGATCAGGGCATGCGGGCCGATCGTCGAGCCGCCCGTGACGAGGGCGGTCGGGTCGACGGAGGCCGTGGGATGGATCAGGTTGTCGGCGGGCGTCTCCACGAGGGGGGAGGTCGCCTTGCCGGTGACCAGGTCGGCCGAGCCGTGGACGAAGGCCAGCGGCGTACCGAGGTCGCGCCAGTAGTCATCCGTGGTGTGGCCGAACACGCGCCGTCCCTGCTCGACGAGCTGCGGGAAGGTCTCCTGCTCGACCGAGACCTCGCGGCCGGCGGGGATGGTGTCCAGCACGGACCGGCCGAAGACATAGCAGCCGGCGTTGATCTGGTCGGTGACGCACTCCTCGGCCGTCTTGGGCTTCTCGAGGAAGGACAGCACCCGGCCGTCCTCGTCGGTGGGGACGAGGCCGAAGGCGCGCGGGTCGGCGACCCGGGTGAGGTACAGGGTGACGTCCGCGTCCTTTTCCTCGTGCCGCGCCAGGATGGCGCGCAGGTCCACGCCGGACAGGATGTCGCCGTTGAGGATGAGGACCGGTGCGTCGGCGGGGCCGCCGCGCAGCAGGCGCGCGGCGTTGCGGATGGCCCCGCCGGTGCCGAGCGGGACGTCCTCGACGGCGTAGGAGATCCGCAGATCCCGGGAGAAGTCCTTGAACTCCTCCTCGAAGAGGCTGGCGAGGTACGAGGTGGCGAACACCACGTGCTCGACCCCCGCGTCCATCAGCTTGGCGATCTGGTGCCGGATGAAGGACGAGCCCGCCACATTGAGCAGCGGCTTCGGGGTGTGGTTCGTCAGCGGGCGCAGGCGGGTTCCCTTGCCGCCCACCAGGATGATGGCTTCTTGCATGATTGCCTCCGCTCGGTCAGCTGGTGGGGGTGGTACCGGGTCCCGCGTAGTCAGAGGTGAAGCAGGACTTGATGGCCTTCTCCGAGAGGGGGCGCCCGGCGAAGTCGAGCCGGGAGGCGACCTTGTCGTCGGGCTTGGTGTTCGGGTCGTCGTCGAACCAGAGCGACCACCAGTAGATGCCTTGCATCTTGCGCTCCTGCACGACCTGGCAGACGGCGTCGTACCAATGCGCCTGCACCTGCGGGTTGACGGCCCGCTTGACGTAGAAGTCACCGGGGGCGTGGTAGGCGCCGTCCATGGCGCCGATGCCGGTCTCGGAGACGAGGATGTTCGGCAGCGGACCGGTGGCCTTCTTGTCCAGCCAGTCGTTCCAGCCCTCGACCAGGTCCTGGACCGGAGCGGTGTCCGGAACCTTGATGGGGAAGTAGGCGTCGACGCCGAGGTGGTTGACCGGCATGTTGATCCGGCCGGAGACGTAGTTGTCCCAGTTGGCGTCGTAGGCGACCTCACCGGAGAAGTCCTTCTCGGCGTAGGTGACCAGGCTGTCCCAGCCGGTGTCGCCTTCGAGGGAGTTCAGCTCGGTACCGATCACGAAGGTGTCCGCCTTCGTGTCGTCGGCGACCTTGAGGTACGGGGTGAGGAACTGCTTGTACGAGGCGAACCAGGCGGACCGCGAGTCGGGCTCGATGTTTCCGCGCCAGCCGTTCGACTGCTCCAGGGTGCCTTCGTCCAGGATCGGGCGGATCGTGGTGCGGAACCCGGCGTCCTTGAAGACCTTCAGCACGCGCTCGAGACGTTCCGGGGACGGGGTCTTGGCACCGGCCGAGAGCTTGTTGGACGTGGAGTTCTCGATGAAGAACGGGAACGAGACCGACACCGAGTTCGCGCCCAGGCCGATGAGGTACTTCGCCTGCTTGCCGGCCTGCGCCTCGATGAACGTGTCGGATCGTTTCCGCTTCTCCTCCTCCCAGTAGAGCTGTACGCCCCACTGGGCCATGCCCTTCTTCCAGGGCTTGGCGACCTGGAGGGCTTCGGCGGGGGAAGACGGGGAATCGGACGGCGAGGACGCCGACGGTGTGTCGGTGACGTCGCCCTTCGGGGTGGCGGAGTCCCCGGCGTCGCCAACGACGATCTTGGGTATCGCCGAGCCCGACACCCAGCGGACCGGGTGGTCGCCGAGGACGAAGGGGGTGCCCAGCACGATGCTGAGGACGCTCACCGGAAAGACGGCGAGCAGGGGAAGGCGCGAGCGCATGTCAGTTGTCTTCCGGGCGGTCAGGCGGGCTTGGCGATGACGACGAACTTGTTCTCTTCGCGCCGGACGAACCTCAGGAAGCCCTTGAAGCCGCCGAGTCCCTCCATCACGGAGAAGACGGGGATGAGAGCGACCACGACGATCGGCTCCCACCACTTGCGCCGGCCGCTGGCCGACGCGACCGCGTTCAGCCGCAGACCCTCCCAGTAGGTCCAGACGACGTAGGCGAAGTTGAGGGCCCAGAGAATGACCACGGACTGGGTCACGGGCGAGGTGTTCATGTCGTTGATGAGCCAGCCGAACAGCAGCACGGCGCCGATGTGCTGGAGCGGACCGAGGATCCAGGTCGCCACACAGATGGCGAGAAACCACCGGTAGCGGAGCGGGATCGTCCGGTTGAAGCACAGGGCGACCAGACCCCAGGCCCACCGGTCGCGCTGCTTCACGAAATCCTTGGCGGTGGCGGGAGAAGCGCCGTAGCAACGGCCGTTGAACCAGTCGCTGCGTCCCGGATAACGACGGCAGAACGAGAGGGCGAGTTGTGCGTCCTCGACAATTGCCTTCGGCCCGAAGTCCCAGCCGATCGTCGCCTCGATCGAAGCCCGGAGAACGAGGAGTTCGCCGTGCACGCCGGCCACCGGGGTTCCCATTCCGGTGAGCGCCCGGAATCGCGCGATGTCGTCCGCGGGGCGCACGGCGTCGGCGAGCCAGGTGAACATGTTGACCGCGCTTTCGCGCGGGTAGGTGAGAATCCCCTGGGCCATGTGCTTGGCCTCTTCGGGCGAGGCGCGCCGCTGGCGGTTGATGAACTGCGCGAGCGCCGCCGCGGTGTCGGGGCCGACCCCGGTGTCATCGTCCATGTGCAGCACCCACACGTCGTCGAGCGCCTCGCCCTCGGCGATGCGCAGCTCGTGCGCGTAGTGGTTGGCGCGTGCCTTGAAGCGGGTGCCGTTGGCCGTGGCGTACGCCTTGGGCACCGTGACGACACGGATCAGCGGGTGGACGGTGGCCAGCCGGTCGATGTCCGCCGCGGCCTCGCAGCCTTCCTCGGTGAGGACGTCCACGCGCATGTACGGGAACCATTCCGGCAGGTGCTCGACGTACGAGAGCACGGAGCGCTCAAGCGCCGGATAGGTGTCGTGGCGTCCGATGGTCGGCACCAGCACGATGAGGAAGTCCTGCTCGACAGGGGCCGGCGGCACCATGTTGACGCTGCGCTTGATCCTGCGGCGGATCAGCCACGCGCCCTGGATACCCACCAGCACACCCACGACGGGCAGCGACCAGACGATGCTCAGCGCCCAGCTGAGCGGGGTCCGGCTGGGCGAGTACGACCACAGACCGAAAGCCAGCAGCAGCGTGAAGGGAATCAGGAACGGCAGCATCCCCGGCTTCCAAGCGGCGGTGCGTTGTGCCAACTTGGCGTTGTGCCGCGAGTGCGGCACAACCCCATCGACCTGTGTGACGGCCATGGCGACTGTTGAACTCCCCTGCAGATGACAATGCGTTGAGCCAGCGAGAATCCCTGTCATGGCACGGCTGGGCCTACCACGACAACGTCCTGTCCCGGGCCCCTACCCCTCAACGACTTTCGGACGTTTTGGCCAGTGGCGCTCAGATGCCCCCCAGGCGCCTAAACCACTGACCGAACAGGAGCACGATCCTCGCACGCTTGCGCCATACAAGGGAATCCCATGGAGAACTTGTGTTCAAAAGTTAACCGTACGGTACACGTGTTACTCCAGAGGCGAGGCGCTGACCTGGACCTTTAGATCTCCGGTGATCAACTTCGCCGGGCCGTGAGAACCTTCACACCGCGTCCGTACAACCCTTTTACGGTTGCGGCTGCGCGGCTCGTCGCGCAGGAGCGCGAGTGCGTTCGATCAGCGATCAGGCGGCTTGTGCAGTGATCCCCAGTCGAAACGTCCGCCTTGTGTCGAAGTGCCGCCGGTAAGGACGGCTGGCGCATAGTAGGTCCGCCGCACATCCGATGGCGAGTTGTGGTCCGTCAGTCCGCTTCCCCATACGTTCCAGATCACCCATGGCGCCGCCGTGAGCGTGGCGGGCTGCGCGGCGGAGAGCGGGACGTGGAAGGACTCCGCCATCATGCGCGGCTTGTCGTAGTGCGCCAACCCCCGGTACCAGATCTGAGTCCACGGCTCCCCCCGGAACGGCCGCTCCGGCGTGTCGCTGTAGTCGTCGACACCCACCACGTCGACGTATTCACCGCCCGGGTAGTACGCCCAGGGATCGGTGCCGTGCTTCCCCTCCCACGGGCTGGGCGACCAGACGAAGATCAGGTTGTGCAGGCGTCTGGTGCCGACGAGGTAGCCGTACATCGTCTGCCACAGTTTCCGGTACAACTCCGGGCGCTGGCCGGCCCACCAGAACCCGCCGGAGCAGCCGCTCGCGTTCATCTCGTGGTACGGCCGCAGCAGCACCGGCACATCACGAGCGGCGAGGTAGGCCAGGTGGTCGGCGAGGAAGGAGAGGTCGACCAGCAGATCGTGCTGCTCGGCCGTGCCGGGCGTCACCACCCGGGCGAACCACTTCGGGTCGTGGGCCGCGGGTGAGTTACGGCACAGCGTGTCGGCATAGCCCTTCACCGGGCTGCCCGGATAGGGCTCGTGGAAGGACATGCCGACGATGCCGGCCGGGCGACCGCCGTTGCCCGGCAGCGTCACCGTGCGGCCGCCGGAGCAGTCCCAGTGCGAACCGGCGTTCATCCCCTCCCACACGCCGACGGCCAAGTCCGTGGCGTCGTTGGTGTAGCCCCAGTACGGGCGGCAACTCGGCCACGCGGCGGAGTAGGGGCGCGGCTCACCGACACCCCAGGACGACTGTCCGTATCCGGGACCCAGGTCCACCTCCAGGAAACCCGGGAGGCGCCCGGTGATGTCGGCGGGCTTGCGGTAGTAGTAGCCGGGCTGCTTGCGCCCCGGGTAGTCGCCGTAGGTGCCGTTGTAGCGTTCGTTCTGCAGCTCGTCGTGCTGGCCGATGACGGTGCGGGTGGGCCGGCCGGCGCGGGCGTCGTTCTCCAGCCCGGCGAGCATCGCGTACACCGCACGAGCCGACGAAGACGCCTCGGGGTCCCGGGTTCGCACATCCGTCCCGATGCGCTGCGCGGCCACTGTGCCCATCTGCGCCGAGTCCGGCACGATCAGCGGCAGCAGTACCGCCAGTACCACGCCGAACAGGGCATATCGGATCCACCCTTTACGCATCAGGAGAAGTCCCCCAGGCAGTGCGAGGCCGGCACCGAGGCGCCGGCCCGCTCGTTTTCCGGCCCGCCGCCGCCACTGTTCACGCTGCGGGCAGGTGCCGCGCCGCCAGCGGTGGTGCGTCGGCGACACCGCCACTTCGACGCGCTGGAACTTCTTGAGCTCGAGCACCCGGTCGAGTCGAACACGCAGCCGAGCATCGGAAGCATATATGAGACTCCCACCGACGCCAGATGCCCGAGGGGCACCGACTGTCCGTTATCTGCATCTTGCCTATCAGCAGAAAGAGAAACTTTTGGTTACGGAATGATTGCCTCCGGGGATGGCTCGAACTGATCGGCCCAGGCTGCACGTTCCCGGCGAGGGCGGCCGGACCGGAGAACGGCGTGACGTGTCCGACGTCACGTGAGCCGGTCCGCGGCGTCCGCGGCGTCCGCGCATGACGAAGGGCCGGACCACCAACGGCCGGCGTCGCCGTGTCCCTGGCCGACAGGACGAAGTACGCCTCGCTGCCGTGGCCCCCCTCGCGATCGGCATCGAGGTGTTCGCCGGACACGGAAGTTCCCCTGGGAGCGGTCCCGCTGGCGGCGTGGCATCGCGTTGACCGTCGTCTGGCTGGTGGCGCTCCTGATACCCGCCGCCGGCGCGAAGGCCCGCATCGCCGGCCTGCGCCGCAGGGTCCACGTCGGGGGCCGACGTACTCGTCACCACCCTCGTGATCGGCCCGCTCGGCCACGTCGGGGCGGGTCAGGCCTCGCACATGTACGACGAACGGCCCGGCTCCTCCGATCTCCGGCCCGCCCGCAAGAAGGCCGGGTACCGCGTGCACAAGGTCATCAGGAGCACCCGGACCGGCGACGGTGCTCCTCCCGCGGCTCGCCGTTCCGGGTGAGGAACCGGACCAGGAACGCTCGCGAAGTGGCTTTACGGGACACCACGGTGCTGCTCTAGCATCCGTGATGTGACTGACCCCGTGGAAAACCCGGAAGACGCGGCTGCCGCTCCTGGGCGGAGCCCCTGGAACACCCCGTCCGCTCCCGAGCCGTCCGCTCCCGAGCCGTCCGCGGCACCGGGCGGTTACGGGTACCCGCAGCACCACATACCCGAGCAGCAGCCCGGGTACCGGCAACCCGGCTTCGGGCCGGCCACCGGCTACCAGCAGCCCTCCTACTCGCCCCAGCCCGACTGGCAGGCCCTGGCCGACGCCAACGAGACCAGGCAGCGTCGCCGCCACAGACTCAGGACGGGTCTGATCGTCCTGGTGGCGTGCGTGCTCGGGGTGGGAGCGGGCGTCGTCGCACTCCACTACACGAAGGACACGGACGACGCGGCCGCCCCGTCGCCCTCCCCCAGCGCGTCGGTCTCCTCCACCGCCACGGCCGATTCGCCGACGGTCCCCGGGGAGGACAACGCCCTCGCGGACAAGTCCGGGCAGAACAACCTCATCCTCGGGCCGGACGCCGGGGTGAGCAAGGTGACCAACGGCTTCGTGGTCAGGCTCAGGAGCAACGGCAATTCCTACGCCCAGTCAGCTTCGCAACTGATCGACGTCACCAAGAGCTTCAGCATCTCGGCATGGGTCTACAACGAGGCCCCGGGCGGTTCCCGCTCCGCGATCAGCCAGGGTGACGGGGTCTCGCCCTCGTTCAGCCTGGGCCGGGAGGCCTCGGGCGCCGACCGCACGTGGGTCTTCAAGGTGCAGACCGCCGACGGCGGGGCGGACAGCACGATCCTGCAGGCCGAGGCGGCCGCGAACGTCAACACGGTCGGCCAGTGGGCTCTGCTCACCGGCACGTACGACGCCGGGAAGAAGACGATCGCGCTCTACGTGGACGGGAATCCGGCCGATTCCACGAAGGTCCCCGGGATCTGGGCCGGAAAGGGTCCGCTGCAACTCGGCCGCGTCCGTACGCACGGGGTGTGGGGAGGTTACTGGGCCGGCGTCCTCGGTCACGTCATGGTCTGGGACAAGGCACTGACACCGGACCAGGTGGCGGGCCTCAAGAAGGGTGGGGCGGGCGGGGACGCCAAGCCCATCGCCTCCTGGCTTGTCGGCTGACGAGCGCTTTTGCCCGTTCGCCATCACGAGTTGGTCACACCATCGACAGTGGTTCGCGGTATTCGACTAGAGTCGCATCCGTTCCGCACTTCATTGACTGCCGGGTGAGCGGCGAGCTTCGTTGGCCGGAGTTCCCCGTCATCGCCACCAAGCGTCGGCGATCCTTCCCATGCACCGAGATGCCTTGCGGAGAAACTCATACGGGCTTGCCGCCCCGACGAGCGCCCGGGGGGGATGACACATGAGAAGCCTGTCCGGAGCCATCCCTGCGTACGGTGAGGTGTCCCCCCTGCCCGGTGTCACGGCCCCGGCGGCCGAGGGCCGGGAGACCGCAGAGCGGGGCGGAACGCCATGACCGAGCCGACCGACGAGCCCGACGACCACGCTCCGGAACCGGACCCCGAAGCGGATCAGCCGTCACCCCGCCAGGCACCTGTGGACCAGCAGGACCCTGAGACACGCCGTCCCCCGGCCTCGCCGCGACGCAGGATCGCCGGTGCGGCGGTGGCCGTGGTGGTCGCCGTCGCTCTGGGAGCCGGGCTCTGGTCGGTGCCGTCGGTGCGCACGGTGCTGCTGCAGTCCTTCACCCGGCAGCCGGCCCCGTTCACCGAGATCTACTTCACGGCTGCGCCCCGCTTCGACGGCAGCACGCTGATCGTCCCCGTCGCCGTGAACGCCCACGGCACGGGCCCGGCACCGCTGCGGCTGAAGCTGACGCTGGAATCGGCCAAGGGCAAGGTCGTGGCCACCAGGACGGTCGGGCTGAAACCCAAGGACGGCAAAGCCGTGCCCGTCGTCACGCGCTTCACCAAGACCACGGGCACGACGCTCGTACGGGTGGCCCTCGTCGGCCACGAGCAGACATTGCACTACAACTTCGTGACGCCGAAGGCCGTGACCGGGCCGCTCGGTACGCCGCCCCCTGACGTACGAGACTGAAGCCTGATGCGACGCACCATTCTGCAGATCACCCCGTACTACCCGCCCCATCTGGGCGGGCTCGAACGCGTGGTGGAGCACCTCGCCATCCAGCTCGGGCAGCGCCACGACGTGCGGGTCATCACCACCGCCCTCGGTGCCGACGGCGGACCGCGCCGCTACGGCGCCGGCCGGGTCACCATACGGCGGCACCGCGCGGTCGAGGTCGCGCACACCGCGGTCGCACCGGGCCTGCCCGTCTCGCTGGCGGTGCGCGCGCCGCGCGACGCCGTGCTGCACGTGCACTGTGCGCACGCGTTGATGCCCGAGCTCGTCGCCGTCATCGCCCGCGTGCGCGGACAGCGCTTCATCCTCCACTTCCACCTCGACGTCGAAGCCTCCGGGCGCTTGGGCGGGCTGCTGCCCGCCTACAAGAAGCACGTCTTCGGACGGTCGATGCGTGCCGCCGCCGGGGTGATCGTGCTGACCGAGGAGCAGGGCGCCTTCGTCCGCGAGACGTACGGCGTCCGGGCGGACAGGGTGTTCGTCGTCCCCAACGGAGTGGGGGCCGGCTACTTCATGCCGGTGCGGGAGACGGCGCAACGTCCCTTGCGGTTGCTGTTCGTCGGCCGACTGAGCTCGCAGAAGAACGTGGCGCGGCTGCTGGAGGCGACGGCCCTGCTGCGGGAGCCGGTGCAGCTGCGGATCGTCGGCGACGGCGAGCTGCGGGAGAAGCTGGAGGCGCACGCGGCCGAACTGGGGCTGCGGAACGTCGAGTTCTCGGGCGGGCTCCTCGGCGAGCACCTGGTGCGGGCGTACGCGGACGCCGACGTCTTCGTGCTGCCCTCGGACCGGGAGGGCATGCCGCTGGTCGCGCTGGAGGCGATGGCCGCCGCCCTGCCGGTCGTCGCGACCGACGTCCCCGGCACCGCCGAACTGCTCAAGGGCGTCGGGCTGCTGGCCGCTCCCGAACCGGCGGCGCTCGCCGCCGCCATCGACTCGGTGGCCGCCGACCCTGGTCTGCGCCTGCGGCTCGCCCGCAGGAGTGCCGCGACGGCCCCCGACTACTCCTGGGAGGCCGTGGCAGCCCGGGTCGAGCAGGTCTACGCCCACGTCTACCCAGAGGCCGGCGTATGACGGCCCGTGGCACGGGAAGCAGCGGTCGGCGCACGGCCTCCCGCCCGTCGTGGGCCGTCGAGGCGGACGACGCGGATCTGGAACCGGAGCCGGAGCAGGAGCCGGAGCCGGAGCCGGCCGAGAGCGACGTCTCGTCGGCCGGGTCCGGGCACGAACGGAAGCGGCAGGGCCGGGGCCCGCGCCGCGACGCGGCGTCGGCGGGCGATGCCCAGGCCGCCGGCCTGCGGCTCGCGGACCTCGTACGGGGGCGCCTCGGGGTGCTGCTCGCCATCGCGGTGGCCTGTGTCGTGGAGATGCTGCCCGGCGTGCCCGGGGTGCTGCTGACGGTGGCCGGCCTGTGGCTGCTGTTCGGGGCGCCCGTCGCGGTGTGGCGCGGCGTCGCCTCCCGGGTGGTGTCCACCAGGGACGGCAGCTTCCTGCTCGCCGTCGGCATGGCGGTCGTCACGGATCTCGTGATCGCCCTCGCCGTGAACACGGTGCTGCCACTGGCCGGGGTGGAACGCCCGCTGACCAGGGTGTCCCTGGCCGGGGCCACGGCGCTCACGCTCATCGTGATCGGCGCGTTCGTGCCGGAGGAGGAACGGGCCGACAAGAGCAGGTCCTGGCTCCGCGACGGACTGCCCCCGGGCGCGATCCCCGTGGGTGCGTTCGCCGGCGTCGCCCTGGTGCTGTCGGTCGCAGGGCCCATCAGGCTGAACAACGGCTACGGCGGGGCGGTCAGCACGGCTGCGATGCCGGCCGTCATCGCGCTGCTGGTCCTGCTGATGGTCCGCCGCCGGCGCTACCCGGTCACCGTCCTCGAGACCGGCCTGTTCCTCGGCGCGACCGCGCTGCTCATGCTGAACTCGTTGCGCGGCTGGTCCATCACCGGACACGACATCCAGCGCGAGTACGAGTACTACCGGCTGACGCTCGGCGGATCGCTCTGGGACGTCTCCAAGTACCCCGACGCCTACAACGCCTGCCTGAGCATCACGCTGCTGCCCGTGAGCGTGTTCCGGCTCACCGCGATCCCCGACGTCTACATCTTCAAGATCGTGCTGCCGCTGCTGTTCGCGCTCACTCCGGTGCTCGTCCACCGCTCGGTCCGCAACGTCGCACCGCATCTGGTGTCGCTGTTGTCGGCCGTCTTCTTCATGCTCTTCCCCACCTTCCTGTCCGACATGACCTTCCTGGGCCGCCAGGAGGTCGCGTTCGTCCTGCTCGGTTGCGGCATGGTCGTGCTCACCGACTCCGGGCGGCCCCTGCGCGTGCGGCAGATCGCCTTCGTGGTGCTGTTGGCCGGCATCACGCTCTCGCACTACTCGACGATCTACGTCGTGATCGTCGTCCTCGGGGTCGCCCTCGTCGCCGACGTGATCTGGCGCACGGTGGACCGCTACAGGTCCAGGCGCGCGCGCCAGCGCACATACCGCCCTACCGAGGCCGCGCCCTTCCTGACCTGGTGGATCGTGGCGGGGGCAGCGGTCATGGCACTGGCCTGGGCGGGCCCGGTCACGCACACGAGCGGGCAGCTGCGGAGCACGCTGAGCGCGGTCGTGCAGGAGATCAAGAACCCGGGGCACGCGCGCGTCGGTTCGTCCGACACCTCGTACAGCCTCTTCGGAGGCGGGCCCTCGCTGACGGCCGAGCAGCGACTGGGCGACTACCGCGAGGAGACCGTGCGGGAGACGACCGCCGACCGGGCGAAGGGGACGTACCTGCCCCTCGAGACGGTGGACGCCTACGCGACCCCTGTCGTGCCCAAGCAGAACATGGCCCCCACCGCCGCGGGGCGGGTGCTGGAAGGCATCGGCCTGAAGGCGACCACGGTCAACTCCCTGCTGCGCCAGTTCACCGCCGGCATGATGCAGCTCCTGCTGATCATCGGCCTCATCGTCATCGACGTCGGGCGACGCGGGGCCTTCCGCCCACGGCGCGAGCAGACCACGCTGGCCATCGGCGCCATCGCCCTCCTCGGGGTCCTCACGGTCGTGCCCCAGCTCTCCGTCGACTACGGCGTGCTCCGCGCCTTCCAGCAGGGCCTGTTCTTCTTCGCGCCCTTCATCGCGGCGGGCATGCTCTCCGCCCTGCGCTGGACCGGGCGCCGTCGGACCGTGACGGTGTACGCGCTGGTGGTGGCCCTCTTCCTGGACCTCACCGGCGTGGTGCCCAAGCTGCTGGGCGGCTATCCGCCGCAGTTGCAGCTCAGCAACGCCGGCCAGTACTACGACGTGTACTACCCGAGCGCCGAGGAGCGCATGGCCGCCTACTGGCTGTCGCAGCGCTTCGCGGCCGAGGGCAAACCGTCCCTGGTGCAGACGGACCGCTTCACCTTCAACCGGCAGCAGACCATCCTGACCGGACCCGTCGTGGGCGACGTCTTCCCGACCAAGCTGCGCACCGACTCCTACGTCCTGCTGGGCACTTCGACCGTGCGCACCGGACGCATGACGTTCTCCTACCGGGGCGACCTGGTCACCTTCCGCTACCCCACGGGCCTCCTCGACACGACCAAGAACGAGATCTACAGCAGCGAGGGAGCGAGGATCTACCGATGAGGGTCCTCCTGGTCAGCCACTACTACCCGCCGCACGTCGGCGGCATCGAGAACGTCGTCCGGATGGAGGCCGTGCACCTCGCCGCGCGCGGTGCCGACGTCACGGTGCTCACCAGCGGCACGCGCAGCGCGATCAGCCAGGAGGACGGCGTACGCGTCGTCCGTGTCGCGGCGTGGAACGGCGCGGAGCGGGCCGGCGTGCCCTTCCCCGTCCTGTCGCCCAGGCTGCTGACGGCCGCACTCCGCTGGGCCCGCCGGGCCGATGTGGTCCATGTGCACGACTGCCTGTACCTGACCTCGTGGACGGCCGGACTCGCCTCCGTGCTCACTCGCACCCCGCACCTGGTCACCCAGCACGTCGCCCTGGTCGAGCACCCGTCCGCGCTGGTGCGCGGGGTGCAGCGGGCCGTGTACGCCGTCGCCGGACGCGGCCTGCTGCGGCGGGCCCGTACGGTGATCACCCTCAACGCCTCGGTCGCGGACTTCGTACTCCGCCACGGCGCCCGTCCCGCCCGGGCCCGCCACCTCGCGAACGGCGTGGACACCACCCTCTTCCGGCCGGCCGCCTCGGTCGAGGAGCGGGCGCTGGCCCGCAAGCGCTTCGGGCTGCCCGAAGACCGGCCGCTGGTGCTCTTCGTGGGGCGCCTGGTGCCGAAGAAGGGCTACGACCTGCTGCTGTCCGGCCACGACCCCTCCGCCGGCTACGACCTGGTGTTCGCCGGGGACGGCGACTCCGCCGCCCTGGCGGGCCGGCCGGGCGTGCACCACCTGGGCGGGCTGCCCCCGCAGGAACTGGCCGAGGCGTACCGGGCCTGCGACGTCTTCGCGCTGCCGTCGACCGCGGAGGGCTTCCCCCTCACCGTCCAGGAGGCCATGGCCTCCGGCCTGCCCGTCGTCACCACCGACGACCCCGGCTACGCGCCCTACGGTCTGGACCGGTCGCGCGTCACACTGCTGGACCGGGACGCCGAGGAGATCCGTTCCGCGTTGTCCGCGCTCGCCGGGGACGAGCGGCGGCGCGAGCGCATGGGCCGGTACTCGCGCGAGCTCGCGACGACGGCCTTCGCCTGGGAGGAGCACGTGAGCGCGCTGTCCGAGTGCTACCGCGAGGCGGCGGGAGCGACCACCCATGGCTAGGAACGGCAAGCGCGCCCTGTCGCAGGACCAGGTGTACCGCAGCTCCTTCTTCCTGATGGCGTCCACGGTGACCACGGCCGGACTGGGCTTCGTCTTCTGGGTCGTGGTGGCCCGCTTCTACACCCCCGAACAGGTCGGACTCGCCACATCGCTCATATCGGCGACCTCGCTGATCTCCTATCTGAGCCTGTTCGGACTGAACAGCACGCTGATCCGCTTCCCGGCTCCGGCCGCCTCCCGCAACGGACAGCTCACCCAGTCCCTCGTGCTGGTCGGCGCGGTCTCGTCCGTGATCGCCGCCGTCTACCTGCTCGGCCTGCCGGTCTACGCGCAGAAGCTGGTCTTCGTCCGCGACCACGCGTCGGCGGCCGCCGCGTTCGTGATCTTCTGCATCTGCGCGGCGGTCAGCCAGCTGACCTTCTCGGTCTTCGTCAGCGCCCGCATGGCCCATCAGAACGCGCTGGTCTACGGCCTGCTCCAGGGGCTGGTCAAGCTGGCCCTGCCGGTCGCCTTCGTCGCCTACGGCTCGGTCGGCATCCTCGGTGCCAACGGCGGCGGCTACGTGGCGACGGCGCTGGTCTCGCTGATCCTGATGCGCCGCCGGCTCGGCTTCCGGTTCCACCTGCGCGCCCGCGGCACCCGGATGCTGGAGCAGTTCCGCTTCTCCCTCGCGAGCTACGTCTCCAGCCTGCTCAACCTCGCGCCGCTGCTGGTCCTCCCGTTGATCGTCCTGGAGCAGTTGGGCGCGGCGGCGGCGGGCTACTACTTCATCGCCTTCCAGATCGCCACCCTGCTCAACTCCGTGTCGTTCTCCGTCGGTGAGGCGGTGTTCGCCGAGGTCTCGTACGATCCCTCGCGCTTCTCCGTACTGCTCCGCCGGTCCGCCGGCATCATCGCCGCGGTGCAGGTGCCCTCGGTCCTCGTCGTCGCCTTGGGCAGCGGACTCCTCCTGCGGATGTTCGGAGGTCCCTACGCGGACCGCGCGCAGACGCTGCTCGCCGTACTGGCCTGCGGAGCCCTCGCCGTCGCACTGAACACGTGGGCCAGCTTCGCCCTCAAGCTCGCCCGGAAGATGACGCAACTGGTCCTCAGCAACGTCGTCTACGCCGTGGTCACCATCGGTCTGGCCGCGCTGTGGGCGCCGCGGGGACTGGTGTGGCTCGGCTGGGCCTGGGGCGTGGGCAACCTCGCCAGCGGTCTCTACGCCGCCGTCGCCCTGTTCGGCAAGCGCGCGGCCGTGCCGCAGCTGCGGGCTTCGGAACCGGGCATCCCCCTGGAAGAACCCGCCATGAGCCCAGTCGAGGGGTACCACCGGTGAGAATCGTCGTCATCAACGCGTACGTGCGGGAGAACGCGGGGGACGCCGCGCTGCTGTCGGTCTGCCTCCGCCATGTCAAGGAGGCCTTCCCGGGCGCCACGCTCGCCATCGCGGGCATGGAGGACGCCGATGCCCACCCCTCGTTCGAGGGGGTGGACAACCTCGGCTCGATCCGCCGCCACGTCGCCGACGGCGGGGTGTCCCGGTCCCGGCGCCTGCTGCGCAAGCTGCTGGTGGCTCTTGTGGGCACGGCGGCCCTGCTGCTGCCACGGGCCGTCGCCAACGTGCTGCTGAGGCTGCTCCCCGCGGAAGCGCGCCGGGAAGCCGACGCCGTGTCCGAGGCGGACATGGTGGTGTCCATGGGCGGCGGGTACCTCCTCGCACGGCCCGGGCTGGACGGATACCAGAACGTGTTCTTCGTCCTGCTACCCGCGCTGCTGGCGCAGAAGGCGGGGGTGCCCGTGGTCTTCGCGCCCCAGTCCTTCGGCCCGTTCCCCGGCAAGCCGCAGCGCCTGCTGGTCGGCCGCGTACTGCGCCGCGCGGCGCTGGTGCTCGCCCGCGAGGACGTGAGCGTCGGTCTGCTCGAGGAGTGCGGCGTGTCCGCGCGGCAGGTGCAGCGTGCCATCGACTCCGGCTTCGCCTTCGCGCCCGAGGTCACCTCCAACTGGCGCGGCAGGCTCCAGGTCGGGGCCCAGGAGCCGCTGGTGGGTCTCACCGCGCGTCGTTGGCTCGCTCCGGCCGCCCAGGAGCGCTACGAGCGGGCGCTCGCCCGGACGATCGACGCGCTCCAGTCGGACGGGGCCCGCGTGGTACTCATCCCCCAGGTGACCACGGACTACCTCGGCGACGACGACCGCATCGTCGAACGTCGTGTGGCGGACTACTGCGCGACCGCGCCGCTGCGGATCGAGGAGCGCGTCGACTACCGCGACCTCAAGGGTCTGTACGGCGAGTGCTCCCTGCTCATCGGGACCCGCTTCCACTCGGTGATCTTCTCGCTCACCAGTGGTGTCCCGTGCGTCGCGATCGAGTACGAGCACAAGACACGGGGCATCATGGCCGACCTCGGCCTCGGTGAGTGGGTCGTGCCGATCGCCGAGGTCACCTACCCGGCCCTGTGGGCCCTGGTGGACAAGCTCCGCGCGAACCCCGAGGCGTACCGTGCGGTGCTCCAGCAGCGGCTGCCCGCGTACATCGCCCGGGCGGAGGAGTTCCCCGCCCTGCTCCGCGCCGCCGCGGACACGGGCACCCGTCAGGCAACCGAGCGGGCGGCGAAGGTCGCGTGACGGTACGCACGGACCGGCTCGGGGAGCACGGTCGCCGGACCCGCACGGTGGCGGTGGTCGCACCGTATTACCCGCCCAAGGTCGGCGGCGTGGAGAACTACGCGGCCCGGATCGCCCGCGCGGTCGCCGAGGCCCCCGGGCTGCGTCCGGTCGTCATCACGACACGGCTCTCCGGACTCCGCACCACCGTCGACGTCGAGGAGGGCGTGCAGGTCATCCGGCTCGGCGCCTGGCTGAAGCTGTCCAACACCCCGCTCAGCCCCCTGTGGCCGCTGCAACTGCGCCGCTGGCTGCGCCGGACCGGGGCCGAGGTGGTCAACGCCCACGCCCCGGTCCCCGGATTGGCCGACCTGGCGGTGGCGGTCTCCGGGAAGCGGCCGGCCGTCCTCACCTACCACGCGGGCTCGATGCACAAGGGCGAGCCCGGCAGTGGTGCGGCGGACCGGCTCATCGGCCTGTACGAACGCCGCGTGCTGCCGCGGGTGTTCCGGCGGGCGCGGACGCTGGTGGCGGTGTCGCCGGTCTCGCTGGCCGCCGGGCACCCGCACGCGGTCGAGATCACCCCCGGCGTCGACGTCGAGCGGTTCACCCCCGGGCGGCCCGCCGCGGAACGTCCCCGCACGGTCGTGTACGTCGGCCGCATGGACCGCTCGTCGGCCTGGAAGGGCGTCGACGTCCTGGTGAGGGCGTTCGCCGGGCTGGCGGCCGAGGTGCCCGATGCGCGGCTGCGCCTGGTCGGCGGCGGCGACGCGGTGCCGGACCATCTGCGGCTCGCGGCGGAACTCGGCATCGCGGAACGGGTGGAGGCGGCCGGCGAACTGACCGGGGACGCCCTGGTCGACGCGGTGCGGACGGCCGCCCTCGCGGTACTGCCCTCGCGCACCGAGGCGGAGTCCTTCGGCATGGTGCTGGTCGAGGCGATGGCCTGTGGCACCCCGGTGGTGGGCGCCGCCGTGGGGGGCATCCCGCACGTCGTGACGGACGGCGAGACCGGGCTCCTGGTCCCGTCCGGCGATCCCGGCGCGCTGGCCGCCGCGTGCCGCAGGGTGCTGACCGACGCCGCGCTCGCCGACCGGCTGGGCGCGCGGGGCCGGCAGGAGGCGGAACGACGTTTCGCCTGGGACGGCCTGATGGAGCGCTACATCAGGCTGTTCCAGGCGCTGTAGCGACGGCCGGCCCGCGGGGCCGCTACTTCTTCTTGCGCTCGTAGGCGGCTATCGCGGCCTTGAGCGCCTCGAAGGCCGGCTTCTTCGTGCCGTCGTAGCTGCGCATCCCGTAGTACAGCGACCGTGACTTCTTCTCCTCGGGACGTGCCTGGTCCTGGTCGGTGTACCAGAACATCGCCTCGACGTACGGGTTCGCCACCACGGCCGGGATCGTGTCGGTGGCGATCTCGGCCTGGCGGACCTGCGTGACGTGCGTGGTCCCCGGCGGGACCACCTTGCCGTCCGACACCTCACCGGGCCCGCTGGTCGGTGCTCCCGTCTCGGTGAGCCAGATGGGCATGTCGGGGGTGCCGTACTTGTCCAGGATCCCCACCAGGTTCTCCCGGAAGTTGCTGATCCGCTCGAAGGCGGTGCCGGTGCCGGGTGTCGCGCTGGGCAGGGTGGGATAGTTGAACGGGTGGTAGCCGACCGCGTCCACGTACTTGTTGCCGCCGAGCTTGCAGACGGCGGTCAGGAAGTCCGTCTGGGAGAGCCTGTGGCGCGCGGGCTCGGTCTTGGCCACTGCGAGGCCGCCCATGATGACGTACGCCTTGGGGTCCGCGGCCCGCAGTGCCTGGCTCGTCGCCCGGAGGAGGGTGGTGTAGCCCTTCGGGTCGGCGGCGGGCTTCCAGAAGCCGATGTTCTCCTCGTTCCACACCTCCCAGGTGTGGATCCCCATCGCGGAGTACCGCTCGGCGGCCAGCTTGGCGAAGCTGGCGAAGATCTCGGGGTCGGCCGGTGCGCAGCTCTGGCCGGATGTACAGCCCGCCACACGCGCCCACTTCGGGGTGTAGGCGAGCACAGGGAGCACCTTCAGACCGCGGGCCTCGGCGGCCTTGGCGACCCGGTCGAAGCGGTGCCACGAGTAGGTGTAGGGCGAGTCCGGCTGGATGTTGTTCCACGACAGGTCCATCCGGACCCAGGTGACGCCGACTGCGACCGCGTCGTCCAGACCCCGTGCGAGGTCCGCGTCCGACTTCCACGTCAGGGTGTCGCCGTACGAGATGCCCATCTTCACCTCGCGCACGCCGCCGGCCTCCGCCTCGGAAGGCGACGACGACGGCTTGCCGGTGACGGGCGGCGAGGCCGCTGGGCTCTTCGACGGCATGGACGCGGCGACGATGGTCGCGACCGCGGACACCACGAACGCCACGAGGGCGACGAGCAGGCGCTGCCGTCGACTGGGATCCTTCACCATGCGCACAGCGTAGGCCAATCATTCATCAGGTCCTCCCGCCCCAGGACGTACCCGTCAGGCGGTGTAGTGCTCGCTCGGCACTCGTTCCCACTCCGCGTCGCCCACCTGGGGCGACTGCGCCTGCCGCTGCGCGGACATCAACGGCGCCGGTTCGGGCCGCGTGGAGCGGTCGTACCACTGGGCCCTGGTGTCGGTGCGCAGGGCGTTGTCCCGCAGCCGGTGGCGGAACAACTGCGCCAGGTTGGCCACGCCGTCGGACAGCGCGTTGAGCTTCACCTGGCCACCGCGGGGCCGGTACTCGATGGGCACCTCCATGCAGCGGAAGCCCTCCCGCACGGCGGCGTTCTTGATCTCCTGCGAGAAGCCCATACCGTCGGAAGTGACCTTGAGGGTCTCCCAGATGTAGCGGCGGAACACCCACATGCCGCTCTGGGAGTCACGGATCCCGCTCTTGAAGAGCACGCGGCTGAGGAGGCTGAGGGCGTGGTTCGCGACGGTGTGGGAGGGCTTCATCGCCGCACGGTTCTCCGGGCCGAGCCGGTTGGTGTTGAGGAACTCGACCTGGTGCTCGTCGACGATCCTCAGCAGCCGGGGCAGGTCGTCGAAGGGGTAGGTGCAGTCGGCGTCACCGGTGGCGATCACGTTGCCGTACGCCGCGGCGATCCCTGCCTTGTAGGCGTTGCCGTAGCCGCGCAACGGCTGGTGGACGACCCGGGCTCCGTAGGACGCGGCTATCTCGGCGGTGCCGTCCGTGGAGCCGTTGTCCGCTATGACCACCTCGACGCCCCAGCCCTCCGCGGCGAGTTCTTCGAGCGGGATCGTCCCGAAGACGTGCGGCAGGTTCTCGGCCTCGTTCAAGGCGGGAATGACGATGGACAGAGTGGACACGGCAGGCTCCCCCAGCTGGCAGTGTGCGCAGAGGCCAAGTCAAGACCCGGCTTCCGTGCTCTCCCACCCCCCAGCCGGACCGTCCGATGGCATCGAACACTGTAGACGACGGTTAGCACAGCAGAACCACGGATACACGATCGTAACCGAAAATCACATGCTCATCCACGGCGCTTAACCTTCCGGTTGTCCCCCCTCCCCCGTAAGTCCCTTGCCGACAGTGACATGTGACGGTCCGTCGGCGATCGATCCGGAACCGGCTCGGCCGAACACCCCCTGCTCCGCGCGGCATCCGCCGGCCATCCACGGAACGCACCGGGGCCCGTACCGCCGGGCGGCGGTACGGGCCCCTGGAGCCTGGAACGGCGGTCAGCGGTGGTGCGTCGGCGACACGGTGACCTCGACCCGCTGGAACTCCTTCAGTTCGGAGTAGCCGGTCGTGGCCATCGCGCGGCGCAGCGCGCCGAAGAAGTTCATGGAGCCGTCGGGCGCGTGCGAGGGGCCGAGCAGGATCTGCTCGGTCGTGCCGGCGGTGCCCAGGTTCATGCGCTTGCCGCGCGGCAGTTCCTCGTGCGTGGCCTCCATGCCCCAGTGGAAGCCGCGGCCGGGTGCGTCGGTGGCGCGGGCCAGCGGGGAGCCCATCATCACCGAGTCGGCGCCGCAGGCGATCGCCTTGGGCAGGTCGCCGCTGGAGCCGAAGCCCCCGTCGGCGATGACGTGCACGTAGCGGCCGCCGGACTCGTCCATGTAGTCGCGACGGGCCGCGGCCACGTCGGCGACCGCGGTCGCCATCGGCACCTGGATGCCGAGGACGTTGCGGGTGGTGTGGGCGGCGCCGCCGCCGAAGCCGACGAGGACGCCCGCGGCACCGGTGCGCATCAGGTGCAGCGCCGCGGTGTAGGTGGCGCAGCCGCCGACGATGACCGGGACGTCGAGCTCGTAGATGAACTGCTTCAGGTTGAGCGGCTCGTGGGAGCCCGACACGTGCTCGGCGGAGACCGTCGTGCCGCGGATGACGAAGATGTCCACGCCGGCGTCGACCACGGCCTTGGAGAACTGCGCGGTGCGCTGCGGCGAGAGCGCGGCCGCCGTGACCACACCGGCGTCGCGCACCTCCTTGATGCGCTGGCCGATCAGCTCCTCCTTGATCGGCGCCGCGTAGATCTCCTGCAGGCGCCGGGTGACGGAGGCGTCGTCCAGCTCGGCGATCTCGGCGAGCAGCGGCTCGGGGTCCTCGTAGCGGGTCCACAGACCCTCGAGGTTGAGCACGCCCAGGCCGCCGAGGTTGCCGATGCGGATCGCGGTCTCCGGGGAGACCACGGAGTCCATCGGGGCCGCCAGGAAGGGCAGCTCGAAGCGGTAGGCGTCGATCTGCCACGCGATCGAGACCTCCTTGGGGTCCCGCGTACGGCGGCTCGGGACGACGGCGATGTCGTCGAATGCGTATGCCCTGCGGCCGCGCTTGCCCCGCCCGATCTCGATCTCAGTCACTGTCGCTATGCCTTTCCTTCGTGGCCTGCCCGTCCAGTATCCCAGGCAGGGCAGCCGGAAGCCCGCGGCCGTGCGGCGCCGCGGGCTCCGGGTGATCCGCTCGTACCGGTCAGCGGGTGTGGTAGTTCGGCGCCTCGGTGGTCATCTGGATGTCGTGCGGGTGGCTCTCCTTGAGCCCGGCCGCGGTGATCCGCACGAAGCGGCCCTTCTCCTTGAGCTCGGGGATGGTGTGGGAGCCGACGTAGCCCATGGAGGAGCGCAGGCCGCCGATGAGCTGGTGGGCCACGGCGGAGAGCGGGCCGCGGTAGGGCACCTGGCCCTCGATGCCCTCGGGGACGAGCTTGTCCTCGGAGAGGATGTTGTCCTGGAAGTAGCGGTCCTTGGAGTACGACTTGGCCTGCCCGCGCGACTGCATCGCCCCGAGCGAGCCCATGCCGCGGTAGGACTTGAACTGCTTGCCGTTGATGAAGAGCAGCTCGCCCGGCGACTCCTCGCAGCCCGCGAGGAGGCTGCCCAGCATGACGGTGTCCGCGCCGGCCGCGATGGCCTTGGCGATGTCGCCGGAGTACTGCAGGCCACCGTCGCCGATCAGCGGGACACCGGCCGGGCCGGCCGCGAGGGAGGCCTCGTAGATCGCCGTCACCTGGGGCGCGCCGACACCGGCGACCACCCGGGTGGTGCAGATCGAGCCGGGGCCGACACCGACCTTGATGCCGTCGGCGCCCGCGTCGATCAGCGCCTGGGCGCCGTCGCGGGTGGCGACGTTGCCGGCCACCACGTCGATCTTGATGTTGGCCTTGACCTTGGCGACCATGTCGAGGATGCCGCGGCTGTGGCCGTGCGCGCTGTCGATGACCAGGAAGTCGGCACCGGCCTCGACCAGCCGCTGGGCGCGGAGGAAGGCCTCGTCGCCGACGCCCACCGCGGCGCCGACCAGCAGGCGGCCCTCGGCGTCCTTGGCGGCGTTGGGGTACTTCTCGGCCTTCACGAAGTCCTTGACCGTGATCAGGCCCTTGAGTCGGCCCTCGTCGTCGACGAGCGGCAGCTTCTCGATCTTGTGCTTGCGCAGCAGGTCCATCGCCTCGACCCCGGAGATGCCGACCTTGCCGGTGACCAGCGGCATCGGCGTCATGACCTCGCGGACCTGCCGGGAGCGGTCGCTCTCGAAGGCCATGTCGCGGTTGGTCACGATGCCCAGCAGCTTGCCGGAGGCGTCGGTGACGGGGACGCCGCTGATGCGGAACTTGCCGCACAGCGCGTCGGCCTCGGCGAGGGTGGCGTCGGGGTGGACGGTGATCGGGTCGGTCACCATGCCGGACTCGGACCGCTTCACCAGGTCGACCTGGTTGACCTGGTCCTCGATGGACAGGTTGCGGTGGAGCACGCCCACGCCGCCCTGGCGGGCCATCGCGATGGCCATCCGCGCCTCGGTGACCTTGTCCATCGCCGCCGACAGCAGCGGGATGTTCACGCTGACGTTCCGGGAGACCTTCGAGCGGGTGTCGACCTGGTTCGGCACGACGTCCGACGCACCTGGGAGCAGCAGCACATCGTCGTAGGTGAGTCCGAGCAGCCCGAACTTCTCGGCTACTCCGTCGGCGTTCAGTGTCATGACACCTTCCCCATGGTCTTGCCCGGCGAGATGTTCAATGCTAATGGCTCCCGCGCGAAACCAATTCCGCCCCTGGTGTGGGGGCCGGGGGCGGGGTGCGCTAGGCGCTCAGACCGGGAGCACCCGCGGCGGCTTCCTCCGCCAGCGCCCGCAGCCGGGACAGCGCGCGGTGCTGCGCCACCCGGACGGCGCCCGGCGACATGCCGAGCACCTGACCGGTCTCCTCCGCCGTGAGGCCCACGGCGACGCGGAGCAGCACCAGCTCCCGCTGGTGCTCCGGGAGGTTGGCGAGCAGCTTCTTCGCCCACTCCGCGTCGCTGCTGAGCAGCGCCCGCTCCTCGGGCCCGAGTGAGTCGTCCGGCTGCTCGGGCATCTCGTCGGAGGGCACGGCCGTCGAGCCCGGACCGCGCATGGCGGCCCGCTGGAGGTCGGCGACCTTGTGCGCGGCGATGCCGAAGACGAAGGCCTCGAAGGGCCGGCCCTGGTCCCGGTAGCGGGGCAGGGCGCACAGCACCGCGAGGCAGACCTCTTGCGCGAGGTCGTCCACGAAGTGGCGCGCACCACCCGGCAGCCGCGACAGCCTCGTACGGCAGTAGCGCTCGGCGAGCGGGTGCACATGGGCGAGCAGATCGTGCGTCGCCTGCTCGTCGCCGTCCACGGCTCGACGTACGAGTGCCCCTATGGCTGTCTCATTGCCGGTGGCCTCGTCGCGCATCCGTCCATAGTGCATCGCCGCGGGCCGCTCCGTGGGCTCACACCCGTGGTTGTGCTCCGAAGCGTTATGCGGCGCGCCGTGCGGAGCGTTCCGAGGGACCGCACCGGCCGTAGTCATGTCATGCACCCGCCGCCCCGCCCGACCGTGTCCCCGAGAGTCCATGCCTCAAGCATGCGCCCTCGGCGCGGAAACCGGTACGAGCGGGGCAGCCGCACAGCTGCCCCACAGCTCATCGGCCCCTCCAGCCCTCGAAGCCGCTGCCTCAGCGCACCAGGCCCCAGCGGAAGCCGAGCGCCACCGCATGGGCCCGGTCCGAGGCGCCGAGCTTCTTGAACAGGCGTCGTGCGTGCGTCTTGACGGTGTCCTCGGAGAGGAAGAGCTCGCGGCCGATCTCGGCGTTGGAGCGGCCGTGGCTCATGCCCTCCAGCACCTGGATCTCGCGGGCGGTCAGGGTCGGGGCGGCGCCCATCTCGGCCGAGCGCAGCCGGCGCGGGGCGAGCCGCCAGGTCGGGTCGGCCAGTGCCTGCGTGACCGTGGCCCGCAACTCGGCGCGCGAGGCGTCCTTGTGCAGGTACCCGCGGGCACCTGCGGCGACCGCGAGGGCCACCCCGTCCAGGTCCTCGGCGACCGTGAGCATGATGATGCGGGCGCCGGGGTCGGCGGACAGCAGCCGCCGTACGGTCTCGACACCGCCGAGGCCGGGCATCCGGACGTCCATGAGAATGAGGTCCGAGCGGTCGGCGCCCCAGCGGCGGAGGACTTCCTCGCCGTTGGCCGCGGTCGTCACACGCTCCACGCCGGGCACGGTCGCTACCGCGCGGCGCAGGGCCTCTCGGGCAAGCGGGGAGTCGTCGCAGACGAGAACGGAAGTCATGACCGTCCTCCGCAGCTGATCCGCGTCACGTTGAGCCTCCAGGCTGTACGAATCGTTCACCGGTGGGGATGACGGCCTCGGGCGCCTGCCCGATTAGTTCGACCGCCAACCACTTCCGCACCTTCAACGACCCTCACTCGAAAGAGTTACGGAGTTTGGCGGCCGACTCCCGCACTCTCCGTGCGCGGACCGACACGGATCAGCAACGTCGCAGGTCGCGGCTGTTCGCCGGGCCCCAAAAACCCGCACAACGGGCGCCCGCTTGCAGCACACATCAGCCGCCGACCGGGGGGCAATGTCAGATTTTGCCTGTTTGGAGGCTTTTTACCCGCATGGCGGGAGTTCGTTGGCGATTTTGTGATGAATCATATTTACATCTACTTCGACAGTAGATGTAACGTCGACAGCACCCTCCCAGAGCTTCGCGCCTGGACGGTGTCCCTGCAGCCCACCTCTCGAGGAGATGAGCAATGGCAGACTTCTCCCGCCTCCCGGGCCCGAACGCCGACCTCTGGGACTGGCAGCTCGTCGCCGCCTGCCGCGGTGTCGACAGCTCCCTGTTCTTCCACCCCGAGGGAGAGCGCGGCGCTGCCCGGAGCGCGCGTGAGGCGGCGGCGAAGGAGGTGTGCATGCGCTGCCCCGTCCGCGCCGAATGCGCGACGCACGCTCTGACGGTCCGCGAACCCTACGGGGTCTGGGGCGGACTCACCGAGGACGAGCGCGAGGAGATGATGGGCCGGTCCCGCAACCGGGTCATGAGCTCGCACGCCACCGGCAGTCACTGACCCACCGGACATCAGCCACAGAGGAAACGTTTCACCACAACGACGGAGGTCCGCCTGCGCGCGGACTCAGACCGAAGGGCGGTCGCGCAGAGCCGCGAGACGCAGCCGCCCCAACATCATGTCGACGGCCGGCACCCGGGCCAGGTCGGGCAGGGTCACCGCGGCCACATCACGGCGCACGGCCGGCCGGAGTTCGCGCACGGCCACTGCGCGCAGCCGTACCGCCTCCAGCGCGAGGCCCGGCTGCGCCGAGACGCCCATGCCCGAGGCCACCAGGCCGACGGCCGCCGGGTAGTCGTCCCTGGCGAAGTCGACGCGCGGCTCGGAACCCTCCCGCCCGCACAGCTCGACCATGTGCCGGCGGCAGTGCGGGCAGCCCGCGATCCACGGTTCGTCCGCGAGGTCGGACAACCGCACCGGACCACCCCCGCGCGCCAGCGGGTGCCCGGCGGGGAGCACCGCGAAGAGCCGGTCGGACAGCAGTGGCCGCACCAGCAGCCCCTCCCACGCGGCCGCCCGATCGCCGCCGCCCTCGCCCTCGTCCTCGTAGCGGTAGGCCAGCGCCAGTTCGCACTCACCGGCACGCAGCATCTCCACCGCCCGCGGCGGCTGCGCCTCGGCCGGCGTGATCCGTACGTCCGGGTGCGCGGCGCGCATCGCGGCCGGCGCGGTGGGGACCAGGGACGGCCCCGCGCTCGGGAACGACACCAGCCGCACCCGCCCGGCGCGCAGGCCCCCGATGGCCGCGACCTCCTCCTCCGCGGCGGCCGGGATGCCGCTCGCGTGCCGGGCCGGCGCCTCGCCCGCCTCGGTCAGCCGGGTGGTCCGCCCGCCGCGGACCAGCAGCGGGGTGCCCGCGGCGAGCTCCAGCGCCTTCATCTGCTGGCTGACCGCCGGCTGGGCGCAGCCCAGTTCCCGCGCGGCGCCCGACAGCGAGCCGGTACGGGCCACGGCGCACAGCACACGGAGGTGGCGGGCCTCGAACACGCCCCGAGCACAAGCGTTCCTTGGGGGTGGCGTTCAGTGATCGATGATGGACTTTGGGCAGGCCGGGGCGCAGGCTGAGGAACCATGGACATCGCCGGGGAATTCGCGCTGGACGCCGGGATCACCTACCTCAACACCGCCTCCTCGGGCATCGGCCCGCTCCGCTCCGTCGAGGCGCTGCGCACCGCCGTGGCCGCCTGGTCCGACGGCACCGACGACTGGGTGCGCGACGAGCGCGTCCTGGGCGCCGCCCGCGCCGCCTACGCCCGCCTCACCGGGGTCGCCGCCGACCGCGTCGCGGTCGGCTCCTCGGTCACCACGCACGTCGGCATGATCGCCGCGGCCCTCCCCGCCGGGGCCGAAGTCGTACTGGCCGACGGCGACTTCAGCTCGCTGGTCAACCCCTTCGCCTCCCGCGCCGACGTCGTGATGCGCACCGTGCCCCTGGAGGCGCTCGCCGACGCCGTACGTCCCACCACCGGCCTCGTCGCGGTCAGCGCGGTGCAGTCCGCGGACGGCCGGGTCGCCGACCTCGCGGCGGTCCGCGAGGCCGCGTCGCGGCACGGGGCGCGCGTGCTCGTCGACGCCACCCAGGCGGTCGGCTGGCTCCCGCTGCGCGCGGACGGCCTCGACTACGTCGTGTGCGGCGGCTACAAGTGGCTGCTCGCCCCGCGCGGGGTGTCCTTCCTGACCGTGCGGGAGGGCGCCGAGGACGGGCTGTCGCCGCACTTCGCCGGCTGGTACGCGGCCGAGGACCCCTGGGGCGACTGCTACGGGCCGGTCGCGCACCTCGCGCGTTCCGCCCGGCGGTTCGACGTGATGCCGCCGCTGCTGCCGTACCTGGCCGGGGCGGCCTCGCTGGGGCTCGTCGAGGAGCTGGGCGTCGAGGCCATCGGCGCCCACGACGTCGCGCTGGCCGAGCGCTTCCGGGCGGGCCTGCTGCGGCTCGGCCACAAGCCGGTGCCCTCCGGCGCGCAGGCCTCGGCGATCGTGGCCGTCCCGGGCCTGGGCGACGCGGCGGAGCGGCTGGCCGCCGCGGGCATCCGCGTCTCGGCCCGCGCGGGGAACCTGCGGGCGGCCTTCCACCTGTACAACACCGAGGCGGACGTCGACCGGCTGCTCCGGGTGCTCGCAGGCTAGGGCGCTATTTCTCAGACCCGCCCTAGTCCCCGGCGTCCGGCGCCGGTCGCCGGAAAAGACCTCGCCGGGTGCAGGGCGGGAGCCGTACGGTCACGGGATGAAGCTGCTCTCGGTGAACGTGGGCCGGCCCCGTCCGAACCCGTGGAAGACCAGCGGGACGACCGGCATCGACAAGCTCCCGGTGCCGGGCCCGGTGGCGGTGACCGCACCGGGCCCCAAGGGCACCGGCGCGGTCGGCCTCGCCGGCGACCGGGTGTACGACGTGGCGCACCACGGCGGTACCGACCAGGCGGTCTACGCCTACGCACGCGAGGACCTCGACACCTGGGAACGCGAACTCGACCTGCCACTGCGCAACGGCATGTTCGGGGAGAACCTGACCACCTCGGGGCTGGACGTCAACCAGGCCCTGATCGGGGAACGCTGGCGGATCGGCGGACCGGGCGGCGCCGTCCTGGAGGTGTCCTGCCCCCGGATCCCCTGCGCCACGTTCCAGGGCTGGCTGGAACAGGGCGGCTGGATCAAGACGTTCACCCGCGCCGCGCTGCCCGGTGCCTACCTCCGGGTCGCCGAACCCGGGGAGGTCCGGGCGGGCGACCGGGTCGAGGTCGTCCACCGCCCGGACCACGAGGTCACCGTCGCGCTGACCTTCCGCGCGGTCACCCTGGAGCCCGCGCTGCTCCCCCGGTTGCTGGCGGCGGACGCGCTCCCGCAGGACGTGCGCGCCGCGGCCCACGGACGTACGGGGGCTCACTAGCCTGCGGGGCATGACGACTTCACTGATCACGGGAGCCACCGCGGGGATCGGCGCGGCGTTCGCGCGCCGGCTGGCGGGGGACGGTCACGCCCTCGTCCTGGTCGCCCGCGACGAGCAGCGGCTGGAGGAGTGCGCGCAGGACCTGCGGCGCGCGTACGGGGTGACCGTCGAGGTGCTGCCCGCCGACCTGTCGGCGGACAAGGGCATCGAGACGGTCGAGGCACGGCTCCGCGACCGCGAACGCCCGGTCGACGTGCTGGTCAACAACGCGGGCTTCGGCAACCGGGGCGGCTTCGGCGACGTGCCGATGGCCGACGAGCTGACCATGCTCAAGGTGCACTGCGAGGCCGTGCTGCGGTTGACCGGCGCCGCGACCGGTGCCATGCGGGAGCGCGGGCGCGGCTTCGTGATCAACGTGGCCTCGGTGGCGGCCTTCGTGCCGCGCGGCACGTACGGGGCCAGCAAGGCGTGGGTCGTCAGCTTCACCCAGGGCGTTGCCCGCGACCTGGCGGGTACCGGGGTGCGGCTGCTGGCGCTGTGCCCGGGCTTCGTCCGCACCGAGTTCCACCAGCGGGCCGGGATGGACACCGGCGGCATCCCCTCCTGGGCGTGGCTGGACGCCGACAAGGTGGTCGCCGCGGCCCTGCGCGACCTGGCCCGCGGCCGCTCCCTCAGCGTGCCCGACCCCCGCTACAAGGTCGCGGTGGCGGCGGTCAGGCTGGCGCCGAGCGGGGCGCTCGGCCGCGTCTCGTCGAAGGCGGGGAGGCGCTTCGGTCCGGCCTACCCCCGCGACTGAGACCGGCCGTCGAGGCGGCGTGGGCCGTCCCTGGCCGTCCCTGGCCGTCACAGCCCGAAGGCCCCCGTTCCCGGCCGGGAACGGGGGCCTTCGCGGTCCAGCTCAGTGGGAGTGGCCGTGGCCGTGACCGTGACCGGCCTCGGCGGGCTCCTCCTCCTTCTTCTCCACCACGAGGGTCTCGGTGGTGAGGAGCAGGGAGGCGATGGAGGCGGCGTTCTCCAGGGCGGAGCGGGTGACCTTGACCGGGTCGATGACGCCGGACTTCACCAGGTCGCCGTACTCGCCGGTTGCGGCGTTGAAGCCGTGGCCCTTCTCCAGCTCGGCGACCTTGGAGGTGATGACGTAGCCCTCCAGGCCGGCGTTCTCGGCGATCCAGCGCAGCGGCTCGACCGCGGCGCGGCGGACGACCGCCACACCGGTGGCCTCGTCGCCGGTCTTGCCGAGGTTGTCGTCCAGCACCTTGACCGCGTGGACGAGCGCGGAGCCACCACCGGAGACGATGCCCTCCTCGACCGCGGCGCGGGTCGCGGAGATGGCGTCCTCCAGACGGTGCTTCTTCTCCTTGAGCTCGACCTCGGTGGCCGCGCCGACGCGGATGACGCACACGCCGCCGGCCAGCTTGGCGAGGCGCTCCTGGAGCTTCTCGCGGTCCCAGTCGGAGTCGGTCGAGGCGATCTCGGCCTTGATCTGGTTGATCCGGCCGGTGATCTCCGAGGACTCGCCGGCGCCGTCGACGACGGTGGTGTCGTCCTTGGTGACGGTCACGCGGCGGGCGGTGCCGAGCACGTCCAGGCCGACCTGGTCGAGCTTGAGGCCGACCTCCTCGGCGACGACGGTGCCGCCGGTGAGGGTGGCGATGTCGCCGAGCATGGCCTTGCGGCGGTCACCGAAGCCGGGGGCCTTGACCGCGACCGCGTTGAAGGTGCCGCGGATCTTGTTGACCACCAGGGTCGACAGGGCCTCGCCCTCGACGTCCTCGGCGATGATCAGCAGCGGCTTGGAGGCACCGGCCTGCAGGATCTTCTCCAGCAGCGGGAGCAGGTCCTGGATGGAGGAGATCTTGCCCTGGGTGATGAGGATGTACGGGTCCTCCAGGACGGCCTCCTGGCGCTCCTGGTCCGTCACGAAGTACGGCGACAGGTAGCCCTTGTCGAAGGCCATGCCCTCGGTGAAGTCCAGCTCCAAGCCGAAGGTGTTGGACTCCTCGACGGTGATGACACCGTCCTTGCCGACCTTGTCGATCGCCTCGGCGATCAGCTCGCCGACCTGCTTGTCCTGGGCGGACAGCGCGGCGACGGCGGCGACGTCGTCCTTGCCCTCGATGGGGCGGGCGGTCGCGAGCAGCTCGTCCGAGACGGCCTTGACGGCGGCGTCGATGCCCTTCTTCAGGGCGGCCGGGGAGGCGCCGGCGGCGACGTTGCGCAGACCCTCGCGGACCAGCGCCTGGGCGAGCACGGTGGCGGTGGTGGTGCCGTCACCCGCGATGTCGTTGGTCTTGGTCGCCACCTCCTTCACCAGCTGCGCGCCGAGGTTCTCGTACGGGTCGTCGATCTCGACCTCACGCGCGATGGTCACACCGTCGTTGGTGATGGTCGGGGCGCCGAACTTCTTGTCGATGACGACGTTGCGGCCCTTGGGGCCGATCGTCACCTTCACGGTGTCGGCGAGCTTGTTGACGCCACGCTCGAGGGCGCGACGGGCGTCCTCGTCGAACTTCAGGATCTTGGCCATACCGGCGGAATTCCTCGTCTTTGGGTTCTCGTCAAAGACCGCGCCCCGGGTCCCCGGTCCGTGCGAGGACTCGGTGTGCCCGGGGCGTGGTCACGGCATTTCTCGGTTACGAGCGGCGCCGGATTTACTTCTCGACGATCGCGAGGACGTCGCGAGCCGAGAGGACGAGGTACTCCTCGCCGCTGTACTTGACCTCGGTGCCGCCGTACTTGCTGTACAGCACGATGTCGCCGACCTTGACGTCGAGCGGGATGCGGTTGCCGTCCTCGAAGCGACCCGGGCCGACGGCCAGGACGACGCCCTCCTGGGGCTTCTCCTTGGCGGTGTCCGGGATGACCAGGCCGGAGGCGGTGGTCTGCTCGGCATCCAGCGGCTGGACCACGATGCGGTCCTCGAGCGGCTTGATGGCAACCTTGGTGCTGGTGGTCGTCACGATCCGACCTCCCCCTTCAAAGGGCTCACGGGAGTGTCTGTCTGGGGTGGCGACCTGGTAGGCCCGTCGTCGCGGGTGCCGGACCTGCCCGTCGCGTTTGTTCTGGCACTCGGCATGGCTGAGTGCCAGGTCCGAGATTAGGACGCGCTTAGCACTCGGTCAAGCGGAGTGCCAACGCCGCGCCGCACGATCCGCGCTCCCCCGGGGGGAACGGGGTGCCCGGACGCGCGGTTCCGGGCCCGGAACGCCCGTGCCGCTCACCGGCGGACGGCGCTCCACGCGCCGAGCGCGGCAAGGGTGAACCCGTCGCGCAGCTCGCCCGAGCGGACCGCCCCCGCGATGTCGTCCGGGCCCCACCAGCGCGCCTCGGCGACCTCGCCGTCCGCGACGGCACCGGGCCCGGCCACGGCGTCCCCGGCGACGGCGACCTCGACGACGGCCACCTGGCTCTCCAGCAGCCCGGAGTCGACGTCCAGGACCGCCACCACCGTCGCCGCCGAGCCCACCAGCCCGGTCTCCTCGGCGAGCTCGCGCAGCGCATCGGCGGCGGGGTCGGCCTCGCCGAAGCCGCGCGGCAGCTCCCAGGCCCAGCGTCCCACCGCAGGCCGCCACTGACGGACCATCAGCACGTCCTCACCCCGCCGGGCGAGGACCACGACACCTGTGCGACCGCCGCCGACCCGGACCCGGTGCAGCTCGACCTCCGCCCCGGACGGCAGCCGGTAGGTGTCGAGGTGGACCTCGCACCACCGCCCGCCCTCGGCGTCGCCGTACGCCTTGCGGCTCCCGGTACGGGCCGCCTCGCCGTCCATCAGACCGCCCCCCGCGGGGTCGCCGGGAACTCCATCACGTCGTACCGGCCCCGGTAGTCCCGCAGGCGCGGCAGCCCCGCGGTCACGGCGGCGACGAGCACGGGCGTCAGGGCCCCGGCCGCGCCGGCCGCGAACGAACCGAGCGCCCCCTGGCCGAGCACCCCCGCGGCGGCGCTCAGCCCGCCCGCCGCCAGGGACTCGGCGCCGAGCCCGCGGACCGCCCGCGCGACGCGCCGCACGCGGGTCACCGGCACCTCGTCCCCGCGGCCTTCCGGGGGCTCCTTGGTCCGTCCGCCGAGCAGGTCGCCGACCTCCTGGAGCGCGGCGAGGTCCTGCCGCTCCCACCACGCCGCGAGGGCGTCCGCGGCGTCGTCGGTGAAGCGCTGCCACTGCGCCGCGGTCAGCAGCCCGAGCCGCAGCTCGAAGCGGGTCGGCCAGGCCACCACCTGGGTCCGCTCCCCCAGCGCCTCGGCCTCCGCCCGCGGTACGCCGTGCCGGGTGGCGCTCACCCCGAGCGCGCACCCCTCACCGGCGGCGATCGCCCGGTAGTACGTCTCGTCGAAGGCCTCGCGCAGCGTCCGCCCGTCGGCCCGCACGTCCGGGTCGGGGTCGTGCAGCAAGGCGTCCAGCCGCTCGTGCACGCGGCTGCGGTGGGGCATGCCGTCCACGTCGAGCTCCCCGCCGGTCCACGCGGCCAGCACGGCCCGTCCCGCGTCACCGGCGAGCGCCCCGGGCGAGGGCGGGGGCTGCACGGCGTACGCGGCCCCGTAGTCGGCCGGCCGCAGCGGGCTGACCTCCAGCTGGCCGCGTCCTGCCGCCTGCAGCCAGTCGTCCCAGCGGGTGACCATGCGCCGCCGCAACGGGGTGCCGAGGACCCCGGTCGCAGCGAGCAGCCGGTCCGCCGCGGCGGCCGGACCCTCCGTCGCGAGCCTCGCGGCGGCGGCGGCCGGGTCGGCGCGGACGGCGAGCTCGTGCTGCAGGCGCAGGCACCGGTCGTCGGGGAGCGGCAGGGAGGAGAAGAGGAAGCCGCGGGAGAGGAGTGCGACGAGCTGCCCCGCCAGGTCCGCGTCGCGGGCGTTGACCCGGATCGGCATCATCGCCCCGCCGCCGACGGCGCGCAGCGCGAGCTCGTCGAGGAGTTCGGCGGGCCGCAGCACGGCGAAGGCGGCGCCGTCGAGCAGTTGGGAGTAGGCCAGGAAGAGGCCGCCGCCCTGGAGGACCTCCCAGCGCAGCCGCCCGAGCAGTTCCGCCCGGGTCCGCGCGTCCACACGCTCCACCGGGGCGGCGCCGCCGGGTGCTCCGGCGCTCAGCGTGGCCCGCTGCCGTAAGGAGTCCCATTCCGTGCTGAGCACGGCCGTCATCCGTCCCCCCTCGTCCTCCACGTACCGGGCAAGTCCAGCACGCACCGGTGCCGCGGGACAATGGACGGCGTGGATCTTGACGCGTTCTCGGCTCTCCTGACCGACGAGGGGCAGTCGCTGCTGACCTCCCTGCGGGACTACGACCCCGCCGCCGAACTGGCGACCGCGACACGGCTGCGGCGGGAGCACGACGCCGGGCTGGTGGCGGCGGCGCTGACGCAGGCCCGGCTGCGGCAGCGGGCGGCGGCGAAGTTCGGGGAGGACGCGTACCGGATGTACTTCACGCCCGACGGGGTCGAGCAGTCGACACGCGCCTCCGTCGCCCGGCACCGGGCGGAGCGGTTCGCCGCGCTCGGGGTGCGGCGGCTGGCGGACCTGTGCTGCGGGATCGGCGGGGACGCCGTCCCGCTGGCCCGCGCCGGGGTGGAGGTGCTGGCGGTCGACCGCTCCCCGCTGACCTGCGCGGTGGTGCGGGCGAACGCCGAGGCGCTGGGGCTGGCCGACCTGATCGAGGTGCGCTGCGCCGATGTGACGCAGACCCCCACGGACGGCTTCGACGCGGTGTTCGCCGACCCCGCCCGGCGTGGCGGACGGGGCAGGATCTTCGACCCCGAGGCGTACTCCCCGCCGCTGTCGTGGGCGGTGGCGGCGGCGCGGAGGGCGCCGCTGGCCGCCGTGAAGGTGGCGCCGGGGATCCCGCACGAGGCCGTGCCGGAGGACGCCGAGGCGGAATGGGTCTCCGACCACGGCGACGTGAAGGAGGCCGTGCTGTGGTTCGGCACCGCGCCGGGCGCCCGCCGCGCGACCCTCCTGCCGTCGGGCGCCACGCTGCCCGCCGCCGGGCTGCCCGACCCCCAGGTGCGCCCCGTGGGGCGCTGGCTGTACGAGCCGGACGGCGCGGTCATCCGGGCCCACATGGTGGCCGACGTGGCGGCGCAGGTCGGCGGCGGGCTGATCGACGGGACCATCGCGTACGTCACCTCGGACGAGCCGCACACGACGCCGTACGCGACCGCCTACGAGATCACCGACGTGCTGCCCTTCAACCTCAAGCGGCTCAAGGCCCTGCTGCGCGAACGCGAGGTCGGCGTGCTGACCGTCAAGAAGCGCGGCTCGGCCGTCGAGCCGGAGGAGGTGCGCCGCCGCGTCAAGCCCCAGGGCCCCCACGCGGCCACGGTCTTCCTCACCCGTGTCGCGGGCGCCCCGAGCATGCTGGTGGGCGGCCCGGTCCGCGGCTGAGGCGCTACGTCCGCCGCAGCAGGCGCTGCGCGGCGCCCGGCACGTCGGTGAGGGCGCCGGCGAGGACGGTGGGGCCGCAACTGCCCAGCGCGGGGCCGGTGTACCCCCAGACCGCGCCGATCGACGGGATCCCGGCGGACGCCGCGGCGGCGACGTCGGAAGGGCTGTCGCCCACGAAGCAGGCACGGCCGGGCGGCACCCCGAGACGGTCGAGCGCGAGCAGGATCCCCTCCCCGGAGGGCTTGGGCGCCGCGTCGCCCCATCCGACCACCACGCCGAAGTGCGCGGACAGCTCCGCAGGGACGAGCCGCGTCACCCGGCTCGCGGGCTGCATGGTCACCACCCCGATCGCCGTACCGGAGGCCGCGAGGTCGCGCAGCACGCCGACGGCGCCCGGGAACGGCGACGCACCCCACGTGGCGAGGGTGAGCGCGTCCTCCCAGGAGGCTCCGAACACGGTCTCCTCGTCGGTCACGCCGAGACGCGCCAGGAGTTCGTGATGGGGAAGGTGGTCGAGTCCGGCCGGCAGACGGCTCTCGTCTACGGGCTCGCCCAAGGCGGCGCGGGCGACGTCGAGGATCGCCTGTCGCATCGCCCGCCGGCTGTCGAGGAGGACGCCGTCGAGATCGAAGAGGACGGCACAGCCGGAATCGGTCACGCGTACTTCGCCACCTGCGAGAACGCCTCCCGGACACCGGTCGTCCGGCAGGACGCCTGCTCGGGGGCGGCGCCGAGCAGAAGCCCGGTTGCGATCGACGCCGGACTCATCATACGACCGGCCCTCCCGCGCCCCGGGGCTAGGCCGTGTCCCCCACCGACTCGAAGCGCCAGCGGTGGACGGCCCGCCGGGCCAGGCCGTCGCCGGGCTCGGGCAGCTCGGGCAGCTCCGCGTCGTACGGGGCGTCCCACCAGGTGATGACCAGGACCCGGTCCTGGGGGGCGGAGAAGGTCTCGCGGCGCAGCGGGGCCGGGGACAGCGTCCGTTCGCGGGCCCACGCCAGCAGCTCGGGCCCGCGCCCTTCGACGGCGCGGGCCTCCCACATCAGGGCGACGGTCACGAGTAGAGGTTGTCCTTGCTGAGCTCGTGGAGATGGTCGTGATCGTGGTCGTGCGTGTGGCCGGGCACGGACACGTCCGTCACCTGCAGCGAGGAGTCCGCCGGCAGGTCCCACGTGGAGGACGGCCGGCCGCGGGCCACCATCTCCGCGCCCAGGGCCGCGACCATGGCGCCGTTGTCGGTGCACAGCTTGGGGCGCGGCACGCGCAGGACGATGCCCGCGTCCTCGCAGCGCTCCTGCGCCAGCGAGCGCAGCCGGCTGTTGGCCGCGACGCCGCCGCCGATCATCAGGTGGTCGACGCCGTTGTCCTTGCAGGCCCGGATCGCCTTGCGGGTGAGGACGTCGACGACGGCCTCCTGGAAGGACGCGGACACGTCCGCGACCGGCACCTCCACGCCCTCCCGGCGCTTGGACTCGATCCACCGGGCCACGGCCGTCTTCAGGCCGGAGAAGGAGAAGTCGTAGAGCGGGTCGCGGGAGCCGGTCAGGCCGCGGGGGAAGCGGATCGCGTCCGGGTCGCCCTCGCGGGCCGCGCGGTCGATGGCCGGGCCGCCGGGGAAGCCGAGGCCCAGCACGCGGGCGACCTTGTCGAAGGCCTCGCCCGCCGCGTCGTCGATGGTGGAGCCCAGCGGGCGCACGTCGCCGGTGATGTCGGGGGCCAGCAGCAGCGACGAGTGGCCGCCGGACACCAGCAGCGCCATCGTCGGCTCGGGCAGCGGCCCGTGCTCCAGCTGGTCCACGCAGATGTGGGAGGCCAGGTGGTTGACCCCGTACAGCGGCTTGCCGAGCGCGTAGGCGTACGCCTTGGCCGCGGACACGCCGACCAGCAACGCGCCCGCGAGCCCGGGGCCGGCGGTGACGGCGATCCCGTCGAGGTCGGAGGCGGCGACGCCGGCCTCCTTCAGCGCGCGCTGGATCGTGGGGACCATCGCCTCCAGGTGCGCGCGGCTGGCGACCTCGGGGACGACGCCGCCGAAACGGGCGTGCTCGTCCACGCTGGACGCGATCGCGTCGGCCAGCAGGGTGTGCCCGCGCACGATGCCGACACCGGTCTCGTCGCAGGACGTCTCGATGCCGAGGACAAGGGGCTCGTCAGCCATGGGTGGTCTCTGTTCCTTGTAGTCCCGGTACGTCAGGGGATGCCGGCAGCTCGCCGAGCCTCATCACGAGCGCGTCGACGTTGCCCGGCTGGTAGTAGCCGCGGCGGAAGCCGATCGGCTCGAAGCCGAAGCGCGCGTACAGCCGCTGGGCGCGGACGTTGTCGACCCGCACCTCCAGCAGCACCTCGTGGCACTCGAAGGCGGTGGCCTGGCGCAGCAGTTCCCCGAGCAGCAGCGCGCCGAGGCCGGTGCCCCACTGCTCGGGGGCGACGCCGATGGTCTGCACGTCCCCGGTGCCGCCGACGGCGGCCAGGCCCCCGTAGCCGATGATCCGCCCGGCCTCGTCCTCGGCCACGACGTAGTGCCGGGTCGCCGACGGGTGCCGCGCGTCGGCCAGTTCGGACCAGAACATGCCGCGCGACCACGCGTCGTCCGGGAAGAGCCGGTGCTCCAGCTCCATCACCGGGTCCAGGTCCCACCAGCGCATCTCGCGCATCAGCGCGGTCACTTCGGCAGGACCGCCTTGTAACCGGCCGGCACCTGGGCGTCCGGGCGGCGCAGGTAGAGCGGCAGCGCGGGGAGGAAGTCCTCGCCGTCCGCCAGCTTCACGGCGGCGAGCGCGGCCAGCGCGGCGGCGGACTGGTCGGCGGGCGGGCGGACGTCGGTGAAGGCCTCGGGGTAGAGGGCGGCGCCCGCGCCGACCGCGGGCACCCCGGCGACCTCGCCGGCGATGTCGCCGGGCCGGTCCACGGCCGGGTCGGTCACCCGGGCCCGCGGGCCCTCGTACCGGGCCCAGTAGACCTCCTTGCGGCGCGCGTCCGTCGCCACGACGAACGGCCCCTCGATCCCGGCGGCGTAGGCCAGCCCGTCGAGGGTGCAGATCCCGTGGACGGGGACGCCGAGCACGTCGGAGAAGGAGACCGCGGTCACCAGCCCGACGCGCAGCCCCGTGTACGGGCCGGGGCCGACCCCGACCACGATCCCGGTCACGTCGCCCAGTCCGGTCCCCGCCTCCCGCAGCACACGGTCCACGGCGGGCATCAGCAGCTCCCCGTGCCGTCTCGCGTCGATCTCCGTCGACTCGGCGAGCACGCGCCGGCCGTCGTGCAGGGCGACCGTCACGGCGGGGGTTGCGGTATCGAAGGCAAGCAGCAGCACGCGTTCAGCCTACGGCGTTCACCGGGGTGGCCCTGCCAGGACGGGGGCACCGCCGCGGCCCGGGACGGCGCTCCCGTCGGCGTGCGGCCCGGCTGCTAACGTCAACCCAGCGTGACGCCCACCTCCGGAGGAAAGCCGTGGCAAGGATCGGTTCAGGGACGATCGTGACCGGACTGACCGCAGCCGCACTGGCCGCCGTCGGCGTGCTCGCCGTCCAGGCCTCCAGCTCCGCCAGTGAGATGGCCAAGGGCGTCCGTCCCACGGACACCGGCGGCCGCGACACCTCCCTGGCGGCCTCCGCCTCGCCCTCGCCGAAGCGGACGGACGAGCTCCCCGCGGCCTCCGGCACCGGCAGCAGGGTCGTGTACTCGCTGCGCTCGGACCGCGTGTGGCTGGTCGGCGGCGACGGAAAGGTGCGCACCACGTACGGGGTCGTCCCCGGCACCGTGGACCCCGCCCCCGGCACCTACTCCGTGACCTCCCGCAGCGCCGCCAGCGTCGGCGGCGACGGCGTGGCCGTCGAGAACGTGGTGCGGTTCACGACCGTGGACAGCGTGGTGATCGGCTTCAGCGCGGCGAAGGACGGCTCCCTGCCCGACGCCCCGCCCCCGGGTCAGCAGACCGGCGGCATCCGCGAGAAGCGGAAGGACGGGGCGGCGCTGTGGAAGTTCGCGACCGTGAACACCAAGATCGTCGTCGTGCGCTGATTTCCCCCGGACGAGTGAACGCCTCCCGGGTTCACCCGGCGGGCGGCGGGCACCTCGTGTCCCGCTGCCCGGCCGGACCGGTCCGGCCGGCCTCCGCCTGGGCGGCGTCCGCCTAGGTGCTGTTTCTCGGATCTCCTGACGTGATCATGCGTGTGGATTGACGCTGTTCAGCATGGTTGGCCGTGGAGACCTGACGAATGCGGAGT